>CAZINL010000065.1:0-15530 GCA_964540595.1 uncultured Clostridia bacterium
CTGAAAACCTCAATGTGTTCGAGATCGCCCAAAGGCAGATCAAGATGTCTTGTGACAAGTTAGGTCTACCCGAGCAGTACTATGAGATCCTCAAGCAGCCGATGAAGATCATGTCCATCGCCATCCCTGTTAAGATGGACAACGGTGATGTCAAGGTCTTCGAGGGTTTCCGTTCGCAGCATAACGCCGCCATGGGCCCCACCAAGGGTGGACTCCGCTTCCATCCTCAAGTTAACTATGATGAAGTCAAGGCTCTTTCCATGTGGATGACCTTCAAGTGCGCTGTCCTCGGCCTCCCCTATGGCGGTGGCAAGGGTGGTATCTGCGTTGATCCCAAGCAGCTCTCCCAGGGCGAACTGGAAAGACTAGCCCGCGGCTATGTCCGCGCCATGCATCCTTTCATTGGTGAGCGCAAAGATATCCCCGCTCCCGACGTGAACACCAATGGTCAGATCATGGCTTGGATGGGCGATGAGTACAACACCATCGTTGACGTTCCCTCTCCTGGTCTCTTCACCGGTAAGCCGGTCGAGATCGGTGGTTCTCTCGGCCGTACCGCCGCTACCGGCAACGGCATCGATATCATTGCTCGTGAAGCCAGCAAGAAGCTGGGCATGGATGTCAAGAACGCCAATGTTGTCATCCAAGGTTTTGGCAACGTTGGGTCCTACACCGCCTTTGGTATTCACAACATGGGTGCTAAGATTGTCGCTATCGGCGATATCACGGGCAATGTCTACAGTGCTGACGGTATCAACCCGTTTGAGCTGCAAGACTACGTCAAGAAGAATGGCGGCGTGAAGGGCTATCCCGGCACTACGCTCATCTCCACCGACGAACTGCTCGCTCTCGAATGCGACATCCTCTTCCCGTGCGCTCTTGAGAACCAGATCACCTCTGCTCGTGCCAATAACGTCCGTGCCAAACTCATCGTTGAGGGCGCCAATGGTCCTACTACCCCCGACGCCGATGAGATCCTCGCCAAGAAGGGCGTCGTTCTCATGCCGGACATTCTCTCCAACGCTGGCGGCGTGACCGTCTCCTACTTCGAATGGGTTCAGAACCTCCAGAACTACTACTGGAGCGAAGAAGAAGTCAATGAGAAGCTCGACCGCCTCATGGTCAAGGCTTTCAATGACGTCTGGGAGATGGCAGCCAAGCACAATGTGAGCCATCGTGTGGCTGCTTACATGGTTGCCATCAACAAGCTCGCAGTGGCCATGCGCCTCAAGGGTTGGGTGACCAAGTAAAAAGTTTTCCCCTGCTCTTGCGAAGAAACCCTCCCAAGGGTATCCTTGGGAGGGTGGCTTATAATCGGGAAAGTGCGTGACCTCATCTTGGTGTACTTGCATTTATCGCAAAGCCAGATCTGACGTCAAGTGATTTTCCATCAGCAGGGTTTGGCAAAAGGCCATCATTTTCCCGGTAGAACCGGGGTGAACGGAGGCGAACGATATGTCTGGCGATCTGGACCGCATCAAACAGAAAGTAAAAAAATGGGAAGAAGGACCTGTACAAAAGACCATCGCCCGTTTCCCTGAGCGTAAGGCTCGCTTTATGAGCACCTCAGGTATGGAAGTGAAGCGGTTGTATACGCCCGCTGATATTGAAAGCCTTGATTACGAAAAAGATCTCGGGTTGCCGGGTGAGTATCCCTTTACCCGTGGCGTTCAGCCCACCATGTATAGAGGTCGTTTTTGGACCATGCGGCAGTATGCCGGTTTTGCCACTGCCGAGGAGTCAAACAAACGTTATAAGTATCTGCTGCAGCAGGGGCAGACTGGGCTTTCGGTGGCTTTTGACCTGCCGACCCAGATTGGTCTGGATTCGGATCACGCACTCTCCCAGGGCGAGGTAGGCAAAGTCGGTGTGGCTATCGACTCGCTCAAGGATATGGAGATCTTGTTCGAGGGTATCCCGCTGGACAAAGTTAGCACCTCGATGACCATCAATGCCCCGGCCGCTGTTCTGCTAGCTATGTATATTGCGGTCGCCGAGAAGCAAGGGGTTACGCCTGACAAACTGAATGGAACTATTCAGAATGACGTTCTGAAGGAGTACATCGCTCGCGGAACCTACATATTCCCACCTAAGCCGTCGATGCGACTGATCACCGATATTTTCGAATACTGCTCCAAGAGCGTTCCTGAATGGAACACTATCAGTATCAGCGGCTACCATATTCGCGAAGCAGGTTCGACCGCTGCGCAGGAGATCGCCTTTACCCTTGCCGATGGCATCGCGTACGTTGAAGCAGCGATCAAGGCTGGCTTAAACGTTGATGACTTCGCGCCTCGTCTGTCTTTCTTCTTCAATGCCCACAACGACCTCCTGGAAGAGGTAGCCAAGTTCCGTGCTGCCCGCCGTCTCTGGGCGAAGATCATGAAGGAACGCTTCCAGGCACAGAATCCGAAGTCATGGATGCTGCGCTTCCACACCCAGACCGCTGGCTCCATGCTGACCGCCCAGCAACCGGACAACAACATTATCCGCGTGACGCTGCAGGCCTTGGCTGCAGTCTTAGGTGGCACTCAGTCGTTGCATACCAACTCTCGTGATGAAGCCCTCGCTCTACCGACCGAGGAGTCGGTACGGATTGCGCTCAGGACGCAGCAGATTATCGCCACTGAGAGCGGTGCTGCTGACACCATCGATCCTCTGGCAGGGTCTTATTACGTAGAGAGCATGACCAACCAACTGGAAGAGGCCGCTGCTGACTATCTGAAGCGGATTGATGACCTGGGCGGCGCCGTCATGGCGATCGAGAGGGGCTATATCCAGCAAGAGATCCAAGACAGTGCTTATCGCTGGCAACAAGAGGTCGAGAGCGGCGAGCGTATCGTGGTCGGCGTCAACAAGTTCCAGGTCAAAGAACAGGCACCAAAGGGTCTGTTGAGAGTCGATCCCGTGGTTGGCGAACTACAAGCCAAAAAGCTCGCAGATCTGCGCGCTGAGCGCAACCAAGATCTGGTTAGCAGCGCTCTCGCCAGGCTCAAAGATGCCGCACAGGGAACCGAGAACCTGCTGCCCTTGATCGTTGATGCCGTAAAGGTCTATGCGACCCTAGGTGAGATCTGTGGCGTGCTGCGTGAGGTCTTTGGCGAATACCAGGCGTCAGTCTCCATCTAGGTAGAGAGGAGGATCCATCATGGACAAACAGACTCCGATTCGAGTTCTCGTGGCGAAACCAGGCCTAGATGGCCATGACCGTGGAGCCAAGGTCATCGCTCGTGCCCTCCGCGATGCTGGGATGGAAGTGGTGTACACCGGACTGCGCCAGACTCCCGAGCAGATCGCCGAGGCCGCTATCCAAGAGGACGTGGATGTCGTCGGACTATCTTGTCTCTCCGGCGCACACAATCATCTGTTCCCACGGGTGGTTGAACTGCTGCAGGAGAAAGGAGCAGGCGATATCTTGGTAGTCGGCGGGGGGGTTATCCCGGACGAAGATATCCCAGGACTCAAAGCCGCTGGCGTGGCGGAGATCTTCACCCCTGGCACCCCGACCGGCGTCACCATCGACTTTATCAAGGCAAACGCGAAGAAGTAGGTGCAGAGGTTGGACTACCAGAAGGAGATTTTGTCCGGGAACCGCCGCGCCTTGGCGAAGGCCATCACCTTGGTGGAGAACGGTCAAGATGAGGCGCGTACCCTAGTCAGCCGTCTCTTCAAACACTGTGGTCACGCGCAGATCATCGGTATCACAGGGCCTCCGGGCTCAGGGAAGAGCACCTTAACGGGCAAGCTGACGCAAGCGCTGCGCAAGCGGGAGCTGACGGTGGGGGTCATTCTGATCGACCCCAGCAGTCCCTTCACTGGGGGGGCCATCTTAGGTGACAGGATCCGTATGCCTGATATCGTGACCGACCCCGGCGTCTTTATCCGCAGTATGGGCACCAGGGGCAGTCTTGGAGGTCTGTCAGCCGCTACGGCCGACGTCGTCAAACTGATGGATGCGTTTGGTTTTGACGTGATCATCATCGAGACGGTGGGCATTGGCCAGGCCGAGACCGATATCGTCGAAAACGCAGACACGACCGTGGTGGTGTCGGTACCCGGACTGGGTGATGATATCCAAACCATCAAGGCCGGCGTCATGGAGATCGGTGATCTCTTTGTGGTCAACAAGGCCGACCGAGAGGGTGCTGAACGCGTGGTCAACGAGATCAACATGATGTTGGATCTGGCGCCGCGCGGCGACTGGCGACCGCCAGTGGTCAAGACCGTAGCCCTAAAGACGGAGGGGATCGATCGACTGGTTGCAGAGCTCGACAGGCATATGGAACACCTGCGCCACAGCGGAACGCTTGCAGAGCGGCGCCAGTCTCGGTATCGCCGCGAGCTCCTGGATCAGTTGGAGTGGCAACTGCGGGCCAGACTGATGGCATCCTTTGGCACGAAACAGATCAACGAGTTTGTTGAAGCCATCGAGCGAGGGGAGACTGATCCCTACAGCTGTGCCGAACGGATGCTGACCGTCTTGGACCAAAGGGCCTAAGTAGCTCCTAGCGAGCGACACAATATCCATACTAGGAGGGGGATTTGCCGATGATCAAGAAGATTGACCATCTTGGGATCGCCGTCAAGAGCATTGAAGAGGCAGCTAAGTTCTACACTGATGTCTTGGGCCTCAGCGTGGATCATGTCGAGGTTGTTGCCGAACAAAAAGTTCGTACAGCCATGATCATGGTTGGCGAGAGCCGAGTGGAACTGTTGGAGCCCACGGATCCTACCAGCACTGTGGCCAAATTCTTGGAGACCCGTGGTGAAGGCATCCATCACGTGGCCTATGGGGTCGAGAATGTGGTCGAGGCCCTGGCACATGCCAAGGCCAGTGGTGCGCGGCTCATCGATGAAACCCCACGTACCGGCGCGGGTGGTGCGCAGATCGCGTTCATCCATCCCAAGTCCAGCTTTGGGGTTTTGGTCGAGCTTTGCCAGCGCGACAGCCACTGAGAAATCTTTACCAATACGGTCAATGGTTAGGAGGTACATTCATGCCCATGGAAGATAGGCTTCAGGAGCTCAGCCGCCAGCGTGAGAGCGTGCTTCAAGGTGGCGGACAGAAACGCATCGACCGGCAACATGAGGCCGGTAAGCTAACTGCTCGGGAGCGGATTGAGAAGTTGCTTGACGCGCAGAGCTTCGTTGAGCTGGATATGTTTGTGAAGCATCGCTGCAATAGCTTCGGAATGGAGAAGACCGAGGCTCCCGGTGAAGGCGTGGTCACAGGTTATGGTACCGTCGATGGACGTTTGGTCTTCGTTGCAGCACAAGACTTCACCGTGATCGGTGGTTCTCTGGGCGAGATGCATGCCCAGAAGATCTGCAAGGTCATGGATCAGGCGGTCAAGATGGGGGCACCTTTTGTCTCCCTAAACGACTCCGGTGGTGCCAGGATCCAGGAAGGTGTCGACGCACTCAAGGGATACGGTGATATCTTCTATCGCAACACCCTCGCTTCTGGGGTCATCCCGCAGATATCTGTCATCATGGGGCCCTGCGCAGGTGGCGCGGTCTACTCCCCGGCTCTGACAGACTTCATCTTCATGACCAAGTATGCCAACATGTTTATCACGGGCCCGCAGGTGGTCAAGGCAGTCACTGGTGAGGACGTCTCGGCTGACGCTCTCGGTGGGGCGGCGGTCCATGCTCAGAAGAGTGGCGTTGCACACTTCACAGCCGAGAACGATCAGCAGGTATTGGAGATGGTCCGCAGCCTGATCGGCTTCATCCCCTCCAACAACCTCGAGACCACCCCGGTCGTTCCCACCACTGACGAGCCCACTCGTACCGACGAAAGCATCCGTGAGATCTTCCCCGATAATCCGAACAAGCCGTACGACATGAAGGAAGTCATCACCAAGGTTGTGGATGACGCCAACTTCTTCGAAGTGCAGCCGCTGTACGCTCCCAATATGGTGACCGGCTTCGCCCGCCTCAATGGTCGAAGCGTCGGGATCATTGCCAACCAACCGAAGGTCATGGCTGGCGTACTGGACATCAATGCCTCAGATAAGGCGGCAAGGTTCATCCGCTTCTGCGACGCCTTCAACATGCCCGTTGTGACCTTTACCGACACTCCGGGGTATCTCCCTGGCGTAGGTCAGGAACACGGTGGTGTCATTCGTCACGGCGCTAAGCTGCTGTATTCCTATTCCGAGGCCACAGTGCCTAAGTTAACGGTGATTACGCGTAAAGCGTATGGTGGCGCCTATATCGCCATGTGTAGCCGCCATCTGGGCGCCGATATGGTCTTCGCTCTGCCGGCCGCTGAGATTGCTGTCATGGGACCCGATGGTGCTGCTAATATCATTTTCAAGGACGATATCGCCAAGGCCGAGAATCCTCCTGAAATGCGCCAGCAGAAGATCGAGGAATACCGCGATCGTTTTGCCAACCCGTATGTCGCGGCGGCTCGTGGCTTTGTGGATGATGTGATCGACCCTGCTACTATCCGACCCACGTTGATCAATGCGCTGGAGATGACCCTCACCAAACGTGAGGCCCGTCCCGCCAAAAAACACGGCAATCTGCCGGTGTAAGGAGGGACCCATATGCTTCAGGAAGGTCTATTGGTTACAGTTGTTGGTTTGGCCGTGGTCTTCGTGACTCTGTGGCTACTCTCTGGCGTGCTCTCTGCCATGAAGCTGTTCTCCGGTGTGGAAAACAAGCGCGCTGTGAGTCCCGAGCCCAAGATCGAGGCTACTCCCATCGTTGAACCTACCGCTCTCGAGGCGACGGCTCGCGATGATATGGAATTGATTGCGGTCATCAGCGCCGCTGTGGCGCAAGCCTTAGGACGCGAGACGGCAGCGATTCGAGTGGCTAGCATTCGCCGCATTGTAAATCTTGAGCAAGGCTGGGCAGCTGCAGCTCGCAATGATGTCATCAGCTCCCGGATCTAAGAAACGGCATTGGAAGGAGAATAGACTGATGAAGAAGTTTCTCATTACCGTCAACGGGCAGAGCTATGAGGTTGAAGTAGAAGAGGTGGGCGCTCAGGCTGATGCGGCCCCTGCTGTGAAGCCACAAGCCACCCCCGCGCCAGCCCCCGCTCCCAAGGCAGCTGCTCCCGCACCGAAGCCGGCTGCTGCTCCTGCGCCACAGGCACCCAGCGCTGGCGGTGCAGGTGCCATTAAGGCCCCGATCCCAGGGACGGTCCTCGACATCAAGGTCCAGCAAGGAGCCAAGGTCAACGCTGGTGACGTCCTACTCATCCTTGAGGCCATGAAGATGGAGAACGAGATCCTTGCTCCCAAGGCAGGTACCGTCTCCGCCATCTACGTGACCAAGGGACAGAGCGTTAACTCCGGCGATGCCATGATCATGGTGGAATAGGGAACAGGTTTTTTGAGCTCGGAAGAGGAGGCTGTCCAAACGGCCTCCTTCTCTATGCATGGATGGTTATACCGTCGGCCATTTCATCCGTATACTGTACAGGAACTTGCATGACTTCATTATGGTAAACTTATACAACGCTGAACATTATCACCCGTGCATGCAAGCTTCGCAAGAATGAGTTATGCAAGGTTAGCCTTTTGCAGATGCTCAGAATACGAGGTGAGATGCCATGGAGAACGGCGCTGAACTGATCGCCCTACGTACGCGTGTGGCTGAGCTGGAAGAACGCGTCCGCAGCCTGCGCACCAGTCGCCTGGTCTTGATGAACCTGCTTCAGGAACGTGAAGCGGAGTACCAGTGGCAGGTGCATTGTCTAGAAAGGGAGAACAGACGGCTAAAGAGAGACAGGCATTACTGACCTTCGGCTCCCCTGTGGCGAAACTTACCTAGAGGAGTACTCCGGCTGTCAGTCGAAAACATCCTCGGGCGAAATGAGGATCACCAGGCTGTCGTTGATGCGCCCAGACTGGCGCAGTCACCTGGTATCATTACATACGGCATAGGGGTGTCAGAATGCTATATGGGACAAGCGTCATTCTGCGCGGAGTGACAGCGAGCGATCTCGACTATCTGGCGAGGTTTAGCCAAGAACCCGAGGTCCTGGCATTGACCGGCGGTAGATATCTAGAGGAGAATAGCCAAGCTCTGGATGCGACCAGCATCGCTAGTCGATCACGACGGCGCTGGGCGATCCTAACCAGTGAGATGGAGTTGATTGGCGAGATCGAGCTGGATCACATTCTCTGGCAGCGGCACGAGGCTGAACTGGCGATCTGTATCGCGCGCAAGGAATACTGGAATCGCGGCCTAGGGACAGATGCCGTCCGCACCCTGCTGCGGCATGCCTTTACTGAACTGGGCTTGACTAGCGTTTATTTGCGGGTGTTCAATGATAACCAGCGTGCCGTACGGACCTATGAACGCTGCGGTTTTCGCAAGGTCGGCGCCGTTCACCTCGATCAGCGTCACGGACAAGCGCGGCAGGTAATACTCATGGTCCGGGAAAGTGGAGAGTTTGAGCCAGCCGCGGTGCCGCTCTCAGGCAGCGCTGTCACTGGTCAGAAGCGCCATCCTGCTGTCTAGCGTGGGGATCAGAGTGTTGGATCTGACTATGCACCAAGCTCGACAGGGGCAAGCTAGATAGAGCAATTAGAGGGTAGTTCTAAAGAGAGGCATTCTGAAGAGAATAGTTTGGCAGAAGGAGCATCACGATGGAAAAGACGATGAAAGTTCCTTGTGGAGTATCAAATCGCCACCTGCATCTGTCCCAAACCGATCTTGAGACACTGTTCGGCACGGGTGCTCAGCTGACCGTTTTCCGCGATCTGAAGCAGCCGGGCCAATATGCCGCTCAAGAGACGGTGAATCTGGTGGGGCCCAAAGGGACAATCAAGAACGTGCGCGTCTTAGGGCCAGTACGCAAGCAGACCCAGATCGAAGTGTCCAAGACCGACAGCTTTGTGCTCGGGATCAAACCGCCAGTTCGCGATAGCGGCGATCTGAAGGGTTCCGCTCCGATCGTCCTCGAAGGGCCCAAAGGCCGCGTAGAGCTAAACGAAGGGGTCGTCTTGGCGGTGCGCCACGTGCATCTCCACCCATCTGAGGCGGCCGTGATCGGCGCCAAAGATAAGGAACTTTTGTCGGTGCGCGTCGGTGGTGAGCGTGCTCTGGTTTTCGAGCGGGTCCTAGCCAGAGTAAATGACCAATTTGCTCTGGAGTTCCACGTGGATACCGACGAGGCCAATGCCGCCGGTCTGAAGAATGGCGATGAGGTCGAACTAGTTAGGCATGAAGGCTAATCGTCTTTGAAATTGGTAAAGGAGGGCGTGCGCCCTCCTTTACAGTGTACGAGGCACGCCGTTAAGGCGTGGGAGATAGCAAAAATGATGTCGACTTTCCTGCCACGCTGCAGGAAAATCGATATCACTGTGGAATAAGTAATAGTTACGAACTTATTATTGCTTCTTAATTTCGCTCGCTGGAGGTGAGTGCGCCCACTGGCTTAGCATGTAAAGAGTTCGAGTATCAGAGTTGGGTGAGTTGGGAATAATTGCATGTACCGCTTATCTAATCCGCGGCTTTGATTTTAGGAATTAAGGAGGACCAGTTCATGCCTTACGAACTTATCACGGCACTGATCGGCGTGGTAGCGCTAGCATATGCTTTTATGCTCAGTGCAAGAATCGCAAAGATGTCACCTGGCAACGCCAGGATGCAGGAGATCGGACAGGCCATCTCCGAGGGAGCCATGGCTTTCTTGCGTCGTGAATATCGGACATTGGCCATTTTCATCGTTGCCCTGACCGCTATCATCGCGGTGGCAGGGTTCATGACCCCCGCTGAGGTCCTGCAGCCCGCGACCGCCGTTGCCTTTGTCGGTGGCGCTCTCAGCTCGATCTTGGCTGGTTACTTTGGCATGCGTGTTGCTACCCAGGCTAATGTGCGGACCGCAGAAGCCGCACGTCATGGCCAGAACAAGGCCTTGGGCGTCGCCTTCTCTGGCGGTGCCGTCATGGGAATGTCCGTGGTTGGTCTCGGGCTTCTTGGTGTTGGTGTCCTGTACTATATCTTCGGCGACCCCAATATCGTCAATGGCTTTGGTCTTGGCGCCAGCTCCATCGCTTTGTTTGCCCGCGTCGGCGGCGGTATTTACACCAAGGCTGCTGATGTCGGGGCTGATCTAGTCGGTAAGGTCGAAGCTGGTATCCCTGAGGATGACCCACGCAACCCGGCGGTCATCGCGGATAACGTTGGCGACAACGTCGGCGATGTGGCCGGTATGGGTGCTGACCTATTTGAGTCTTTTGTTGGCTCGATCATCGCTGCCATGGCCATCGCGGTCTCGAGCAAGATGAGCACAAGTTCAGTGGTCTATCCGATGGTATTGGCGGCGGTTGGTACCGTGGCGGCTATCATCGGTACTCTATTCGTGAAGTCGGACGAAAAGTCCAGCCCACAAAAGGCCCTCAACATGGGTACCTGGACAGCTGGTGGACTGGTTATCGTCGGCTCCTACCTGCTCAGCATGATCGGTCTCATTGAGATCAGCGTGTTCTTCGCCACCGCTTCTGGGTTGATTGCGGGTATCATCATCGGGCAGATCACCGAGTACTACACATCCGGTGACAAGCCGCCGGTGCAGGGGATCGCCCAAGCATCGCAGACTGGCCCCGCCACTACTATCATCAGCGGTCTGGCAGTTGGTATGCGCAGTACCGCTTTCCCAATCTTGGTTATCTGTGCTGCCATCTTCGTTGCTTATAAGTTCGCTGGTCTTTACGGCATCGCGGTGGCCGCTGTTGGTATGCTGTCCACTACCGGTATCGTGGTCGCGGTTGATGCTTATGGCCCGATCGCCGACAACGCCGGCGGTGTAGCTGAGATGGCTGGTCTGGAAAAGAGCGTCCGCAAGGTAACCGATACCCTCGATGCGGTCGGCAACACCACTGCCGCCATCGGCAAGGGCTTTGCCATCGGTTCTGCCGCCCTGACTGCACTGGCCCTGTTCGCAGCCTATGCGTCTTCAGTCAAACTCACGGCTCTCAGTATCCTCGATCCCGAGGTGATCATTGGTCTGTTTATCGGTGGTATGCTTCCTTACTTGTTCGGCGCCATGACCATGGAGGCGGTTGGCAAAGCAGCCTTCGATATGATCGCTGAGGTTCGACGCCAGTTCAAGGAGATCCCCGGCATCATGGAAGGGAAGGCTAAGCCGGACTATGCCCGTTGTGTCGACATCTCTACCACTGCGGCTCTTCGTCAGATGATCGTTCCCGGTCTGTTGGCCGTTGTCAGCCCCATCGTCCTGGGCCTCACTTTGGGACGCGATGCCGTAGGTGGACTGCTGGCCGGATCGCTGGTGACGGGTGTTCTGGTCGCCATCCAAATGTCCAACTCCGGCGGTGCCTGGGACAACGCCAAGAAGTACATCGAGGGTGGCGCCTATGGCGGCAAGGGGACCACTACCCATGCAGCGGCTGTCGTCGGTGATACCGTCGGCGATCCCTTCAAAGATACCTCTGGCCCCTCGCTTAACATCCTGATCAAGCTGATGTCCATCGTTGCCCTCGTCTTCGGCAGCATGTTCGTCGCCTAACGATCACCGAGAGTGACAAGAGACCTGGCTCATTAACCGAGCCAGGTCTCTTGCGCTTGTTTGCTTTGTGAGCGAGGTCAAACCAATCCGCCTCTATCAGCTGTAACAGCTGTCTCACGCCCTACGGAGCCCATACCTGAAAGTCGTCCCTTGGCGCTCTTAGCCAAGGGACGATTTCACGACCAACTCACGATCCCGTCAGACTTGCCACCATCTGATGGTAACAAAAAGCCCAGGGCGTTAGCCCTGGGAGATCTGTTTGGCGGGAGAGGCTGACGAGTTCTTCGTGCTTCCGTGGAGATCGCGGTACGACATGCTACGCGTGTGCTTGGTATGCGTCCACTCCTTCTCCCGATAGCGGAGAAAACCAACAAAGGTAATCGGAACCCAGAGATAAATGAATAGGGGGTAGGGGATTAACCATTTGTAGTTGATCAAGGGTCGGCGATCAAGTAGTAAACACAAAGCAGGGTAGAACCACTGAAATAAGCCAACCAAGGTCCAGATGCCAATCGGTAGGATGCTGGTGTACTTAAGGAACGAGAACGCCTCGAAGCTGGCCAGATAGGTGATCAACATGTGGAAGGTAGTGATCAAAATGAAGAGTGGTTGGAAGAGATGAATGGCCATGTCGATCTTGTTCATATCCATCGTCTTGATGCCGCTCCAGAACATCTGTCCCATGTAGCGCATCATCACATCAACACGACCTTGGGTCCAGCGCACCCGCTGCCGCCAGGCCTGCATGAAGCTCGAAGCCTTCTCGTCATAGACCACAGCATCATGGGCCCATGATGTCTTGAGACCATCAGCCAGCGCCTTAACGGAGAACTCAAGGTCTTCAGTCAGCGAGTAAGCGCCCCAACCGTAACGCTTAAGGGTCTCCACGTCGATGCACATCCCGGTTCCGCCCAATGTATTCGTCAGGCCGAGGTTTTGATGACCAAGCTGCAACATCCGATCACTTTGCCAAAACGCTAGGGCAAAGGTTCCCGTGACCCAATTGTCGTTAGGGTTCTTGGCATCAATATATGCCTGAATAATCTTGTGACCCTGGCAGAGACTGCTGTTCATCTCCAGGAGGAAGTTATCTTTGACCAGGTTATCGGCGTCGAAGATAACCACAGCGTCGTAATGCTTATCTAGGGCAAAAATCTTGGGAAAGACCCATTCAAGGGCGTAGCCTTTGCTCTTTTTGGTGAGGTCAAACCGCTCAAAAACTCTTGCCCCATGCCGCCGCGAGATGGTAGCGGTGTCGTCAGAACAATTGTCAGCGACGACGAAGACATCGAACATGGATTTGGGGTAGTTCAAGCTCAGCAAGTTCTCGACAAGTGGAGCAATCACGGCCTCTTCGTTATGGGCGGCAACTACTACCGCAAATGTCTTCTTAGGAGTGAGTACTTTCTTCTCTGGTCTGCGGTAAAGACCAGGGAGGGAGATGAGGAAAAAATAGAGGGTAATGAAGAAGATCAGGCCTTGTATCGGAATCATGACTACGTCCAAAGGCTGGGAAAATAGGCGATCTAGCATGTCTGAAGCCTCCATTAGACCCTGTCCGAAATTAAGAGAACCGCATTCCGCGGCTCCGTCGTGCATTCAGGAAAAATCTACGCCTGAGGTTCGCATACCATCTAAGGATTTGGAAACTGCATCTCTATGATTTTCGGTCACATTTCATGCCTATCATAACGTTAGGTGTAGTAATTGTCAAGGCGCGGGTGCTATAGGACGAACACCACCAAGCCCAGACCTAGCGCAACTCCGAGCAGGCCGCGGACCAGATCCAGTTCCTTAGTTTGGGGCAGTAGCTCACTAACGACCACGTAGACCATGGCTCCTGCTGCGAGAGCGATCGCCAAGCCAATGATGGCGGTTGATAGCCCGAAGAAAATGGTGCCAATCATGGCGCCGAGCGGGGTGCAGAGGCTAGTGAGCAGGGCAATCAGCAGAATACGACCAATGGACGCACCACCCATCCATAGTGGGGCCGCCATGCCGATCCCTTCGGGGATGTTGTGCAACCCGATCGCCAGCGCAATCATCCCGCCGAGACCAGGTTCAGCGTAATACCCTGCCCCTATGGCCAAACCCTCTGGAAAATCGTGCATGGCGATGGCCAAGGCAATGAAATAGCCCATGGAGAGCCAGTGCTTGCTAGTACGTATGCGTTGGAAAGATGAACTGTGAGTTATCTTCCTCTGCAACACAAACATGATGATGATCCCGGTCACGGTACCCACAATCGTCAGCGCCAAGCTGCTGTAGAGCAGGGCAGATGGTAGCAGATCCATCACCACCACCCCCACCATGACTCCCGCAGCCAAACCCAATAGGAGTGAGAGCACCGGAGCTTTTGGTTTGCCAAACATGATGACGATCAAAGCACCGAGCACGGTGGCAAGTCCGGCTATGGTACTGGTGATGATAATCTCGGTCATCGCGCGCTCCCCCTATAGTCAATCCTTGTCTAAAAACTGCCTGCCAATGAGTAGGCAGCGGTAGGCTTAACACAATGTATGGAACCACCAGGGAAGGCATGACAGAGACTCGCGTTGGATGCCACGTGATCTGGAATCGCCGAGATCTCCTCGCTGTTCACCTCGCTGTTTCCTTGAGTTTGAGTCACCATATCTCTGCAACCAGCAGGGCTGCCACGTGTGCAGCGTTGTACGTCTTACATATGATGGAGCTGGGAGCCCGGTTGGTGCGATCCTTGCTACCAAGGTGCCGATCGGTTTTTCACCAGATGAATACCTCTGTTCATCTGGAATAATCTTGTCCACTTCGTCTCGAACTGGAGTTATCGAGAGGATATAGTAGCAAACGGGAGCAAAACCGACCAATTGATGAGGAAACTGCCTCTCATCTCGAAATTTCCAAGATAATTGCGGAAAGCTCTTGCATGGCGTGTTTAGATGTGATTTAATGTTACCGTTGTACTTATCGATGCACTACGGAAATACGTTGATGATCAAGTAATCCCTTTTCACGTTCCGGGGCATAAGCAGGGGCGCGTAGGTGATGAAGAGTTCTTGTCCTTCATCGGCCACAATGCAATGGCCATCGACCTTACTATTATGGAAGACCTAGACGGCATCTGTAATCCAAAGGGTGTCATCAAAGAAGCTGAACAGTTAGCTGCCTTGGCGTACAAGGCAGATTACGCATATTTCCTGAGCAACGGGACGTCATCGGGCATTCAAGCCATGATCATGAGCGTCTGCCAGCCTGGTGACAAGATCCTACTCCCGCGCAACGCCCACAAGTCCGCCATTAGCGGTGTGATCCTAAGTGGTGCTGAGCCGATTTACGTCCAACCAGAGATCAACGAATATCTAGGGATCGCCATGGGGATTACCCCGGAAGCGGTTGAGACCGCTCTAATCGAGCATCCAGATCTTAAGGCCATTTTTGTCATCAACACGACTTACTATGGCGTGGCTTCAGATCTCCGCCGGATCGTTGAGATCGCCCATCAACACGGCGTCGCAGTGCTCGTAGACGAGGCTCATGGTGCGCACCTGTGTTTCCATGAGAGCCTGCCGCTCTCAGCCATGGAGGCTGGGGCCGACATGTCGGCCGCCAGTACGCACAAGCTGACTGGCTCCATGACGCAGAGCTCGCTGCTTCTGATTCGTGAGGGCTTGATCAACCCCAAACGAGTCAAGGCCGTGATGAACCTTACTCAGACCACCAGCCCCTCCTATATCTTGCTGGCCTCACTGGATGTGGCGCGCCGCAAGATGATGCGTGACGGTCGTCAGCTTTTGGAGCAGACCATGGAGCTGGCCAACTGGGCACGCCATGAGATCAACCAAATCTCTGGTCTCTATATTTTCGATAGCGATATCCTCGGTCTGCCTGGTTGCTATGCTTTTGATCCGACCAAGGTGCCGATCAGCGCCCGCGGTTTAGGCATATCCGGGTATGAGTTTGAGCGTATCTTACGTCAAGAACATGGCATCCAGGTTGAGCTTTCGGACCTCTACAACGTTCTGGCCTTGTTTAGCATTGGGGACAACCGGGA
>CAZINL010000066.1:0-15274 GCA_964540595.1 uncultured Clostridia bacterium
AACTGAGCTACCGTGGCGCGTCGTAATGACGATAATACACGATCTGAGTGCATTTGGCAACAACCATTTTACTCTGGTTTTGGCAGGCATTCATGGACCACGTGTCGAAATCATTGGCGCATAAGAGTACGCATAGGGAGGACGATTACATGAAATTACATGCTCTACAGCTGATCAATGAAGTTACGCCACGGGTCAAGGAGTACCGTCACGAGATCCACCAACACCCCGAACTAGGAATGAACGAGCTCAAGACCAGCGCTGTGGTTCAGCGCGAGTTGACCCGGATCGGTATTCCATTTCAAGCCAATGTGGGCAAGACCGGCGTTGTCGGGCTAATCGAGGGTAAGGGATCAGGTCCGTGTGTAGCGCTACGCGCTGACATGGACGCGTTGCCGATCCAGGAAACCACTGGTCTACCCTGGGCCTCCAAAGTGGCCGGCGTCTGCCACGCCTGCGGTCATGACACCCATACCTCGATGCTGCTCGGAGCCGCCGAGGTACTGTGGAACCTGCGCGACCAGTTTGAAGGAACCGTCAAGCTGCTCTTCCAGCCAGCCGAAGAGTGCAATCCGACTGGTGGCATGCCCTTCATGATCGCTGATGGGATCTTGGAGAACCCCAAGATCGACGCAGCGATCGGTCTGCATGTAGCTCCGGAACTAAAGACCGGCAAGATCGGCTATCGCGCTGGCGCTCACTCGGCTTCGTCCAATCGCTTCTACCTCACTATCCACGGCAAGGCTGCCCACGGCTCGGCTCCGGAGAATGGCGTCGATGCCATCGTGGCAGCATCGCAAGTGGTCATGGGGCTACAGACCGTGGTCAGCCGCAATGTTCGTGCGCTGGATTCGGCAGTAGTCACCATCGGCACCATTAAGGGTGGCGACCGTTATAATGTCATCCCCGAGACCGTGACCATGGAAGGCACCTGTCGGACCCACAAGCCCGCGGTGACCGAAGCCATCCCCGCCATCATGGAACGGGTGATCAAGGGGATCTGCGATTCCGTTGGCTGCAGCTATGAGTTTCGATTTGAAAAAGGATATCCCTCGCTGGTGGCAGATGAGGCGATCACCGAGATGGTCCGCGCGGGCATTGCTGAAGGTCTGGGTGAAGAGCCGCTGCATCACATCCCGGAACCAGGCATGGGCGGCGAGGACTTCTCCTTCCTCGCCCAACGGGTGCCGTCCAGCTTCTTGCGTCTCGGCTGCACTCCCGAGAGCGTTGCCAAACCCGCTCCCGCACACAACGGCGGCTTCAACCCAGACGAAGAAGCCTTCGGTACCGGCGTGGCGGCGCTGGTCTTCGGAGCACTGAATACGCTTAAGGGCCTTAACGCATAGCCACCAAGGCACCAAGCCACCAGCCACCATGTGGGGACACGCGATGAATTGAGTGCTGTGCGAGTTGAGTAGCAAGAATCGCAGGCGAAGTATTTCCCAGTGTTATGCTCCCCCTTTTGCGGCAGACTATTAGCGCCGCGAAAGGAGGCATGCAGCATGTCAAGACGAAACAGGATCATGTCCGACGACCTCAAGATGGAACTGGCCAAGGAACTGGGCGTGGACGATGTCGTCCAACGCGAAGGTGGCAGCTTCGGCAGTGTCTCATCTCGTGATTGCGGCAATCTTGTCCGACTGGCTATCATGCACGCCGAGCGTGAGCTGAAAAATCCCCAACATTAGCGGCAAGAGCGGGGCAACCCGCTCTTTCTTTTGTAGATTTCCCATACTGGGGCAATCTACTAGAGAGTCAGCGGTCAACAATCAGGAGCCATCATCACGTGCGTCTTTGAGTCTCTTCTATGGCCCTGCAGACTCTTGACCCCTGACTCTTGACTTCACGCAAGGGGGTTCCAGGCATGCAGCACCTTACCATGCACTACTTCGATAATGCCGCTACCTCATGGCCCAAGCCCGAGGCTGTCTATGAAGCGGTTAATGAGTTCCTCCGCTTCAACGGGGCCAGCCCAGGTCGGTCAAGTCACTGCTTAGCCAAACAAGCTGATCAGATGGTCGATGATACCCGGGAGCTATTGGCTCGTTTCTTTAATGCGCCCGATCCGCGCCAGGTTGCGTTTACCTTTAATGCGACCGATGGTCTGAACCTAGTCATCAAGGGGCTACTGCAACCGGGTGACCACTGCATCACGACCACCATCGAACACAACTCCGTCAGCCGCCCACTAAGACATATGGAACGTGAAGGGGTGGAGCTTACCTATGCTCAGGCCGATGAGCAGGGCTTTGTCGCGCCTGACAACCTGGCCGCCCTCTTTCAGCCTAAGACTAAGCTGGTGATCATGGCCCACGCTTCCAATGTCTTGGGGGCAGTGCAAAACGTAGCCGAGATCAGCCGCGTGACCCACGCCCATGGGGCGGTCTTCGCCTTGGATGCGGCTCAGACCGCGGGAATCCACCCCATCGATATGCAAGCCATGGGGATCGATATTCTGGTGGTTCCCGGTCACAAGAGCCTGCTCGGTCCGCAGGGAACAGGCGCTGTTCTGACGCTGCGCGACATCGATCTGCCCCCGTGGAGGGATGGTGGCACTGGTACCCGTTCCGATGCCCGACTGCACCCACGCGAGCTCCCCTACCGCTTAGAGGGCGGTACGCTCAACGCAGCCGGTATCGCCGGGCTGAAAGCCGGCGTGGAGTTCATACTGCAGACGGGAGTAGATACGATTCGTCAGCGTGAGCACGCCATCTTGGAGCGCTTGCTCAAGGAGTTCAGGGAGATCCCCAGCATCACCCTGTATGGGCCTAAAGATGTCAAGCACCGCGCCGGCCTGCTCAGCCTGAATATCGATGACCATAGCTCCGAAGATCTAGCCCAACTGCTCAACGACCGCTACAGCATCGCTGGACGCCCGGGGCTGCACTGCGCGCCCATGGCCCACCGTTCGGCTGGCACCTTCCCTCATGGAAGCTTCCGCCTTAGCCCAGGCTTTTTCACCACTGACGAGGAAGTGGAGCTGGTGGTCAGGGCGGTTAGGGAGATTGCCAGCAAGTAGAGCCCAGAGACCACAGGCCACAGATGAGACTTCTAAAGGAACGCCCCACGGGGCGTTTTTTTTGGCCTAAGCTGTCACATTGCGCTATCGTAGACATCCCAGTTCTGGTTGACACCCATCCTCGCCCAACTGTGGTCTGTGGACTTCATTGGCTATTTCTGTCGAAATTATGCCATGGATGGCAGGGATTGTGAGGACTCTACAGAAATAAATGATAATAAACGCAATAGGATTCTTATAACCATTTATGACCAACACACCCCACCGAAGAGTCATAGAAAGGCAGATGATCGTCTTTGCAGTGGTTCAAGAAACGTGGGCAGGAGGCTCAGGAGACCGAAAAACCGATGGCCTTGACCAGCCAGCAGGTTCTCACACCAGCCACCGACAACACGCGCTTGGCGCGGAGAGTGAAACGCCTCTCAACCTCGGTCGCCAAAGTCGCCTATGGGGCCAATCAGACCGAGGCGACAACCGCCCAGCTGCTGGCTGCCATCAGCGCCATCGGACGGCAGATGGAGAGTCAACAACAGACCATTGGTCAGGCTGTACAGATCATCAGTGAACTGGGAGCGTTTTCCCAGGAAATAGCTGCGTCGGTCGGTGAAGTTGCGGTCGGAGCCGAACAATCCGCTGCCGCCGTGGGCAAGGGCAAAGAAGCCGTCCTGCGTTCCACCGATGTCATGACCCGCATCCAAGCGACCGTCGCCCACAACTCGGAAGCAGTGCGGTCGCTGGGTATCAAGACCCAGGAGATCAACAAGATCGTCGTCACCATCAAAGAGATCGCTAGCCAGACCAACCTGTTGGCGCTAAACGCCGCCATCGAGGCCGCCCGTGCCGGTGAACAAGGGCGTGGTTTTGCTGTGGTCGCCGACGAGGTAAAGAAGCTAGCCGGTGACAGCGCCGAGGCCGCCAGCCAGATCAGCAAACTGATCGCAGCCATCCAAAACGAAGCCGCCTCGACCGTGAGCGCGTTGGCCGAGAGCGTCGAGTCGGTTCGTGAAGGCAGCCGCGTCGTCCTGGAGACAGGACACGCGCTCGATGAGATCATCTCGGCAGTGGCCAACTCCAACCGCCAAGTGCAGGACATCAGCGATGCCGTCACGCAGCAGGCGCAGAACAGCGACAAACTGATGCAGGTCACCGACAGCATGAAACAGGCCGTCGACCAGGCGGCGGTGTTCGTCGAGACCGCGTCGTTTGATGCCGAGCAGCAGCAAGCGTCCATGAACACGCTGCTCTCAGAGGCTAGTGATCTGCAGCAGCTAGAGCAGCGGCTGGAGTCGGGGATCACCTTGGCAGTGGATGACCACGAGAAACCCTACGTCTTCGGTCTTCCCTCTGATCCGGTCACCCTTGACCCCGCCCTTTCTCAGGACACCAACTCCAACAACATCATCCGCGAGGTATTCATCGGGCTGCTCCAGCTCGGCATGGACAGCCGCCCGATTCCCGCCATTGCCAGCACGTGGCACCTAGAGGAGGACGGCCGTACTTACACCTTTGCACTGCGCCAGGATGTCTTTTTCCATCACGGCCGTCAGGTTGTCGCCCAAGACGCCAAGTACACCTTTGAGCGGTTAGTTAACCCCGCTACCAAGTCCCCACGCGCTGGGCTGTTCATGGGGATCGAGGGAGCCAGGGAGTATGCTGAAGGGCGTGCCCGCGAGATCAGCGGCATTCGGGTCTTGGACCGTTTCAAGCTGTCGATCCGTCTCATCACCCCCAATCTCACCTTCCTAGGTAACTTGGCCAATGCCAATGCGTCACTAGTCCCTCAGGATGTGATCGAGCAACATGGGGCTGCCGAGTTTGCCAAACACCCCGTCGGTGCTGGACCATTTGTCGTCCAACAATGGCTGCCGGGGGATAGAATCGAACTCACGTCCAATCCCAAATACTTCGAGGGCCGACCCTACGTCGGTCACGTGGTCGTTCGTATCTATCAGGGCGCCGACGCCCTGCAGGACGCCTTCTTCCAGGGCGAGGTGAATCACCTGCGTATCGATGGCGGCGGTTTTGACCACCTGCAGAAGGATCCAGTACTACGATCGCTAGCCGCCAAGCTCGACCCGGTGGACGTGCAATACTGCGGCATCCTCTGCGACAGGCCTCCCTTTGACAACAAGCTGGTGCGGCAGGCGCTGAACTACGCCTTCGACCGTGAGACCTATCTGCGCGATGTCCTCAAAGGGCATGCGGTCGTAAGCCGCGGACCGCTCCCCCCTGCCTGGGTCAACGAGACTGTTCAACCGTATCGCTATGATCTGAACAAGGCCAAAGAGCTGATGCGGCAGGCAGGCTATGCCAATGGCTATCCTGGTGAGGTGATCATCCACGTCCGAGACAACAATGTTGAGCAGGCCGCCCGCGCGGCTGCAGTCGCCGCAGCCCTAGACAGGATCGGTATTCGGGCCCGTATCGTAGCGGTTCCCTGGATTAGGTTCACCAGCCAAGAGACCATGAGTCAGTGCAACCTCTACTTGATCGCAGCCACGGGCGGCCACGCCGAGGGCGGCAGCTATATCGACACTTGGCTGCACTCCAGCAGCATCGGCAAGAGCAATTTTGCCCGCTTTAGCCATCCCGAGGTCGACCGGCTCATTGATGAGGCCAAGACGGTGATTAACCCGCAAAAGCGCCACGAGTTGTATCTGAAGGCCAACGCCGTCGTCCACGAGGAGGCCCCTTGGCTCTTCCTCTACCATCCGCTCTACTATATGGCACGTCAGCCCCGTGTCAAGGGCCTGCGTTTCCGCAATAACGGCGACGTCATGCTGAAGAGCGCGTGGGTGGAGGAAGAGGGCGAGTAGCCCTTCCAGCGCCACCAAGGCCCCAAGCCACCAGGCCACCAAGCAAAGAAACGACACAAACAGTGAGAGGTCTGATCCCAGTGAAGGGATCAGACCTCTTGTTACATCGTAGATCCTGTATTCTCAACCTGAACTCTGGTGTCTGCTCGCTACTGCCTCACCAACTCCACCACGACCAGTTCTGGCCTGTTCCAGAACCGAAACGGAAAGATCCCCGTGGCGCCTAGCCCCCGCGACAGATACATGCTGGTGGACCCATCTCGATACCAGCCGCTATCAAAATGGGGGAGGATCTCCCCACCGGGCGCGTATAGGGCTCCGATCAGCGGCGCTCGGATCTGACCGCCGTGGTGGTGCCCTGAGAGGACCAAGTCGATCTTCTTCAGTGCGGCCTGGGGGAGAATGTCGGGAACGTGGGCGAGTAGGATGGTCGGCTGATCGCCGCTCACCCTGCTGGTTGCCTGATCTAGATCATCCCGACCGGTGAAACCATCGTCCACACCGATCACCCATAGCTTGGCGCTGCCCTTGCCATAGACCTCAGCGCGGTTGTTGAGCACGTGCACACCCGCATCCTGCAGCGCTTCGATCAGCCGTGCGTGGTAGCCCCAGTGATCGTGATTGCCGGAGACGAAGTAGATCGTACTGCTCTCGGCCAATGCGTGAAACATGGCTACCAGCGACTCCACCGAGGTGTGCGGACCGTCGACCAGATCACCAGTCACTGTGATGATATCGGCCTCGGTCTCACGGATCGCGCGCAGCAGCCGCTCTTGGCCCTCGCCAAAGGTCGCTCCGTGCAGGTCGCTGATCTGGACAATCTTGAGTCCAACTAGGTCATTGGGTAGGTTGGGAATGGCAAGTGGCTGATGGTTGACCTCCAGCCAGGTGTTGCTGAGGTGAATGATCACCAAGGCGATGGCCACCAGGCCGATGACGATACCGATCAACCAACGCACAGACCGCATACACCCTCCCACTATCCTAGGCTTCCTTGCGCGTGAACCGGCGATCGTGGAACAGGAAGACCGGCAACGCTACCAGGGAGATAGACAGACTGTCGATGATCGACCGTGTACGACCGCGGCGCCAATCGTATTCACCCGTTTGTTTGTCATAGTCGGCCAACCTCTTCTTCAGATCATCCAACTCCACCTTGATCGGCTGAGCGTTCGGCTCCACCGGCTTGTCATACTTCAGGTACAGGGCATCGATGTTGACATAGCGTCCCCTGTCGCCGACAATGGCGGTATCTACGACGTTGTTGACGGTATTGGCCAGGGCGAAGAAGAAGATGATAAACGCAATGCTGCTGACGAGGAAGAAATAGAAGTTGGGCATAGTAAAGGCCATCTCTTTGCTGCCAAAGGGATTGGCGCGCCGCCAGAAGAACAGGAAGCTACCAGCCGCTAGGACGAGCGTGATCCCTCGCTTGAGAAAGTTGGCGATGTTGAGGGCACGACTGCGTTCTGCCTGCAGCTCTTTGACATAGGCTTCAGCATCGGGGGTCAGCTGGATGTTGCCGGAGTAGCCCAGGTTTGGGTACTGTTCGTCCAACCCCATCAGCAGATAGAGTCCGTCCCGCAACAGCGCCCCAGCGTAAAAGAGAGAGGTCACGAGAAGTACCACGGCTAGTAGATAAACGTAGAGGCTGGGCAGGTGAAAAAATCGGTTCATGTCATCACACCTTTCGCTCTTGTGGCCGCTTTTCAGAGTGGTTACAGTTCGGGATAGATCTCCCACCTATAAGACGGGGAGATAGCTGGTCTTGTTCCCACATTCGCCCCTGGTAGTATCTTACTCATACTATCCGCGCCAAGAACGTAAACTTATTGCGCCAGATAGCCCCGAGAGGTTACAATACCGGGTGAGTAGGCGAACGTCATCCAATCGTTGCCACCTACTATACGTTCTCACTTTTGCCTCTGGCCTCTGGCCTTGGGGCGTATCGACTGAAAGGAGACACCGATGACTATTTTCCAGGCGATAATCCTCGGCGCCCTACAGGGGTTGGGCGAGTTCCTGCCTATCTCTAGTTCGGCGCATCTGTGGCTGGTTCCTTGGCTGTTTGGTTGGAACTATCAAGGAATCGCCTTTGACGTAGCGCTCCACCTAGGCACTCTGGTCGCTGTGATCATCTTCTTCTGGAAGGATTGGCTGACGCTCGCCGTGGCCGGCCTGACCAATCCCAGCACCCATTCTGGCCGTCTCTTCTGGTGGCTGGTGGCTGCCACCATCCCCGGCGCCCTGGTCGGCTACCTGCTTGAGGATGCCGCCGAGAAGACCTTTCGCCATCCCATCAGCATCGCCGTCCTGTTGATGATCATGGGCATCGTACTCTACTGGGCTGACCGCAACGGTCGCAAGCGGGTCCATATCGACGACATGAGCTTTGGTCAAGCCATGGGGATCGGATCTGCCCAGGCGGCCGCCATCCTACCAGGCGTCTCTCGCTCCGGGGCCACCATGACGGCAGGCATGATGATGGGGCTAACCCGCGAGGCTGCCGCCCGTTTCTCCTTCCTGCTCTCGGCCCCGATCATTGGTGGAGCCGGCATCTTGCAGATCAAGGATCTGCTCGAAACCCCGGGTGCCATCGATGCCGCCTTCATCGCTGGCATCGTCAGTGCGGCAGTGGTCGGGCTGCTCAGCATCGGCTTTCTACTGAAGTATCTCAGATCCAATAGCTTCAAGCTCTTTGCTTATTACCGCGTGCTCATCGGACTGATCGTATTGGTGGTCTACTTCCTACGAGGATAGCGAGTGTTAACTTAGGGGTCAGACCCCTAAGTTAACACTCTTCCTCCGTCTATACTCACGTTAGGAGAACGCCATGTCAGTAAAACAACGCCTCACCGAGCTCGACTTTGTCCGTGCCATCGCGGCCATCTCGGTGGTGGTCATTCACGTCACCGCCTCTCCGATCGCCTTTGGCAGGCGGGGTTCGCTCCCCGTATTGTTCTACATCGGCGCCAACCAAATGGCCCGTTTCTCCATCGCCGCCTTCGTCTTCATCACTGGGGTAGTGCTCTTCTACAACTACCCTGCGGACAGGCCAATACGCTATGGCGAGTTCATCCGCAGGCGCCTTACCTACATCTTCGTCCCATACCTGCTCTGGAGTATTGGCTATACTGCCGCTAAGGTGATCATTACCCGCGGCAGCTATCGGCCCACGCTAGCCATGTTTGCCAAGGATCTGGCCTTGGGCAATACCTTCTATCACCTCTACTTCATCATCCTCATCTTTCAGGCCTATCTGCTCTTCCCACTGATATTGAGGTCTGTACGCGCCTGCCGAGGGCGTGAATGGCCGCTGATGATTGCAGCCTTCATCGCTTACGCCCTCCTTATGCAGCACAGCCAGTACGGACACTTTCAGCCGCAATCACCCCTGATGAAGTTTATCTGGCAGTATCGCGACCGTAACCTGCTCTGGTGGAGCTTCTACCTCATCCTCGGCGGCGTGGTGGCGGATCACTGGCAGAGCGTGATGACCTGGCTGCAGCGTCATCCGTTGGTGGTAAGCGCTAGCTTCATAGCATCCTATGCGTGGATCACCTGGGATGCCTTTTCGCACTTCGCCATCCCTAATTACGACGCAGCCACTGCCATGACCCCGCTGCGACCCGTGGCTCTTGTCTATACTATCTGCACCTTGGCCTTTCTTCTGATCGTACCCGACCTCTTGGCTAGGGCAAGCGGGATGGTGTCAGCCACCATCAGCCTGGGTCAGGTCTCCTTCGCCGTCTACCTAGCCCACCCATTCGTCCTCACCGTTGGCGAGATACTACTGCGGCGACTGAATCTGCCCCAGCTCCCCTACGTGGCGATCAACCTGCTGGCAGGGGTCTTGCTCCCCTACCTCGGGGCCATCATTCTCAGACGCCTCGCACCGAAGCTCGCCCCGCTGGTGATCGGGAAATAGCAAAGCGAGTCCCGAGTCTCAAGTCTCAAGTCCCAATATGGATGCATAAACGAAGGCGCAGCATCGCTGCGCCTTTGCGTTATCCGTCGCAATGATTGCTTCCACGAGGGGCGAGGGCTGGGGACTCTTCATCACTCCCCGCATCACTGCCCGCACCACTCCACGATCGCCCCGGCCAACACCTTGGCCGTCGTCATCACGGTGTCAAAATCTACCCATTCCACAGCGGCATGCGCCCCTTCGCCGGATGGTCCAAAGACCAGTGTCGGGATGCCAGCCTCGGCCATCACCGCCGAATCCAGCCAGGCACCAGTACCAACGTATTCTGGGGACTGACCCGTGACCTGCTGGTAGACCTCAGCCATGGTCTGCACGATCGGAGCGCTCTCTGCGATCTCCATGGGCGAGCGGACAAAGAAGACGTCAAGATCGGCTCGGAAGGCGGGGTCCTTCTCCGCGAGGCGGGCGATGATCTGCTCCATCTCAGCCTGGACCAAGGCTTGGTCCTCTCCAGGGATGGTACGACGCTCCAGCTGGAGCTCGCAGAGATCGGGATAAGTGCTCAGCTCTTTGCCGCCACGGATCAGCGAGGCATGGATGGACGGGGGATCCAAAAGTGGATGCTCCTTCTGGACAAGCACCTCGCTGCCCAGTCGCTCCACCTCGCCCAAGAACTTACCCGCCTTGACGATGGCATCGACCCCTACCTGCGGCAGGCTGCCATGGGCTGCCACGCCATGGACAGTGACCTTCTCCCAGGCAAAGCCGCGATGAGCGAGGCACAGACCCAGATCCGTCGGCTCACAGACGATCCCGGCATCGGCGCTATACTCCCGCACCACGGCCTCCGTCCCGATGCTGGCATACTCCTCATCGGCAACCGCCGCTAGGATCAGATCGCCCTTTAGCTCGACACCCGCAGCGATGACGGCCTGCGCCGCCATGATCATCGCGGCGAGGCCGCCCTTCATATCCTGGCTGCCGCGACCATAGACCTTGCCGTCACGATAGATCGGGGCAAAGGGGTCCATGGTAACACCCTCGATCCCGACGGTGTCCAGATGGCCATTGAGCATCAGTGAGCGTCCGCCGCCACTGCCCTTCAGCACGCCAATCACGTTGGAACGGTTGGGTCCGAGCTCCTGTAGATGGATCTCTAAGCCCATCTGCGTAAATAGCTTAGCCACATAGTTCGCAATCTCCCGCTCCCCACACCCACCCTCGACTAGGCTCGGGTTAATGGATGGGACACGAATCAAGGACTGCAGAAGTTCGAGGGTCTGCTCGCGATCGATATGTAGATTGGTCATCCTGATTCCTCCTTTCAGCAATGACAACGGCAACGTAACCTCCCATGAAGGGTTTGGCGTATATTTGCCGTTATAATCTTAGAGACAAATTCGCCGCTATACGCGCCAGTTCCTTGAAACTTTTCTTACCCTATGGCGTATCATACAGCGTAATGCAATCACATACCGCTGTGCGAGTCCAATGGCCATCGCTGTGAGGCCTCAGTGGCAAGCGCAGCCCACCGATACCCATGACTAGAGAAGGAGTGGAGAAACCATGATGACTTATTTCGGCAAAGAGACTGTCGGCTTCTGGCCACGCTTTGTCTCGGCGATCATTGACAGCATCGTCCTCAATATCTTCTTTGGCTCGCAGAGGGCTCGTTCATTCATGCATGGCCGCTGGGTAGAGATGGGGACCCGCAATGGTTGGGTCGACTTCCTCTACGCTGCCATTCTGATCACTATCTTCTCCGCCACCATTGGCAAGCTGATCATGAACCAACAAGTCGTCCGCACCGACGGCAGCAAGGTCAGCTTCGGCCGCGCCCTTGGTCGTGAGTTCGCCAAGATCCTCTCCGGCATCCCGTTCGGTCTTGGCTTCCTCTGGGCCATCTGGGACGAGAAGAACCAGACTTGGCATGACAAGATCGCCGATACGCTGGTGGTGAAGAAGTAGATCGCGCACCGGTCTTAAGTATAAACCCAACCATTAGACGAACAACCAGCCATCCCGAAAGGGTGGCTGGTTGTTCGTCTAGATCATCGTCGGGGATTACACGCTGTTAGGCACCGGAATCTTCACTCTCATCAGCGGCAGGAGTGCCGTTTGTCTCCTCCTCTACTACCTCGGATGGTTCAGCAGTTTCCGTCTCTGCAATGGCCTCATCAGTCACTCCGGTCCCGTCTTCTTCCACGGTCGCATCTGCTTCGGGTTGGTTCGGCGTTACGACCACGGTCTCGGTCTCATCATCCCAATCCACCTGGGAATCCAAGGCTACTGCCAACAGTCGGACAGGAACCAACGTGCGGTTGTCGTGCAGCTGAGCCGGGACGTCGAGGGCCAGGGGCTGACCATCAATCGTCGCGGTAAGGGAGTCGAGGGTGAGTTTGACCACGTGCCCATCACGCTCCATGGTGACGGTCTTGGTGGCTTCGTCCCAGGTGACCACGGCGTTCAGCGCCTGGGCCAACGCACGGAAGGGGATCAGGGTTCTACCATCCTTAACGACGGGAGGAACATCCATGGTCGGACGCTTGCCATTGACGTAGACGAGTACGTCTTTGGCGCCGGCTTTGCGCTGGAGCTTGGCTGCCTTCTTGACGGTCGCAGCATCTCTGGTCTGCTCAGACGCCTGTTCCATGACGGCCGCTGCTTCGGTGGTTTGTCCAGCTGCGTCGAGGGCTTCGGCGAGGTCGACCTGGGTCGTCGGTTCTGCAGCTACTTCGAGCGCCGCGCGATACTTGGCGATGGCGCCATCGTATAGGCCTTGAGCGGCCATAACCTGACCCGCTACGATATTAGCCAGCTTATCCTCAGCGTTCACGGTCAAGAGCTTGTTCGTAACCGCTTGTGCCTCGGTATACTGGCCAAGTTCCTTGTAGGTGCGGGCGAGCTTCAGAGCAATGCGGCGGTTGTCCGGCTCCTTCTCGAGCATGGCCGTGTAACGGGCGACGTTGCCCTGGAGTTCGGCTTCTCCGTCATCTTCGGTGGGTGGAGTTGCCTCGGGATCCGTGGTCTCTGGATCATCAGGCGTAGTCTCATCCGTTGTGGTCTCTTCAGTGGGTTCGGTGGTCTCTTCTTCGGCAGAATCCGTCGTGGTCTCGTCAGTCTCGGGAGTGGTCGCGTCCTCTTCCACTGCAGCCTCTTCATCAGCTTCGGCTAGCTTGGCGTCGATCTCAGCCGCTTCAGCGTCGATGACCTCAGCATCCAGTTCCAGCTCAGTGATCAGTTGAGCAACGGTGAGCGCTGGCCCTTCTGCTGGGGTTAACCGAGCTAGGAGAGCATCGATGGTCAGGTCGGCTACATCCGCGATGACGGCCAGGGTGACAAGTTCCTCTTCACTATAGACGTCAGCCTGGTTACGCTTGAGTAGATTGTAGCTGGCCATGGCGTCGCGGTGTGCTCCTAGGACAGGAGCCCCGTTCTTGGTTCCCTTATCGGACTGGCCGTTTTGACCCTGCCCTGTGGTCTTGACCTTCTCAGGCTGCGTGGTCTTCGCTTGGTTTCCTGAAGCCTGAGTTGTGATCTCGGATTTGCCGTTGACCTTGTCGATAGGCTGTCCGGCGAGAACCGGCACGGAGGTGACCAGGAGTAATCCACTGAGAGCAACTGCTATCAACTTTTTCATCTGACATCCTCCTTACAATATCGATTGGTTTGTCCAATCTCTGCCAACATATATCGAACCTCTACCGTTATTTTATAAGGGTAGGTCGTAGCATGGCAGTCTCAATTCGGATGGGACCAGGGTCCCATTCTTCCTGACTCATGACTCCAAGAATATCTATGCATCTTTCCGAAAAGAGCGTTGACATGGACAAGTGGGCTCTGCTATACTCAACGACATCAAGGATACACCAACTGCACATGGCATATGGAAGTGTACCTAGGGTTCCGCAGCCGTCGCGCTGGTCTGGTCCGAGCGGTACAGGCGTTGTTATACGCTACACCGTGGGTGTAAAAGACCCAAGCGGAAGGTTCCACTCGTTCCGAGTAGAGCATCCGCTTGGGTCTTTTTGTTGTGTGTTCTATCCACCAGTGCTAATCAGCGGAGAATAAACATACAAAATGGAGGTAGATGCTCATGGCGGTTCCTGCAACCAAATCGACCCCGACGCAACAGCCCCACGCCCACCCTAAACGCGACACGTTTGGCTCAAGTCTAGGGGCGATTGCCGCGACCCTAGGGTCAGCGGTCGGCCTCGGAAACATCTGGAAGTTCCCCGCCCTGACCGGTCAGAATGGCGGAGCCGCCTTTGTTCTCCTTTATCTATTGTGTGTTGCCTTGGTTGGGCTGCCGGTGTTCGTCAGTGAGCTGTTGATCGGGCGGCGTGCCGGGGCCAATGCCATAGGTTCCTTTAGGACCCTAGCTCCCAAGAAACCTTGGTATCTGATCGGTGTCAGCGGCGTGGTCTCAGCCGTGTTGATCATGGGTTTCTATACCGACGTAGCTGGTTGGGTCTACGCCTATATCTTCAAAGCGGCGACTGGTGCCCTGGCCGTGCCTGCTGATCAGACTGCAGCCGTCTTTGCTGACCTGACCGCATCACCCCTACAGACCTTAGCATGGCAATGGATCGTCTTGGCGATTACCACCGGGATCGTCATGGCCGGTGTTAGCAAAGGAATCGAAGCGGTAACGAAGCGCCTGATGCCTGTACTCTTCGGCCTATTGCTCATCTGTAATGTGCGGTCACTAACGCTCCCCGGTGCCAGTGCCGGTCTGACCTTCCTCTTCAAGCCTGACTTCAGCAAGCTCGGAGCCGGAGCCTTCCTCACCGCCCTCGGTCTCGCCTTCTTCAAGCTATCACTTGGTATGGGCACCATGACCACCTATGGTAGCTACATGAGCAAGAACGACAACATCCCCGCCACTGCGGCCAAAGTTGCCCTAGCGGATACCGTGGTCTCGCTGCTGGCAGGCATGGCCATCTTCCCCGCCGTCTTCGCCTTTGGCTACGAGCCGACGGCCGGTGCGTCGCTGCTCTTCATAACCATCCCCTCGGTCTTTGGCTCGATGCCGTTTGGTCAAGTGTTCACCTTCATCTTCTTTGTCTTGTCCGCTGTGGCGGCTACTGGCGCCATGATCTCGCTCCTGGAAGTGCCGATCGCTTACCTCTGCGAGGAGAAGAAATGGTCGCGCACCAAGGCCGGCTTGGTCACTGCCCTAGTCATTGCCGTGCTCGGCGTCCCGGCTACCCTCTCCACCAGTACCATGAGCAACGTGACTGTCTTTGGCAAGACGTTCTTTGATCTCTATGACTTCCTGTCGTCCAATATCCTCATGCCGCTGGGCGGTATTGCCATCGCCCTCTTCATGGGCTGGAGCTGGAAGAAGGCTAATGTTCTACAAGCTGCCAGCAATGAGGGCAAGGTCAACAATCACGCTGTGGTCCAGGTGATGGCAGTCTTCCTTCGCTATCTCGCCCCCGCGGCCATTACAGTCGTTCTGCTCAATGGCCTCGGTTTGATCAAGCTCTAGGCCCCGTTTCCTTCTTG
>CAZINL010000067.1:0-10474 GCA_964540595.1 uncultured Clostridia bacterium
GTTGTTGCTTGTCACGTTAGGCGGTGTAGCTACAGTATTGTGGCATGGGGCACCGTTGGCCATGAGATGGGTGATGGCCATAACGGCATGGACCCCCACCTATGTGTTCCTACTCATGTTCAAGAAACTATACCCAAATAGCACTGTGAGGGATTTCTACCGCGGGGTCTTCAGCAAGAAGCTGAGCATTCGCTTTTTCGTGGCAATCACCTCAGTCCAGATACTCATCTTTGCGGCGAGCGTATACATGGTGTCTGCTCAAAGAGGCGTTCCAATCATGAGTTTGCTTGATTTTTCACTCCCAACGGTGATGTCTGCGTTGTTCTTTATTCCGATACAGGGACCAATGGGGGAAGAAACCGGTTGGAGAGGTTATTTGCTACCAGCACTTGAGGAGAAATGCGGCATAGTGAACGCCTCTTTGATAGTCAGTCTGATCTGGTCATTTTGGCATGCTCCAATATGGTTCTTAGGCACAGGATATCATGGAACAGCTCTGCTGAAATACGCGATCGTATTTGTCATATGTATTACTTCTGTGGGTTTTGTCATCGGGATCTGCTACCATCGGTACAAGAACCTACTTGTCCCCATATGGATACACTTCGTTTTCAACCTTCTCGGAGGAGGAATATTCAGAGGTGCCCTAATAGATCTCGTGCCGTGGTATGCTGCGTCTTACCTTGTGGCGGCTGTTGGTTTATTCATACTCAGTAAAAGTCAACCACAACTCCTTAATCGTTCTGATGCGACTGCAAGCTCATGACCGTCGAATGCGGGCGCAGAGTAAGCGAGCGCACGTTGTTGCGTTGTGTAAGTAATATATTAACTTGTTATGGGGTGCTTTCAGATGAACGAACTGGAACAGAAGGCCTATGCTTTTGCAACCATATTTACCTTATCCAACAGACTGCAGGTTCTTGGGGACGCGTTTGATAAGAACATTACTACCAAACAATGGCTTTTTGCCTTAGGCGTTTCAAGGTTCAAAGAGCCGCCAACGATTAGCGAAGTAGCAAATTTCATTGGGTATTCACGTCAGAATGCGAAACGGATTGCATCTGCCTTGCATGAGTTGGGGTTTGTCACAATATCGAAGGACAAGAGCGATGCGAGGGCGTTACGCATTGAGCTTACTTCAAAGTGCATTGAATACTTTGCAGAGCGGGACAAACGCGAAGTGAAGTTCCTTGAAGAACTCTTTACGGGATTTGACGCTGAGTCAACACTGAGCCTTCACAAGGGAATCACAAAATTGGAGCATAATGTCAAGGCGATGGATTTGCAGCTCAGAAGCGAGCTGTAATGTGGAAATACGATAGCCCTCACCTGGCAAAGCCAAGTGAGGGCTATTTGAATGCCTGCCTCGTATCGTCAACAGTTAGCTTCTATCCAGCCACACGTACTTGAGCGGCACCTCGCCACCAGATCCGGCTCGCAGTCCCTTGACCTCAGGCTGGCGAGCCACGTAGTTCTGGGGGTGGAAGAGGAACATGAATGGGGCGTCGTCGCTGATCATCTTGTGCGCTTGGACGTAGACGTCTTTGCGGCGCTGCGGGTTGGCAATGGTTTCGGCCTCGTCGAGGAGTTGATCGACGGTGGGGTTGTGGTACGAGACGCGGTTCCCCTTGCCGATGCTGTGGGAGTGGAAGTAGGGTCCTAGATAGGGAGCCCCTTCGGCGTGGCCTCCGGTGGCGGCCATCAGGAACATGTGGCACTTGGCCATATTCTCAGGCTTCACCAGCTCGGTCCACGGGAGGGTCACGATCTTGATCTTGAGGCCGATACGGCCCAGATCTGCAGCGATGGCTTCTGCACGGGCCGCTTGTTCGGTGTTATTGGCCCGCACGTGAAGGATCACCTCGCCGGGATAGCCATTGCCGTATCCCGCCTGCCGCATCAGCGCTTTGCCCTTTTCGGGATCATAGGGGTACCCACCAGAGGTGATACCAGTAAATGACGGGGGCAGGGGCCCATTACTGAGAACGGCTTGCCCTTTGAGCACCTCACGAAGGTACTTCGCACGATCAAAGGCGTAACAAGCTGCTTGGCGCACCAGCTGGTTGTCAAACGGTGGTTTCGTGCACATCAGCGCACAGTACTGAACATCCACCGGCGTCATCTCCACGGCAGATGATCGGTATTGCTGATGCTGCTGCAGCAGTTCATAGCCCGTGGAGTCGATGCGCAGGTGCCCGACCTCGCCCTTGAAGAAGGCCTGTAGGAGCGCGTCGTTGCCTGGGTAGATGCGAACCAGCACACGGTCCACATAAGGTCGGCCCTCGAAGTAGTTCGGATTGGCCCTTAGTTCCAGCTGTTGACCCTGAACCCAGTTGCCGAAGACAAACGGACCGCAGCCGACAGGTTGGCGGGAGAACTGCTCGTCGCCCAGCTTCTCGACGATCTCTTTGGGGAGAACCGAGGCGGCGAGATTCGCCAGGGTACTGAGGAAGACGAGATTGGGGGCGGCCAGCTCGATGGATAGCTTGAAACGACCCAGTAGTCGTATTCCCTTCACATCCGCAGCCTGCCCCTGGGAGAACTCACTAGCCCCGACGATGGCTGCAAACAGCCCGCCATGGGGCGACTTGCTGCCGGGACGCAGCAGACGCTCGATGCTGTACTTGATATCTTGGCTTTCCACCTGTCGCCCGTGGTGAAAATACACATCCTCACGCAGTAGGAAGGTATAGGTACGTCCGTCTGCTTCCAGATGCCAGGTGCTGGCCAGCGCCGGGATGGGCTTGCCATCTTCGCCGGCCTGAAGCAGGCCGACAAACAGTTCGCGGATGAGGTTGTTGGAGTTTGTATCGCGTGACATTCCGGGGTCCAGTGTCACCGGATCCGAGGGCAGGCCCATGACATAAGGCTCCGTCTCGACGACATCAGCAAGGCCTTTCGGGAAGAGGGTCTGACGCAGACTGCTCTCCATCTGACCGAGATCCCTCGTGGAGCCCAGCAGCGTCTGCAGCGACGCACGCTGCTGCTCGGCCTCAAACACGGCTGTCTCGACAAACACAGCCACCTGTTCCAGTTCATGTTTCATGCTGTCGATGACCTGGAGCAGCTTATCGGTGTTGTTGGCCTGTTGGCTGACGGCCTCACTGATGTCGCGGACCAGGTGATTGGTCTCTGTCACAGCGCCGATGATCCGGTCCATCGACTGCCCAGCCGATAGGATGATTCGGCTACCATCGTTGACGGTTTGCATCCCATCGCCTAGTGCGGCTACGGTACTGGTGGCGCTGGTCTGTATGGCACCAATCAGCTTCGTGATCTGAGCGGCAGCCTGTCCGCTACCTTCGGCCAGCCGCTTCACCTCATCGGCCACCACGGCAAAGCCGCGCCCCTGCTCGCCCGCTCGAGCGGCCTCGATGGCGGCATTGAGGGCAAGCAGATTGGTCTGACGCGCGATATCACGGATGGTGGTGACGATATTGCCAATCTCCTGCGTTCTCTCGCCTAGCTCGCGCACCGCGTCGGTGTTGCTACCGACGACGTGCTGGATCTGTTGGATCTGATCAACCGACTGCTGGACGGCGGTCTTACCGTCAGTCAGAGCCGCTGCCGTCTGATCCGAGCTGGACGCCACCTGCGTCACAGACGCCGAGATCTCCTCCGAGAATGCTCCTAGTTCGCTGATGATCTCCATAGTCTTGGCGAGGGACTGCTTTTGAGCATCCATCTGCGCCCCGATGGCGCCGATGGCAGAGAGGATCTGCTTCGTGGTAGCCTCCATTTGGCTGGTACCAAAGTTTAGCTTGTGGACCGCGATCGACAGACGCTGCGCTTGAACCGCGGTCTTCTGGTCAGCGCCAAGAGCTTTAGGCTGAGCGACCGGTGGTTCGACCTCTACACCTGACGGCTGGCGCCTACGGAAAAGAGCCATGAGTCGTGCACTTCCTTTCATATGGTCCACGCCCTAGAACGCAAACGGCCACACCTACCCTGCGGGCATGTGTGGCTGATACACATCACAGCAAGGCAACCCGGCTGCCCTAGCCCTGCGAGAGGCTTTAGGCCCGTGGCTTTGCGTCCCCAGCTTTCGCGTGGGTTTGCCATTTTCTAACGCGTGAGTTATTCGAGTGGAAGGTCTGAGTTTCCTCCCATAATTCGACCAACTTCGTCATAATCCTCTGTTCCTGGGTAGCGCTTGCTTAACCACGCCCCCCTCCGTGCATACTCTTTACTGGAAGATGCAAGGGGGCGAGGTTATGCAGTCAACGGACCCAGACAGGAGCAGTCTATTGATCGGGATACGCAATGGCCTGCTGCTATCCATTCCGCTATGGGCGATCATCATCTGGGCCGTGCGGTATGTCCTGCGGTAATAGTTAAGGTAGCGGACCAATAACGAAGCGAGCCTCACCGCGCGGTGGGACTCGCTTCGTTGTCTCTTCGGCCTAGGTCGAGTGGATTACTCTACCCGTGTTCCCGTATGCTTGAGATCGAAGGACCAAAATTCGATGGTGCCATCGTCGTTCATCTTCATGGAGTAATCAGCGAACATACTGCCCGTGTCCACATCCAAGATCAGGTTGCCGTTACCGCTGGGATGGGCTCCCCAGGTCCCTTGCTTGTAGGGGTTGCCGCTGATCTCCCAGACAAAGGTACCGTCTTGATAGAGATTGAGGAACCCAACGTTTCCTCCAGGCATGTAGGTGGAGTATCCATACGAGTCCGGAGCGCTGAAGTTGCCAGACATCCAGACCTTCCACTTGCCATAGAAGGTGCTGTAGTCGATCATGTCGGCTACGCTATCGACCAAGGGCGTCTCAGGGATACTGCTGGTCGGCGTGGATGGCTGCGCGACGGGCTGGGACTGCGGGGTGTAGGAGATGGTGGCCGTGCTGGTGGCAGCGTCGAAGTCCACCGAAGCTCCCAGAGCTTCGCTGACGAAGCGCAGGGGGATCATAGTGCGGTCGCTGACAAGCGTCGGTGGAACGTCCATAGCCTTGGCAATCCCATTGAGCGAGGCGTTGCGCTGGTTCAGCCACAGGAGCAGCGTCCGACCATCTAGGCTATAGGTTACCTTGTTCGCGCTCGCATCAAAGTCAACCGCAGCGCCCAAGGCTTCGCCCAAGACACGTAGAGGGACCATCATCCGGTCTTCGATCGTCTGTGGGGCGACGTCCAGCTCACGGCGTACGTTGTTGATGTAGGCGGTCTTGCTGTTGAGCGTCATGCGGATGACGCGGGTGGTGACCGGCTGCTGCGCCGGGGCAGTGGCCTCGACCTTGACTACCTGCGACTGGCCTCCGCCGATGGCTTCCACGATATAGTAGTAGGTACTGCCAGCGGTCACCTTGGTGTCAGTATAGGTGGTCTGAAGGGTGGGGAAGTCCATCTGCGGGGTAGCAGGTGTAAAATCCTGGGTCGTACCGCGATAGACATAGTAACCCTTGCTGGGAGCTGGATAAGCGGCAGTCCATGTCAGGACTACGGCTCCATCTTGGAAGACGGCTTTGACGATGGCTGGAGACCCTGCCGGGGTTTGTGGCTGTTGCGGTTCGGGCTGAGTGACAACGGCGTTAAAGTCGTAGCTGGCAGCGTCAGGGAGGACGGTTGCTGGATCGAGGGTGCCGATGGCGTATTTGAGGGTCACGTTTGGCATGTCGTACTGTTCTTGGCCTTTGACGATCCGGACCACCTGGAACTTGGCCACCAGATTATCCTTGAAGTAAAGGTACACGTGGCTTGTTACGGCCGGGAGCTCACGCTTCAGATCGCCATTGAGCGGTGGGACTTTGTCGTAGGGGACTGCGCCCAGATCGATGAACCCACCTCCAGCGGGGCTGGAGAGCGTGACGGTGGGTAGGTCCTGTGTCACGTAGAGGTCGGCGGAGGTGCTCCAGAGCCCAACATAGCCGGTGGAGAAGGTTAGGCCGGGAGCCAACCGACCGGTATCGCCGACCGAGATAGTCTTATCTGCCTTCCAGGTGAAGCTGACCGGAGTTTGCGGTTTGGGCTGGGGCTGTGGTTGTGGGAGAGGCTGGGGCTGGGGTTGAGGTTGTGGAGCGACCTCACCGAAACTATAACTGCTGGCGTCAGGCAAGACTTCAAAGAGGTCGAGGGTGCCGGTGGCGTACTTTAGGGTGACGGTCGGCATGCTGTATTGCTCTGTGCCCTTGGTGATGCGAGCGACCTGGAACTTGACGACCATACTATCCTTGAAGTAAAGGTACACGTGGCCCGTTACGGCAGGGAGCTCGCGTGCCAGATCGCCGTTGAGGGGCGGGACCTTGTCATAGGGGACGGCGCCGAGGTCGATAAACCCACCTCCAGCGGGGCTCGAAAAGGTCACATCGGGCAGATTCTGCGTTACATGGACGTCGGTAGAGGTACTCCACAGCCCAGCATAGCCGCTGGCGAACTCTAGACCCGGAGCCAGTCTACCAGTATCTCCAAAAGTGATAGTCTTGTCCGGCTTCCAGGCAAATGTGCTCTCTGCCCATACGCTTTCGGAACTAGACATCAAAAGAAGCAAGAGTAATACCGCGATTGTGGTCCGTATGAGATGGAACTTGTTTGAACTACCTGTCTTCATGGTTCTCCTCCTGTCTGGAATAGGTGGTATGCTTAATGTCGATCCATAATTACATATTTTACCACAGTAAACCGACATACAACAATTCTGCGCTTCACAAAAAATTCCTTCCATTTGAGAAAAAAAGTGGATAGTGGCTAAGTTACTCCCCTTTGCTCAGTGCTATGTGGGAAAGGGGCTGTCTCGGAAGCGCATCGCCTCCGAGACAGCCCCTTCCCTATGATCCTATGTTAGCCAGGGCGGTCCTTGGTCGCTAATTGGCCAACAGTTTTCCATAGTAATGGGTGGACGAATAGAGGTTGATCTCGTCATCGACGCCTTGGGCTGGCACAGTGCGGTCGATCAGCCAGTCGCGGCCCTCTTGGGCGTTGCGGATGATGATCGACTTGTTGTTGAAATACTCCCAGGTGCCACGATAGATCTCGCCGTCCCAGGCGCTGCCCCACTCGTAGGTGCCGTCTTCATTGAGCGTGATCCAGCTACGGGTCGGCGTTCCGGCGCCGATGTAGAGAGACTTTGAGGTCGACGAAAGGTCCATTGTCCAGGCCGCTCCGGGGAGGCGCAGCGCAAAAGTGCCAAAGGGGATCGGCGGCGCGGCGGGCTGTTCGGGCTCTACCACGACCGGTGGTTGTGGGGCGGTCTGGGGCGGGAGCTTGTAGGTGATGGTGGCGGTAAAGGTATTGGGATCCCAGTCGACGGTGGCTCCGAGATTCTCGGTAACGAAGCGCAGCGGGATCAGGGTCCGGCTGTTCACGACCGTCGGCGGGACATCCATTCTCAGGCTCTGTCCGTTGAGGGAGGCCACGGGATTGCCGACCCATAGATAGAGTGTCTTGTTGCCCAGCTGGTAGGTGATCTTTTGTTCAGCGTCATCCCAGCCAATCTGTGCGCCCAGTCCTTCTCCTAAGATGCGGAGTGGTACCATCATGCGGTCTTGGATCAGCTGTGGTGCTACATCCAGCTCTTTACGAAGATGGTTGACGTAAGCGACTTTACTGTCGCGCTGCAGCTGGACGACCTTCTCTTTCGCTGGGGCAACCACGTCTGCCACGACCACATTGGTCTTCACCTCGACCACCTGAGAGAAGCCGCCATCGATTGCCTGGACGATGTAGTAATAGGTGGCATTGGCGGAGACCTTCGTATCGACGTAGGATGTGGAGAGGGTGGGGAAGTCCATCACGGGTGTCTGAGGGGTGAAGTGAGGCTGGGTGTCCTTGTAGACGTAGTAGCCCTTGCTCGGCGCAGGAGACGCTGCCTGCCAGGTGAGGTGAACGGCACCATTTTGGAACGCTGCCTGGACGTTAGTCGGTGTGCCGGCCCTGACCTGTGGCTGCGGTTGGGGTAGGGGTTGCGGTTGCGGTTGGACTGCCGTCTGCCCTCCAGGGGTGGTTGAGCCACCGCCAGGGGCGGAGAAATCGTAGCCGCTGGCATCAGGCAAGACCTCGGAGAGGTCGATGGTGCCGGTGGCGTATTTGATGGTGACCGAGGGCAGGGAATACTGCGGCTCTCCCTTGACGATCTGCACGATCTGGAACTTCACCACTCGCTCGTCACGGAAGAAGAGATAGACATGGCCCTTGACCGCCGGCAGCTTCCTAGCCAGGTCGCCATTGAGCGGCGGGACACTGTCAAATGGGACTGCACCGAGATCGATGAACCCACCGCTGGGCGTAGTGACAGAGACATTGGGCAGATTCTGCTCGACCTCGAGATCATTGTCGCTACTGTAGAGACCTGTTCTTCCTGTAGCAAAGGATAGGCCGGGCGCTATCCAGCCGGCGTCACCGACGGTGACGGTCTTAGCTGCGCTCCAGGGAAACGAGTCAACGGCCCAAACGCTTTGTGAACTGACTAAGATGGATAAGACCACTAACACTGTGACAGCTCTGCGCACAAGGTTAACTCTGGTTCCACTACCCACCTGCATGCGATCTCCTCCTGTCCAAATGGCCTAGATTTGCGACGCCTGTGGTATCACGAAACACCTCGCAGAGATATCGCTATACCACGATTCATCTATTTTGACCATTTGACGCCAACTCCTTCGGTAGTAGGATCAAGACAGCAAAAAATACCACTATCTGCAGGAATGCGAGATCTGTCGGAGAAAGGATTACCATGTCTAAAACGTGCAGTATCTAAGCAGAAGGATGGGTGCAGATGAGAATTCCGACAAACGACGTACGCGAGCAGCTCGCCAATATGATCGCCTACCTGCCAGAGCTTCTCAATATGGACATGATGGTCTGTGTCACCGATCGGGAACGGGTCTTAGCCTACCAGCGGGGGAGGACCATCGATGTCGGGCTCAGGCCGGGACAGCCTATCCCCGCGGGGGACCCATTCCATGTCTCCATGAGGGAACGTCGCCAGATGGTCTCGGTGGTGCCGAAGGATGTTTATGGTACAGCCTTCAAGGCTATTCATACACCCATTGAGGGACCAGACGGCTCGGTCATCGGTGCCGTGGGCGTGGGTACGAGCTTGGAGCATGAGCTAAAGCTCGAAGGCATGGCCGCATCGCTGGCCGCCACCCTGGAGCAGGTTACAGCCAGCGTCGAGGAGGTCTCCCGTGGAGCGCAGCAGGTGGCAGCCGGCAGCAGCATGCTCGAAGAAAAGTCCAATGTCGCCAAGCAAAGCATGCTCAATACGGACGAGCTCCTAGCTCTAATCAAACAGATCTCGGACCAGACGAATCTACTGGGCTTAAATGCCGCCATCGAGGCCGCTCGTGCCGGGGAGCATGGACGAGGGTTTACCATCGTCGCCAACGAGATCCGCAAGCTGTCCGATGACACCAAGAACGCGGTCTCGCGGGTCCGTGAGACCCTAGACGGCATCCGCGGCGCTGTTGATGCCATACTCACCGTGCTAGGGAAGAACAGCCAGGCGATCGAGACCCAGGCCGCCACCATCGAGGAGATTAACGCGGCTCTACAGGAAATCAGTGCCACGGCCCAGGAACTGTCGGCATATGCTCATGTCGACAAGCGCTAGCGGGTCTTCCTCGTCCACGCCTTTGGTCGATATTCATCTACATATCCTTCCCGAGCTCGATGACGGCGCGGCCTGTCTAGAGGATGCTTGCGCCATGGCTGTCATGGCGGTGGCCGATGGGATCACGGCTGCGGTCGTAACTCCCCATTGCCTGGACGGCACACATAGCCCCGAGCGCGAGACGATCCTGGCGGCCGTGGCAGCGCTGCAGGCGGAGCTGGAGCGGCGGGAGATCGCCCTTACGGTCTACACTGGGGCGGAGCTGCACAGTCATATGCAGCTGCGGCGCTTGCTGGATGACGGGATGGTCCTGCCCTTGGCGGCAGGTCCCTATCTGCTCCTGGAGTGGCCGACGCAGAGCGTTCCCTCCTATATGGACAGCCTCATCTTTGAGCTGGTGACCGGGGGATATAAGCCGATCATCGCCCACCCGGAGCGGAATCTGGCGGTGCAGGAAGACCCAAATCTGCTTTTTCACTATATCGAGCGGGGAGCGCTTGCACAGGTCACCGCTGGCAGTGTGTCCGGGATTTTCGGCGAACGGGTGCGGGCGCTGACGAAGCTCCTCGTCACCCACGGAATGGTGCAGTTTATCGCGACGGACTCGCATTCGCTCGGAGGGCGGAAGCCGATCCTCTCCGCAGCGTATCAGATCGCCGCAGAGTGGATCGGAGCGGATGCAGCGCGTAAGCTGGTCTGTGATCATCCACGAGCGGTGATCGAGGGCACGATGATCACGGCGAATGCTGAGCCCTACCGGCCGCAGCCACGCCGATGGTGGCAGCGGTGGTGCGGAAGGGTGGTCGCGTGGGTGCGGGGGCTGCGGACGCGTAGGAGAGAGCGATAGTATGGGATAGAGACAAAGGCAGCGAACCCGAGAACGGGCTCGCTGCCTTGTGATGTTTGCAGGGTCGGGATACTGCCTCT
>CAZINL010000067.1:10484-14031 GCA_964540595.1 uncultured Clostridia bacterium
AGCCAGCCCAAGCGAGCTAGCAGCTCGCGCCCTAGCTCCAGCGCGCGAAAGCGGATCAGGATCTCTTCGCTGGGCATCTGCTGCAGGTCAAGGTCTTGCAGGCTGGCGGTGGCGGTGTCGTTGTCGACGAAGCAGAGCGGCGGGAAGAGCACGCACCACCAGTTCTGGCCGCGGCCCTCGCCGATCACCAAGCGGAGAGCTTCATACTCGCCGGCGGGGAGGCTGAAGCTGCCGTAGTATTTGGTGGGGAAGTTGACCTGGCCAAGGATCGCTTTGACCGGGTAGGGCTGACCTTGGCGCTCTAGCTCAGCGGCGGCGATGGCCTCGAACTCCGGCAGACGGGTTTCGATCTGGGCGCGGGCATCGGCGACATCGGCGGCGTGGATCTCGGCAGTGACTAGCTCGACGATCCGGTCTTTTACAGCGAGTTTGAGCGCCTGGTCGGCTGGATTATCGCTATTGGCGATGACATGCAAGCGGATCAGGTCGTCGGAGGTGTACTGCGGGACAGGGGACGGCGAGAGTAGGATGACGGTGAGGACAAGGAAAAGCGTAGCGAGAGCGATAACGGTACACCATGCGATCTTGCGCAACATGTGATTCATCCCCCTGCGAAAGTCTGTCATTAGAATGATTGACAGGGGATGAGGGCGATAAACGTTTGGTGAGAAGATTAGTGAGGGGATAATGAGGGGGTGAAGAGAGTACATATGACCCGGATGTAGCAGCGCAGCCATGTCTCACCGGCAGCGATTTGGACAAATCGCGATAGGCTGCGCACAGCTCCTAGCAGCCCGACGCAGGGACTAGCCCCGCCGCTGACGAATACTATGACAATTACGGGAAGACTATCCAACTGGAGGGTGAACCATATGCAATATCGTGCTGATATCGGTATCTTTGGTGGGTCTGGGTTCTACTCGCTGCTGGAGAACGTGGAAGAGGTCTGGGTGGAGACCCCCTATGGGGCACCCAGCGACAAGATCGCGCTTGCTACGGTCCATGGTAAAAAGGTTGCTTTCCTACCGCGGCATGGCAAGGACCATCGCTATCCGCCGCACATGATCAACTATCGGGCCAACTTATGGGCGATGAAAGAGCTCGGCGTCCAGCACATCATCGGTCCCTGTGCCGCCGGCAGCCTACAGGCGCACGTGAAGCCAGGCGACTTCGTCGTCACCGACCAATTCGTCAACCGCACCTGGGGACGGCAGGATACCTTCTATGAAGGCCCTGTGACCACCCATATTAGCCCCGCTGAGCCCTACTGCCCCTATCTCCGTCAGGTTGCTATCGGGGTGGCGAAGGAGCAGGGGATCACGGTCCACGAGCAGGGGACTGTGGTGGTGATCAATGGTCCGCGTTTCTCGACCAAGGCGGAGAGCCGCGAGTACAGCCGCCATGGCTGGGAAGTGATCAACATGTCGCAGTATCCCGAAGGGATGCTGGCGCGGGAGTTGGAGATCTGCTATACCAATATCGCTTTGATCACCGACTACGATGCCGGTCTCGAAGGTCAGCCGGAGATCGAGGCGGTCAGCCACCAAGCGGTGATGAAGATCTTCAAGGACAACAACGACCGGCTGAAGAACCTGCTGTTTGGGATGATAGAGAAGATCGAGATCCATCGCGACCGCGATTGCCTCTGCGCCAGCGCGTTGAAGACGGCGAGAGGGTAGGTGGGGTCGGGGCCATGCTGCGCCTACGGCTGCTACCACTAACCTACACGCTTCCGTAAGAGGAATTAGCCTTTCCCACGATGAATGTCTAGTTTAGAAAGAGATCGTGAGAGGGGTCATGAATGATGAACAAGAGACTACAGTTTGTGGTGCGCACCGCGCTGCTGATGGCGCTAACATTTGCCATCCAATACTTCAAGCTGCCGACGCTGATTACGGGCAGCGCGGTTAACGCCATGCTGATTCTCAGCACTCTGACTGTAGGCTGGCTGGGCGGGGTCGCCGTCGGCGCCCTTACCCCTTGGATGGCCTTCATGGTCGGGATCGTGAAATTCGCTCCCATGGTGCCCTTCATCATGGCCGCCAATATCACCTTGGTGCTGGTCTTTGCTCTGCTGCAACGGTTGAACAAGGTGCTCGCAGCAGGCGCCGCAGCGGCGGCCAAGTATGGAGCGTTTGTCTTTGCTCTCTATTACCTAGGTCAAGTGGCCAAAGTGAAGCTGCCGCCGGCGATCCGGGTCTCCTTTGGCCTAAGCCAGCTGACCACCGCTCTGATCGGTGGCGCAGTGGCCCTAGTCTTGTATCACTACGTCGCTCCAGCCATCGGGCTGAAGGGATCGGAGAAGGGGGTCTAGTCCCTTGGTAGTTAGTCGTATCAATGGGTCGGCTCCCTCGGTGACTGCACCAAAACCGCAGAGCCAGGAAGAGAAGCAGCTCCTGAACGCCTGCCAAGAGTTTGAGGCGATCATGCTGCAGCAGATGATGAAGAGCATGCGGGCCACGGTGCCAAAGTCGGAGCTGAGCCAGTCATTTGGCCAGGAAATCACACAGGATATGTATGATGAGAAACTGACCGACGAGATGGCGAAGTCGGGCGGGATTGGCCTGGCGCAGGTCATGTACAGGCAGTTGAATCGGCAGAAGTAACATGTATGGTTAGGCCGCCTGCTGGAGACCCGCGGGCTCGTGGCAACGAGCCCCTACAGGTATCTGCGAGGCAAGTGTGATCAGCATACGCCGCTGAAACTCTAATCCCAAAGGAGATAACCCATGCTTAATGCACAGGAGATCCAGGCCATCATCCCGCACCGCTACCCCTTCCTACTGGTGGACCGTATCATCGAGCTGGAGGAAGGCAAACGGGCGGTGGGGATCAAGAACGTATCCGTCAATGAGCCCTTTTTCCAAGGGCATTTTCCAGGGTATCCGGTGATGCCGGGGGTCTTGATCGTCGAGGCCCTGGCCCAGGTGGGTGCGGTGGCGCTTTTGAAGCTGCCGGAGAACCAGGGGAAGATCGGGCTCTTCGCGGGGATCGATGGCTTCCGCTTCCGGCGACAGGTGGTACCAGGTGATCAGTTGCGTCTCGAAGTGGAGATCACTAGATCTCGCGGCGCCATCGGCAAAGGGGCCGGCAAGGCCTATGTCGGCGACGAACTTGCGGCCGAGGGCGAGCTGATCTTTGCGATCACGAAGCCGTAGTTCGGATACAGGTGAAAGAACAAACAACGAGGAGCGTCTCGCAAAGACGCTCCTCGTTGTTTATTCCCCTCACATCGCCAAGCGCATCTTCAGCTTACCGGGGTTGGCGATGAAGCCGCTCACCTTCATATTCATCGGCAGAGCGGAGGGGTTGAAGCTCACCTTCATCCCCCTAAAGAGGGTCTGGCGCAGACCCTCGGAGATGGCGAGCCCATCGAGGGTCATGTCGGTGACGGTGAAGACGATCTGCTGCTTCTCATCCAGCTCGAAGCAACCGACCACTCTCAGCTCGTAGTCTAGGTCGCGGCGGATCACCACCTGCCCCTCCTCGAAGACCACCTGGAAGGGGGTCAGGGACTTCTCGCGTGCCCAGAGACGCTTGTTCAGTG
>CAZINL010000067.1:14041-14639 GCA_964540595.1 uncultured Clostridia bacterium
TATTGAAGGCCAGCTTGGTGATCTCAGGCATGATCTGGTCGTTCCAGCGGTCCACCACATCGTCGACCAGGCCTTGGTAGTAATGGCGTTGGTCGCGCAGGGTCTTGAGGTAGCTCTCGCGCTGAGCGATGACCACCGTTACCTCCTCTTTTTTGTCGTCCAGCGTCTGCTGCTCTTCGACCAGTAGGCGCTGCTGTGTTGCTAGTGCTTGCGCCTTCTTATCTATCTCCTCGCGTAGGGCCTTCGTCTCTCGGAGGACCTGCATGTCGCGCACGATCACGGTCTGGACCAGCTCGAAACGGGTGAGCAGGTCGCTAAAGTCGGTCGCCTGGAGGATGACCTCGAGGTAAGAGGCGCGGCCATCTTCGTATAGGAAGCGCAAGCGCTTGCGGATGAGGTCTTCGCGATCGGTCATCCTCTGCTCACTGATCGCCAGCGCTTCACGCGCCTCATCGCGGGCCAACTGCAGATCACGGATCCGTTCCTGCAGTTGCTGTAGTTCGAGATTGACGCGCATCAGATCCAACTCGCGTTCGATCAGTTCGCGGATAACCTGACGTTCTTCGGCGCTGGTCTGCTCGATCATCTTCTCCGGGTC
>CAZINL010000068.1:0-5676 GCA_964540595.1 uncultured Clostridia bacterium
AAGGAGGTGTTGGTCCATCTGCAAGGTATCGAGCACGACCTCGATCCCGCGTTCAAGCTGACCACCGATCAGCAGTAAAGCCACGCCAAGACCTCCTGCCGCTCCGGCTCCAGCGACCGCTCCTAAGTCTTTCCCCGTTGTTGTCTGAATGATGGCACCCCAGTGGGCGAGCGAGCGATCCAGCAGATCCAGATCGGCGGGGGTTGCCCCTTTTTGCGGTCCGAAGATGTACGACGCCCCGTGTGGGCCACTGAGCGGATTATCCACATCACAGGCGACCCGTAGACGCACCTGGCGAAGCCGGGGATCCAGGTCGGACAGATCCAGCCGCGCCAAGGACTGGAGCGCAGCACCACCCGGTAGGAGTTCACCCCCGGCGTGATCGAGGAACTTGGCCCCTAGAGCTCGCAGAGCCCCGCTACCGCCATCATTGGTGGCGCTGCCACCGATAGCGATGATCAGTTCGTCCACCCCTTGCTCAAGGGCTTCCTTGATCAGCTCTCCCGTGCCAAACGTAGTGGTGATCAGGGGGTTGCGTTCGTTGGCGCTGAGCAGCGTCAAGCCCGAGGCTGCCGCCATCTCCACCACCGCAGTGCGGCCGTTGCCCAAGATGGCATATGGCGCCTGGATAGCTCGACCGAGCGGGTCATGGACCAGCACGGTGATCATGCGTCCACCGGTAGCGGCGGCCAGAGTGGCGGCCGTCCCCTCTCCCCCATCCCCAAGCGGCAGACTGACCAGTTCAGCCTCTGGCCAAACCTGACGTAGACCTGTAGCGATGGCCACACAGGCATCCTCAGCCGTGAGCGATCCCTTAAACGAATCGGGAGCTATGATAACCTTCATCTGCTTCCTCCCGTACAAGTCGAAATAAAAGGCAGCCCCGCGAGGGACTGCTTCTATTATAGTCCTCATGACGCCAGCGGCGCTACATAAGGCGAAGCTCTCTCCGCCACCTACCCCACTAGGGACTAGGGACTAGGGACTAGGGACTAGGGACTAGGGACTCATCTCATGTCAGTGCATTCCATGTCGGCGCGTCGACCAGACCGGTAATCGGCAGCCCTTCGCTGCGCTGCAGCAGCATGACGGCAGATTCGGTGAGAGGACCATAGACACCGTCAATGGAGCCAGGATCATAGCCGATCCCTTGCAGCAGGCGCTGCAGTACCTCGACCTCAGCTCCGTGATCACCCGTGGCTAGGACCTGAGCAAGCTCCGGCTTAGCGTGACCGGGATCACCATAGGCGATGCCCAGAGCCTCCCACTCGACCCAGCCCATCTTGCCGGTTAGGGGGATCTCTAGAGCAGTCTGCAGCTGGTAGACCGCCGCCTGGACCTGTTGGCCAAAGACCCCATCTAGGTCGCCTGGGTCAAAGCCCGTTTCCAGCAAGAGGATCTGTAGATCCTTTACTTTGCGCCCGCGGCTGCCGTAGCGCAGGCGTGGGGTTGGATGGGGATCTTCCGGCTGGTCTTCGGCCTGCAACCCGAGTGCCGCCCATAGCCGCCTGTCCGCGCACTGGGTCGCAGGCAGGCCGGTCGCTCTCTGCACCGCCCCCACGGCGGCGGCGGTCAGGCTGCCATAGACACCGTCGATGGCACCGGGATCAAAGCCTGCCGCCAGGAGCAGCGCTTGGAGCAGGACGACCGCTCGCCCCTGATCGCCCAGTCCCAGCGTTGGCGCGAGCTGGTGCTGGGTTGACTGGTCGAGCTCTTGACAGGCGATGCCCAGGCTATCCCAAGCGCGCCTGCCGATCACTCCATTGACGGGCAACCCGCTAGCCTGCTGCCAACGGCGCACCGCTTGCTCGGTGCCGGGGCCAAAGACACCATCGGCAGCCCCAGGGTCAAATCCTAGTTGTGCTAGCTTCTCCTGCACTAGGGCCACATCGGGCCCCTCTGCACCGGCACGTAGCAGGCGACAACGCTGTCGGGGTGGCGGGGTCGCTGGGACACCCTGGCTAGTCAGCACCTCCCAGGTGACTGGCTCAGTCTTTCCGGTGGGCTCCAGGCCGCTATGCTGTTGGAAGCGCTTCAGTGCCTGGCTGGTGCCCTCGCCCATGACACCGTCGACTGCCCCGGTGAATCGGCCGCGTTCCCGCAATAATTCCTGCAGGTAGCGGACGCAGGGTCCTGCGTCGCCGACCTCGAGCACGCGGCGCAGGCAGGTATTCTCGGGCATGGCGTTGCACCTCCACTTCTCGACAGTTTCACTAGGACTGGGGAGGCTGTCGAAAAAGTCGCTTCTCTTCGTGTCCCCAGGGTAGCGTGCGCCTAGGTTCCTCGACAGTCTCACTAGGGACTAGGGACTCGCTTCACGTCACACCTTCAGCGTCTTCCAGTGTCCATGCCTATAGCGCAGGAAGATCAAGACAGCACGTACGAAGATATCGGCGGTCATGCCAATCCAAGCGCCGATCAGCCCCATACGGAACACGATGGCCAGCAGATAGCCAACGGTTAGGCGAACCCCCCAGACGCCAGCTATGGTGATATACAGGACCCATTTGGTATCGCCTGCACCACGCAGGCCCCCGGACAGCACCATGGACACGGCCATGGCCGGCTGCGCGATGGCCACGATCCGCAGAGCGGCACTGGCCTGGTGGATTACATTGAGGTCAGACGTATAGAGACGAGTGAAAGGATAGGGCCAGATAAGAAAGATCAGGCCGAGAAACCCCATGATTGAGGCAGCGATGCGAACCGACTCGTAACCACTCTCTTCTGCCCAGTCCGGTTTCTTGGCGCCAAGGTTCTGACCGATCAGAGTGGTAGCTGCCATGGCAAAGCCAAATCCGGGCATGAAGGATAGCGACTCGGCGTTCATGGCCACAGAGTGTGCCGCATAGGCGATCGTCCCCAGCGATGAGACCACGCGTGTGAAAGCTAGCTGTCCGCCGCGCATGATCAGCTGCTCGACCGCAGCCGGAATTCCGATCTTCATCATGCGGTTGATGATCTCCCAATTGATCTGGAACTTCTCCCGCCAGTCAACGCTGATCAGAGCCTGCCCCGTAAAGAGGACCCTTAGCACAAGAATACCGCCGACCGCGCGCGAGAGAGCGGTGGCCGCCGCAGCGCCATCCACTCCCATGCGCGGGAAAAACCAGATACCATTAATCAAGAGATAGTTGAACACGACATTGACGAGGTTGGCGATGATGTTGACACGCATCGGGGTCTTGGTGTCGCCTGCTCCACGCAGTGCGCCGTTCATGATCATCGAGATAATAGCGAAGGCGAAGGTGCTAGTGCTAATACGAATGTATGAAGTGCCGTATTGAGCGACATCAGGCTCCGCTCCCATCCATCCCATGATGAAAGGTGCCAAGAGCATGATGCCGATGGTGAATAGAGCCCCAAAGATGATGGAGAGATAGAACGATTGACGGGCTGCCGCATTGGCCTGGTCGGGTTCTTTGGCGCCGATATGCCTGGCGATGATGGCGGTGCTGCCGACGCTGACAGCCGCAAACCCAGCTTGGGCAAAGAAGATCGGTGAGTTGCTCAGGCCAACTGCGGCGATGGCTGCGGGCCCGAGCCCACCCACCTGGATCATATCGGCCATGCCGACCAGGGTCATGAGGGTGTTCTCGACGATGACCGGCCACGCTAGATGGAAGATCTGATTACGGATCGCCGCTCGTGTCGGGGCCAGTACAGTCGTCGCCTGATTGGCCAGCTGGGGGGCAGGTTGCTCCATTGGGACCTCCTCCAATTCTCTTATCTTTTGGTTTTTGAGAAATTTCGTTTGTCAAAGTATATTGTAGCAAATCAGCATACTACTGTCGAGAAGAATCAAGAACGGCAAGACGCTCACGTCTTGCCGTTCCCTTATGCCACTAATGTCCGATCGCGATTCCTTCGCCACGCGGGTCAGTGAAGCCCTCGAGGACCCCAGTCTTGGGATCGATCTTAATGATCTGTACCTGTCCACCGCCTTGCCATGGGCCGACGACTTTCAGGCGATGGCCCAGCTTCTCCAGCGCAGACTGGATCTCCGCTGGCAGACGGTTCTCCATGCGTACCTCTACCGGCTGCTCAATGCTGGCAGGGTCTGTCCCCGGTAGACTGGTCCAGCGCGGGAAGCAGACGGCATCGGCTAAGCTCAGCTTGAAGTCCAGCAGATTGACCAGCACCTGCATATTCCACTGGGGCTGGCCGTCGCCGCCCGGGGTGTTGCCGACCAGGTAGGGCTTGCCGTCCTTCGCCACCATGTAAGTGTTCAACGTGTGCATGGTGCGCTTGCCGCCGGCGATGCAGTTGGGATGTCCCTTCTCCAGTGTGAAGCCACGCCCGGCGCGATTGTTGAGCAAGATGCCGGTCCCATCGATCACTACGCCGGAGCCGAAGGCCAGCGAGAGGCTATGGATAAAGGAGACCGCGTTCCCCTCCTTATCAACCACCACAAAGGACGTGGTATCGCCTTCGCTGTTGTCAAGGTAGCTATCGCGTGCCTTGGTCTTGTCAATCAGCTGACGCCGTTCTTCAGCGTGTTCCTTGGACAGCAGCATGTCGAGCGGCAGATCAACGAATTTCGGATCACCGGCATAGCGCAGACGATCTTCATAGGCCAGTTTCTTGGCCTCGATCATCAGGTGGATGGCGGTCGGATCCGTCGCTTCGAACCCGCTAAGGTCAAAGCCGCTCAGAATATTGAGCCCTTCGAGCATGATCAGCCCTTGGCTCATGGGAGCGGTCTGATAGACGGTATAGCCGCGATAGTCGATGGCGATTGGCTCATAGACCTCGGTCTGATGTCCAGCCAGCTCATCCTTGGTCAGCAGTCCGCCGTTCTGAGCCGACATCTTGGCAAAGGCGTCAGCGATTGGACCACGGTAGAAGACCTCGGCGCCGCCCTCAGCGACCATGCGCAGACTCTTGGCTAGGTCCTTTTGGACCATCATCTCCCCAGCACGGTACGGCTCGCCATTTGGCTTGAGGTAGATGGCGGCCGAGCTGGGATACTTGGCTATCTTCTCGCGCGCCCCTTTGATATGGGAGGCGGTTTCTGCGGAGACCGGATGCCCATGTTCGGCGAGGCCGATGGCTGGCTCCCAGAGCTCGCTCCAAGGGCGGCTGCCAAACATCTGGAGAGCCGACTCATAGGCAGCCACTGCTCCAGGGACGGCCACGGACAGCATGCCGTCCAGCGGCATCTTCGTCAGGCCGCGTTCCTGAAAGAACTCATGGGTGGCCGCCTTGGCGTTGATTCCCGCTCCATTGATGGCAGTGTATTTGCCCGTCTTGGCCTCGTAGATGATCATGAAGGCGTCACCGCCGAGACCACTCATGGCAGGCAGGACCACACCCGTCACCCCCGCCATGGCAATAGCGGCATCGACGGCGTTGCCGCCGTCTTGGAGCACCTTGATCCCCACGGCCGAGGCCAACGGGTGAGCTGAAGCCACCATCCCATTCTTGGCAAAGACCGAGCGCTTGCCTGGAGCCCCCTCAGTGACCCATAGATTGTCAGTTCCCTTATTGTTCTGTGACATGCGATCACCCTTTCCTTCCCTATCTTCCCCTTAATATTAGCCAATCTAGGCGCTATTCCCTGTTTCCGCCTGGAATATTCTTATCGTTGTCCTGCGGGGACAAGCTGGATTACAATGAAAAAGCAGGGTAGATTCCACATAACTTGCAGATCATGAGCACCATTTCTAAGCACTT
>CAZINL010000068.1:5686-14335 GCA_964540595.1 uncultured Clostridia bacterium
GAATCCCCCGCATTCCAGGGCTGCGTGGCCCGGCCGCCCCTACTGCTGGAGTGGTGGAAGGTGGCAAGCTGTGCAGCTCCTGGAGAGAACACTCGAAAGGAGCGATGGTGTGAAAGCCAAACCAACAACCCTTCTCCGTCTCTCCCTGATCGTGATCCTAACTCTCTCGCTCAGCTTAGGGCTCATGTCTGCACCGTACTCCCTAGCTCTGGCTTCGGAACCGAGTACCAATACGGTCGAGGTGAAGAAGATCCTCCCCGGTACGAAGTATGAAACCGAGCTGTACATCATCCGTAGCAACAAACCTGGTACCACGGTCCTCGTCTCCGGTGGCGTTCACGGCAATGAGACCGCTGGTTTCACCGCCGCACGCCTCGTGAAGGACTACAAGATCGACGCCGGTACCCTGCTGGTGCTGCCCGACGCCAACCGCCCTGCCATCGAGGCGAAACGGCGCTACACCAGCGAAGGCGATCTCAACCGTGACTTCCCCCAGAAACGCGGTGAGAGCGCCGACTCGACTCTAGCCAAGGCGCTGTTTGCCATCTTCGCTCAGTATGACGTGAAGTGGCACGCGGATCTCCACGAAGGCTTTGACTACTACAAGAACACCAGTAGCAGCTCGGTGGGTCAGAGCATCATCTACTATCCCACCACTGCCAACACGGCTCTGGCCAAGACCATCGTCACGAAGCTGAACAAGGGCATTACCTCGAGCTCCAAGCAGTTTAGCATGCTGAAGTATCCAGTCCCAGGAAGCTTTGCCCGTTCCGGCGCTGAGGTCTATGGGATCAACAGCTTCATCTTTGAGACCGTGACGAAGGAGCCGCTCGATCAGCGCGTCAAGTATCAGCTAACGGTGGTGGACGAACTGCTCAAGGCTGCTGGCCTGCGTACCGGCAGCACGGGCACACCGGTGCCCACTCCTGAGCCAAAGCCAACCCCGGAGCCGACACCAACTCCGGAACCAACACCTACTCCGGAACCAACACCTACTCCCGAACCAACGCCTACTCCCGAACCAACGCCTACTCCCGAACCAACTCCAACTCCCGAACCAACTCCAACTCCCGAACCAACTCCAACTCCAGCCCCCGTGCCGAAAGTGACCACTCTGACGCTGGCCAAAGGTACCAGCTACGAGACCAAAGCCTACGTCATTCGTGGTCAAGAGGCAGGTAAGGCTGCATTGGTCATGGCTGGCGCCTATGGTACCGAGAAGTCAGGCATGGATGCGGCCAAGAAACTGGCAGAGATGAGCCTAACCAAGGGCACCTTGATCGTCATCCCCGAGGCCAACAAGCCCGCGATCAAGGCAGGTAAGTTCACGGTCAACAACGTCAACATCGACCGCGATTTCCCACTCTCCGCGACCGATAAGGCCAACTCCACCATTACCCGCGAGATCTTCGCCCTGATCAAGACCTACGGTGTGGACACAGTGGTCGAACTGCGTGAAGGCAGCAACTATGCCGCCAGCAGCAGCTCCATCGGCAACAGCATCGTCTACTTCCCCAGCGGCTCCGCCCTCAGCATCGCTGACAAAGTGGCCACGCTGCTGAACAAGAACTACAGCCGTAGCTCGCAGAAGTATGAAGTGGTCAAATGGCCGGTCAAAGGTTCTCTGGTCCGCGCCGCTGGCGAGGTCTACAAGCTTCCCGGTTTCATCCTCTCTTCATGTAAGGATCAGACCCTAAGCCGCCGCGTCTCCGATCTCGTGACCGGCACCCAGAGCATCCTGTCGCAGCAAGGAATTAAGTGAGTCCCTAGTCCCTAGTGAGCTAACGACAGAGAAGACGTTTCGCCAGACTCAACAAGACCCACCGCATCACGCGGTGGGTCTTGTCATACCTTGCATCCTATTGACTGCCTAGAACTACGTCAATGGTCATCTCGCTGCCATTGCGCAGGATGGTCATCTTGACGGTATTGCCGGGATTGTACTTGCGGATCACGGCGGCTAGATTGTCGCCCACAATGATCGTGCCATCGACACGGGTGATGATATCGCCGACGGTGGTAAACTTGCGGGTCTTCTCATCCTGGGTGGAACCGCGCAGCCCTGCCTTGGCAGCCGCGCCGCCCGGTGTCACGGCGGTGACCAACGCCCCTTGATCCACCGGTAGCCCGAGCTGGCTGTAGCCATCGCCTAGCAACTGCTTCTGAGTGTTCAAGGGGAGATACTCGACACCCAGCTTAGGCCGACCCACGGTCTGGCCGCTGATCAGCAGCGGCACTACCTTCTGCACGGTGCTGGAGGGGATCGCGAAGCCGATCCCCTGGGCATCGGTCACGATGGCGGTGTTGACACCGATGACTTCCGCCGAGGAATTCAGCAGCGGGCCGCCGCTGTTGCCTGGGTTGATGGCCGCATCAGTTTGGATCAGCCCTTCGATGGTATACTCCACTCGGTTGCTGTTATCGGTGATCGGCAGCGTCCGGTCTTTGGCGCTCACGATCCCTTCGGTAACGGTAGCCGAACGATCTAGGCCCAGATCGCTGTTGCCAGTGGCTAGCGGGCTACCGATGGCGATCGCCTTTTGGCCAACTTTGACCACGTCGGAATTGGCTAGCACCAGAGGTGTGAGCTCGGCGGCAGGCAGGTCCACTTTGATCACCGCTAGATCGGAGAGACGGTCGCTGCCGATCAGCTTGGCCGCCACCACCTTGCCCGTGCTCATCTGAACCTTGATCTCGGTGGCGTTTTCAACGACATGGTGGTTGGTCACGATATGACCTGCGGTGTCATAGATGAACCCGGACCCATTGCCGGTCATCACACCACTATTGGGGGTGAAAAAGTCGAAGGGTGAGAATGATCGCTGCGCGACCTTGGTATTGGTCTGGATCTTGACAACACCCTGCAGCCCTCTTTCTACGACCGCGATGGTGTTGTTCTCCGAGTCGAGCAACATGCTTCCATCAGTCGGTGCTGGGGTTCCTACCGGCGCGGCAATCGCCTGCCGAGGATTCACCGTGCTGTAGATGATCCCGGCGCCCACGGCACCAGATAAGAGCGCTACGGTGACCATGACCGAGACCAATTGCTTAGCGGTAACCCGGAAGACAGTCTCTTCACGCTGGGATGACGGTTCTCTAAGGGTTTCATTTTCCATAGCTTCAATAACCTCCTTATCTAAGAGCAGCCTCTATCTTCTCTCCAGACCCAGGCAGCGGTGCCCAGCTAGGCTAGCTCTGGCTTCTGGATCTCACAAATACTCGGTGATCTCATTATAGACAAGGATTGTTACAAATTCTTGAATAGCCATTAAGCAAAACCTGAACAATGGCTGTAGTTCACTACTCGGTGGACGATGTTGCCGCATAAAATGCTCTTGCGCAGGGTACCCCAATGAGGAGTGTCTTTTCTCACTCTTAAGACTACCATTCTTCAAAGGTGGTGAAGTCGCGCAAGTTCATGGGAGATCATTTCGCATCTTTAGTCGCTAGTCCAACGGCGTGACACGTTAGTTTCATCGTGAACATGCGGTCCCTCACGAGCGCCAAATATTACATTTGTATTACAGATACATGGTCCAGTATAATTACACCGGTGAGCTACATCAGCCGAATCCAGTCTACGACTGGTACGGGGGAGATTCCTTGGGGTGAATCAGAGCCATTCAGGCTCTGTAGGGCGATCCTTTCGTCCCGAACCCGTCAACTAACCTCGGAGGCACAATCAGAAAGGAGCTGTAACTCATGCGTGTTTTACGTTCTATCTCCAAGGTGATTGTTAGCTCAACGCTGGTCCTAACCCTCTTTTCGGGCACAGCGCTGGCGGCCAATCTTGGTGACCGGCTTCTATCGGTAGGCAGCCGCGGCGATGATGTCTACCAACTACAGCAAGAGCTGCAGGTGAAGGGCTACTTCACTGCCACACCAACGGGCTACTATGGCGAGGTCACTCGCCAGGCGGTACGTGATTTCCAGAGCGCAGCTGGCATCTCCGCAGACGGTATTGCTGGGCCACAAACCTTTGGCAAGTTGTCTACTGAGGTTGCCACCTCGACCAATGGCCATACCGTAGCCCCCGGCGAGAGCCTATGGGCACTGGCCAAGCGTTACCAGACCACCGTCACGGCGATCAAGAGCCTCAATGGACTGACCGGTGATACCATCTATGTCGGGCAGAAACTGCAGATCCCTGAGAGCCAAGCTGCTGTTACCCCTAGTGAACAGCAGAACAGCACCAGTTCGCGTGGTTCCGATGTTAGCCGCGAGGACGTACTCCTCCTGGCGCGGATGATCGAGGCTGAGGCGGGTGGCGAGTCCTACAACGGCAAGTTGGCCGTGGGAGCTGTGATAGTTAATCGGACAAAGAGCCCCGACTTCCCCAATGACATCAAGGGTGTCATCTACCAGACGGGGCAGTTCTCGCCCGTATCAGACGGTCGTCTCTGGCAGGTGACGATCTCCAGCGACTCGCAAAAGGCTGCTGAGCAAGCCTTGGCAGGGGTAGATCCCACTGGCGGAGCCACCTTCTTCTTCAACCCCAGCAAGAGCAGCAGTACGTTCATGCACAGCCGTCCCGTGATCACGCAGATCGGTGGGCATGTATTCACTAGATAAGGCAGCGCAATTACCGTCTCAATCCATCAAGGCTCGCACGAGAATCGTGCGGGCCTTTTTCTATCGCTCACTCATCGATAGGCATCCCGCTCCCCATTTTCTGCGGCCTATGGAGTATGTTGAGCAAGCTCGGCTCAGCCGTCGGGTTCTGGGCTTTTGGCTAGAAACTGGCGATTCGACCATACTAGGAAGGATGATCGTCAAGGGGGAGGTTAGTTATGTTTGGAATGCCCATCGGCCCATTTACGGGAATTATACTGGCGCTGGTGATCTACCTGGGTCTGACACAACGCGTCCTCGATCGCATGAAGCTCAATGACACCCAGGCGCTCGTCCTAGTCGGCCTGTTGTTTGTGGGGACGTTCCTGCCTGAGATTCGGGTATGGGGTGGGCTGCGCGTCGATATCGGCGGCGCCATTATCCCACTGGTTGTGGCTGGATACCTACTCTTCACTGCTGGGACAGGCAAGGAGAGGTTGCGGGCGATCCTAGCGTCGTTGGTCACAGCAGCCGTGATCATCGCCTACAATACCTATCTTCCCCATGAACCCACCCAGTCCCTCCCCATCGACCTTGACCCGATCTGGTTTCCCGGAGTAGTCGCAGGATTGGTCGGCTATGTGGCGGGGCGGTCGCGTCGCGGAGCATTTATCGCCGGCCTAACCGGTGTGGTACTTAGTGATCTCTGGGCAGCCGCGGTCAATGTTTACCTCGGAGCCCCCAACTCGCTCGTGTCCATCGGCGGCGCCGGGATCCTCGATGCGTCCGTCTTGGCAGCGGTCATCGCGGTCATCCTGGCTGAGATCATCGGCGAGACTCGTGAGTTTCTACAGGGCGGTCCGAGCAAGGACCGACCACCGGAACTTCTGAAAGGGTTGGCCAACGGTGATGGTGATGGAAAGCCTAAGGAAGGGCGGCGCCGTCCTCGGTTTGGCACGGCGATCATAGTCGCGCTATTGGTTTTGGGTCTCTCATGGACATACCTGAACTATGGCTTGCCTAACCGCTGGGGACTGGATGAGACCAAGGGCGACAACCAGTTTGTCTTGGTTGATAGCCGCGGCCAGATAATCACCTCGACCGGCCGCATCCTTAACCGTGGCGATGAGTATATCGATGAGCAGAACCGCCACTGGCGTATCTATGCAGCCAAGGGCTATACCGCCTGGGCGCAACTCTTAGGGATACTCGATCTGAACGCGTACATGCAGACGCTTGATGCGGAGATTGCCCGCGAACAGGTGCAGCAGGTCGCGACGGCACCACCAGCAAACCCCAAGGGGCGCATTGGCATCTATCACTCGCATAACGACGAGTCCTACGTCCCCACCGATGGTATCGAAAGCGTCTATGGAGCAGGTGGGATCCACTGGGTTGGCGCTGCCTTTGAGCAAGCTCTATGGTTGCGCAACATCACCACCATCCGCAGCCAAGACCTGCATCTGCCCCACGACCGGGGCGCATATGTCCGCTCGCGGCGAACCGCATCGGACATCATCCAAGGCATCCCCGATGCGATCTTCGATATCCACCGCGATGCTACGCCAGCCTACGTTTACGATGCGACGATCAACGGCGAAGCGGTAACCAAGATCAATATCGTGGTCGGACAGCAGAACGTCAACCGTGCCCAGAGTGAGAAGATCGCTGTCGGGCTGAAGAGCATCAGTGACTCGATCTATCCTGGGCTGGTCAAAGGAATCTTCATCGCCCGCGGCAACTATAACCAGGACCTCTATCCCACCGCGCTGCTGCTGGAGGTCGGCTCCCATACCAACAGCCGTGTGGCGGCCGAACGTGGGATCACCTATTTCGCTGAAGCGGTGAACCGATATCTTTACGGCCAATAAGCATAGCCACCAAGCCCGACCCGGCCATGCAAGTGCCAGCGCCACAACACCCGCCTCACAAGAGGCGGGTGTTGTGGCGCTGAGAGGAACCGTCATGGTGGGGAGCGAATAAGCAGAAGCAGTTACTACGAAGGGAAGGGGGTGCAGACCCATGTCAGTAGCGCTGGGGATCCTTTATCACGAGTTCCGTCGCCAAGGCGAGCCATTTGGCTTGGAGACGCTCCATTTCCGACAGCTATGCGAGATGGGCCAAGTGCGTGGCATGAGCGTCTATGTCTTCACCCCAGATGGTTGGGCACGGGATGAATCCAAGATCCAAGGCTATGCCCCTGATGACCATGGCAGGTGGTTGCCTCAGTTCTTTCCTCTACCCGACGTCATCTATCAACGCGGTGTGACCATGGACCTCGTTAGCGATCAACGGATGAGCTTGCTGACGGCTGAGCTTCAGGACCGAGGGGTGCACCTGCTCAACTCCATCGAGTTCTCCAGAGCTCTAGGTGATAAATGGCTTACGTATCAATTGCTGGCCACTAACCCTACCATCAGGGCACACCTACCGCAGACTGCGCTCCTGACTGAAGACGTCCTCATGTCGATGCTAACCCGCTACCCGATCGTCATGGTCAAGCATCGGTTTGGGTTTGAGTCGCGGGGGATGATCCGTATCGCAAGCATCGCTGAGGGCGGTTATTCCTGTGTGATCAATGACCTCGATGCCAGGCGACAACGTATCACCTTCCCCGGCGCAGAGGCGCTAGCCAGCGCTCTACCCCGCTTTGTAGGGCAAAGTGATGATTTCATCATCCAGCAAGGGATCAGGCTGGCGGACTTCCGGGGTCGGAACTTCGAGCTGCGTGTGATCCTCAACAAGACTGAGGGCAGGTGGCTGCGAACTGGGATGGTGGTTAGGCTATCTGGAGCCACCGACATGCCTTTTTTGGCGGTGGGTAACGAACGCAATCAACGGCCCAGCGAGATTCTGCCCCTGGCCTTTGGTCTGCGGTCTAGTCAGGTACTGGAACAGGTTCGCAGCCTCAGCCGGATCATCGTCGCCGAGCTAGAGCAGAAAGCGGGATCGGGGGGCGAGGCGGCGCTGGACTTCGGCTTCGATGAAGCAGGCCACCCGTGGCTGATCGAAGGCAATAGCAGGCCGTTCAACCTCTTCATCCGCACCGGTGCCTTCTCCCTGCGGCGCAAGAACATGGCTCGGGTGCTGGAGTATGCACAGCAGTTGGCCACGAATGTAGGGGGAGAAGCAGGAGTCCATCATTAGGGACACGAAGTATGTGAGAAAGAAAGGTAAACGAGGAGGCATGAAGATGGTCAATACCACCCAACTGATGACCTGGGCCTGTGAGATGGCCGGTTTCTCCAGCGTCCCCGGCGACAGCCGGATCTACAATCCCGGTGAGGGGATCAAGAGGATCCTGTTCGGCGTCGATATCAGCACCGCCGAGCTCAAGACCGCCAAGGACATGGGCTTTGATGCCGTCATCGCCCATCACCCGCCCATGACCCCTAGTATCCCCGCCTGGGAAGTCTACGCCCGCCATATCGACATCATGGTCAACGCCGGCGTCCCCGAACAAGCTGCCCGGGCAGCTGTGGAACCGCGGATCGAGACCATGAAGGCAGGCTTTGCGAGTGCCAACCATGACCATTACCCGTCCATCGCCCGTCTGCTCAATATGCCCTTTATGAATATCCACTGTCCGCTCGACGAGCTGGGCAGAAAAGCCATGCAGGACGCCGTCGATGCTCAACTGGCGAAGAACCCCGACTCTAGCCTGCAGGAAGTGGCTAACGCCATCAACGCACTGCCTGAGTTCGCCACCGCCTTTACTAAGATCGAGATCGCCATGGGCGAGGCAGACAAGCGTGCTGGCAAGGTGGTCGTAGCCCATGGTGCTCTAACCAATGGCGGCTATGCCATCGCCGATACCTACTATCGCCATGGCGTCGATACCGTGATCTACATCCATATCGGCTACCCCGACCTACAAAAGCTCCGCAGCGAGCATAAGGGAAACCTGATTATCACCGGACACATCGTCAGTGACTTGGTAGGGATCAACCCCTACGTCCGCCTCTTACGTGAGAAGGGGCTTGAGGTTGTCACCATCAGCGGGATCACAATTTAGCTCTAGCGGACAAGTAAACGCCCTGGCGCATTGAACTGAACCCCGTTGATTAGACACCAAAGAAAAGCCCTGTCGTAGGGTTG
>CAZINL010000069.1:0-12030 GCA_964540595.1 uncultured Clostridia bacterium
GATGGTACTTGGGGCGCAAGCCCCTGGGAGAGTAAGACACCGCGGGACAAGAAAAAGACCACTCGAAAGAGTGGCCTTTTTCGTTTGTTTTCTACACCCATCATGGCAGTTCGCCATCACTCCTCGGCAATCGCAATCGTCCTGCCCTGAGCGCATCCATCAACCTGTTTGCTTCTGCCCACGCCATCTCATACTCCGTTTGACTAACGGCACGTGCTGCAGCACGCGGTTCCATCCGCCCAAGTTTGGTGATTTGCTCTCAATGTAATAAACCCCCTATCAACCATGACTATCCAGCAACACGAACCGTGAGTCTAGCAGTTTAACCACCATTGACCACGGTTTGCATGAAGGAGTGATCCATGTTATAAATTAAACAAAGGGGAGGTCCGCGTATTAGTCGCTCGCGTGAGGCGCGAGATAAGGAGGCCAAATGCAGAAAATCAAAGCAACACTACTTGAAGTAGCCTATGGTGTCATTCCCATCACACTCATCATTACGTTACTGCAATTCACCATTGCTCAGATCCCCTGGCCGATGTATTTTGATTTCCTCGGTGGAACGGTGCTGATGACCATTGGACTCACTCTCTTCCTCCTCGGGATCGAGGTTGGCTTCATCCCGATCGGCGAGTCGCTAGGTAGTTCGTTAGTGCAAAGCGGCAGCATGAGATTGATTCTGTTGTTTGGTTTTGTCATTGGTTTTGCTGTCACAGTACCAGAGCCCGATGTACTTGTGCTGGCGACCCAGGCCAGCAGAATGTCTGAAGGCGTCAACAAGTACGCACTGCTACTGATGATCGCCACCGGCGTCGGCTTATCAGTTGCCTTGGCTCTGTATCGCATCTTTAAGGGCATCGCTGTGCGCAAGATCCTAACTGTAGGGTATCTGCTCGCACTTGCTCTTCTGTATTTCTGCCCTCCTGAAGTGGCCAGCCTGGCCTTTGACTCCGGAGGGGTTACCACGGGCTCGTTGACGGTTCCGTTCATTATGTCTCTAGGCGTGGGAGTGGCCTCAGTTACGGCGAAGAAGAGCTCATCGTCGGATACCTTTGGTATTCTCGCTCTTGCTTCATTGGGTCCGGTTCTTACCCTACTGGTAATGGGGGTGCTGAGCCGATGATATCGTCTTTGTTCAGGGGGTATGCAGGGGTTGTCCGCGACACTTTCACTGCACTGATTCCGCTTTTGACCATCTTCCTGATCTATCAATTTGCCTATCTGAAGCTCTCACGCCGACGCTTTCACCGCATCCTCAAGGGTGTTCTGCTGGCTTTTGTCGGTTTGACCCTGTTTTTGCAGGGGGTCAATGTCGGCTACATTGATGTTGGTAAGGTCCTGGGTGAAGTGCTGGCTAGCCTGCCGTATAACTGGATCCTGGTACCGCTTGGCTTCCTTCTGGGCTTCGCCGTAACGCTCGCGGAACCATCGGTCTACGTTCTCGTGCAGGAGATTGACAAGGTTACTGCCGGTGCCTTTCCCAAACGTGTCATGCTGATTGCACTCTCCATCGGGGTAGCGATCTCGGTCAGCTTAGCCATGGTGAAGACCCTGCTTAACATCTCCCTGTGGTTCTTTATGGTTCCCGGTTATCTCCTGGCACTGGTGCTAACCTATTTCGTAGCGCCAAACTTCACCTCCATCGCCTTTGACGCTGGCGGGGTAGCCACTGGCACCATGACCGCAACCTTTCTTCTCTCGCTGTCTTTAGGGGTTGCGACACAGATGGAGCACGCTGATCCGCTCTTGGATGGCTTTGGCATCATTGGCCTAGTGGCTCTGATGCCCATCTTGACCGTATTAAGCCTTGGCCTAATTCAACGGGTACAGGAGAGAAGGGCTCGAGGGCTGCCGAAGAAGAGGATCAGCGATAAACCATGACTTCGAAAAAGTCGGTTCGATCCGTACTGATGACAAGACAACGGAGGTATATGCTATGAAGGTAACTCGTGACGACTTCGATCTGATCGTGAGTATTGTGGCTAAAGGCAGCGCAGAGGATGTAATGGATTATGCCAAGCAAGCTGGGGCAGAAGGCGGGACCATCCTAGGTGGCAGGGGTACAGGTATTCACGAGGGAGTGAAGGTCTTCGGCATCCTGTTTGAGCCAGAGAAGGAAGTAGTGCTGATCCTGACGGAGCAAACGAAGACCAAAGCGGTTATGAAGTCTATATACTACGGGATGAAGATGGCGGAGCCCGGCAACGGGATTATCTTTGTTATCGATGTGGCGAAAGTGGCGGGGATCGTTCATCTTCCTTCGGTCGATGAGGATGAGGATGAGGCATAGGTCGCTAAAATAAAATGAGTAGGGTGAAGAGGCACGGACGCATACCCGAATGCGTCCGTGCCTCTTATCGTCACGACCTCGTACCTGTCCGACACCAGCCGATCATTACCTTATTCCCAATCCTTCCAGACCTCTGGCTGATATCCCACCGTCGCCTGCTGACCATTACGCACAATCGGGGTCTTATAAAGCACAGGATTGTTGAGCAGTATCTCCTCACGCATGGCCACTCCGGTAATGCGGTCGAGGTTCAGTCGCTTGTAGTCCTTGCAGTCAGCGTTGATAAGATTGGCCAGCCCCACACTTGCTTTGACGCTAGCCAGTTCTCCTTTGCTGAGTGCCTTTTCCTTGAGGTCGATGAACTGATACTTGATACCGCGCTCTCTGAAATAGCGCTCGGCCTTCTGTGTGTCAAAGCACTTCTTCACCCCAAAGATTTGTATGTTCATGCCGGTGCTCCTCGTGGGTTCTGCATTTGAAAAAAAGTAGCCTGTCACCGTTTGTTTAAACTCCGTTAGGGGTTATGATTACGGATAGGGTTATTCCTCGTCCTCGACTGGGTCGTCGACTTTTGCGCTTCCAGACAGAACCATAATGGAGACGACCTCCTGGGTTTCCTTCTTGAAGGCGCCGGCAAAGAGGCTGCCCTCGACCCGACCGCCCTCGATGGCGTCCTTGATCTTATGGCGGTCTAGCGTCGCCACATCCAGGAACCGATCGCCCAACCAAACAGGCAGCTGGTCCCACACCTTCCTTAGCTTGTTGCGGTCCACGGTGGAGAGGGCACAAAAGCGTTCGTCGCCCAAGCGTTGGCGTAGCAGCTCGTCGTCGTAGCTGATCTTGACCTGCTGATTACGGCGAACCTTGACCTTACCATGAGTTGAGTCAACATAGGCCTGACCCATGTTCCCCTGCTTCATCAGCTCACTAACCTGCTGGCGCAGGTTCTTCTCTTCTTCTTCCATCTCAGCGATCTGCGAACGGACGAAGAGGATCTCTTCGACTAGTTCGTTTAGCTCCAGCATAGATGCCCTCCATCGATCTTTTACGTTTCTTTTCACGACCGACAGGCCCAATCCCTGCCTGGTCCGGAGCGACAGTTGCAGCATCTGCCAAACCGCAAGAAGGCGCCCGCTAAGCGTCCGCGCCTTCTGAGCCAACTAGAACAGATTTCGCCACGTCAACCGCTCGCGCTCGGGGACATGCTTCAGTAGGATCCTTAGCTCACCTAGCTCGGCCAGGGCTCCGGGCTTATCTTGGGCGCTGACATACTGCGAGACTCGTGCCAGAGAGCGCTCAATCTGGTCGATCTCAAAATGGACCACCACCAAAGCCCAGTTCTTACGGATCGGTCCCCATTGATGCTGGAAGGCGGTCAGCTTGTTGCCTGTTTCGATCCAGCTCTCTTCATACGCCGTGGTCAAAAGCGGCTCAATCTGCGCTCCTAGCTGATCAGCCGTCCGCTCCAGATAGCGCTGCGACCACAAGCCAGCAGATAGAACCAAGACGATAACGGTCAGAATGACGGTGTAGGCCTGCCAGTTCTTAATCATTGTCCCCCACCTCCCGTATTCGGCCGACCCTGGAACTCGATTTGTCCGTTTGAGTTGAGCTGTGCGAAAAAGATCTCAGGCAGGTTATGAAAGCCATTGGCCTTGGCCTTCTTCAGCAGTTGCTCCTCAGTGATTCCGGCTTTCTTCAGATCAGTTCGCTGCAGTTCTCCGTCTAGTACCAGGGTGATGGGGAGCGAGAACTCCGGCGCCGCGACCCCCAGATCCTTGGCTGTAGGCGGAGCGCTCTGGGCCTTGGGGATGACACTGACCTGTCCGTTGGTCTCCAGGATCGCGTACTCCACGTCGGAGATATCAGGATAGCTCTTGGTGCGTAGCTGCTCCATTAGGTCATTGAGGTTTACACGGGACTCGCGCATGGCTTGGGGGATCAGTTGTCCTTTCTCAATCAAAATGGTTGGCTTGCCACAGATGATCGAGCGCGCTTTCTCACTATGGAGAGAGACCACTGAGAGTGTTACCTCCGCGACCAGAAGCATCAGGATCGCAACGGCGCCGTTGGTGATCGGAATACCGGTGTCACCCATGGGTACAGCGGCCAGCTCGGCGATCATGATGGCGATGACCAGTTCGTAGGGCTGCATCTCACCAACCTGACGTTTACCCATCACACGCATGACCACGACGACCAAGGTATAGAGGATCAGTGCCCTGACAGCCACCAACAACATAGTCACACCTCCACGATACGAGTAGATCATTTTATTGTTTCCAGTGGCGAAACAAATATGAGAAAAAAGAATACCAGCAGCGACTGAGTAGTCGCTGCTGGCATTCTTTTTCTTGTCATACTAACTCCGTTTGACCCACTTTGGTATGCGCGGTCACAGCTTATCCGCATTTGCTAAAACCGCAATGGGGACAGGTGAAGCAGCCTGACTGGGGAACGAGCGATTTGCCACATTCGGGACAGGGAGCGCCTGCACTCGGAACAGGCGAACTAAGGCTACTGGCCGCGGCGATCTCAGGAGCAGCGGAGGCGAGAGCTGCCTGCGGGCGCGGTTCGGGCGGGGTTGGTCTGGTTACCTTGTCCAAACCGGGGAACTGCTTCTTCAGGCTACGAGCGATGGCATCGGGGCAACTGGTCACGGTGATTCCCGGACGACGGATACAGGCGGGGCAACGGATACCGCGCAGCTGATCGACGATATCGTGGGCGATCATCTCGACCTCTTCGGGGGTCCGACCGAGGCGCAGGCAGTAGCTGATCAACCGTCCAGTAGCCTCGGATTGGCTCTCGCAGCCGCCAAACTTGCCGGTCTCGCAGAAGACCTCGGCCAGGCCCACTTCATCGCGGGCACTGATCACATAGAGGCTGCCGCAACCGATGGAGACCTTCTCAATCTCGCCCTTCGTCACATCCGGGCGCGGACGCGGGGAGAACTCCCGTGTAGCCGGCATCGTCTGTGCTGTCTCGGCAACCGTCGCCCTCTTGGTGTCAGTGCCGACCGTGTAGACCTGCTCATCGCGAGAACCATCGCGATAGACGGTCAGACCCTTGCAGCCACTCTCGTAGGCCAGCCAGTAGGCGCGGTCCACGTCCTCACGAGTGGCTTCATGGGGGAAATTGATCGTCTTGCTGACTGCGTTGTCGATATGCCGCTGGAAGGCAGCTTGGATGGCGATATGCGCCTCAGGGCTGATCTCCTGAGCGGTGACGAAGATACGTTGTACCTCTTCTGGGACACCATTGAGCCCTTCAGCCCGGCCTGTTTTCGCCAGTTCTGCCATCAGTTCAGGGGAGTAAAAGCCCATGGACTTAGCCCGCTCCTCAAACAGCGGATTGACCTCGACCAGCTGCGTCCCGTCCATGACGGTTTTGACGAAGGCCAGCGCGAAGATCGGTTCGATCCCGGAGCTGCAGCTAGCGATCATGCTGATGCTACCGGTGGGAGCGATGGTCGTGACGGTGGCGTTGCGCATCGGGAGCCCTTCGCTCTCAAAAGCACTGCCGGGCCAGTTGGGGAAGTTGCCTCTCTTGGCGGCCAGACGGCTAGACTCGTCCTTGGCGGTCTTCTGAATGAAGCCCATCAACTGTTCGGCCAACTCCACGGCTCGGGCACTGTCGTAAGGGATATCGAGCATAAACAGCAGATCGGCGAAGCCCATGACACCCAAGCCCACTTTGCGGTTGGCCAACGTCGCCTCGCGGATGGCATCGAGCGGGTACTGGTTGACCTCGATGACGTTGTCTAGGAAGTGGATGCTCTTACGCACCACGGCTTCCAGGCGGTCGTAATCGACCGTGATCATCTCGCCTTCGTTCTTCACCATCAGACTGAGGTTGATGCTGCCCAGATTGCAGCTCTCGTTGGCGAGCAGGGGTTGCTCACCACACGGGTTGGTGGACTGAATCTTGCCCACGTGCGGGACGGGGTTGTCCGCATTCATGCGGTCGATGAAGACGATCCCCGGTTCGCCGTTGCGCCAGGCGCCTTCGATGATCATCTCCCAAACCTCGCGGGCGCGTTCCGTGCCATAGACCTTGCCGCTATGGCGCAGCTCATAGTCGCTGTCGGCGGCCAGAGCTTGCATAAACTCTTCTGTTATGGCGACAGAGATGTTAAAATTGGTGATATCGGCATTGTCCCGCTTGCAGGTGATGAACTCGCGGATATCGGGGTGATCGACGCGCAGGATGCCCATGTTGGCGCCGCGTCGGACGCCGCCCTGCTTGACGGCTTCGGTGGCCGAGTTGAAGACGCGCATAAACGAGACCGGACCGGAGGCGACACCGCCGGTGGAGCGTACCGACGCGTTCTTCGGGCGCAGGTCGGAGAAGTCAAAGCCGGTACCGCCACCGGACTTATGGACCATGGCGGCGTTGCCCACGGCGGAGAAGATCCCCTCCATGGTATCGGGGACGGGCAGCACAAAACAGGCGGAGAGCTGACCCAGCTCACGCCCTGCGTTCATCAGCGTAGGCGAGTTAGGGACAAACTGCAGCGATGTCATCATGTCGTAGAAGTCTTGTGTCGTGGCCTCTATCTCGGCTTGTTCAGCTCCATAGTTCTGATCCGCCAAGGCGACATGATAGGCGACACGCTGGAACAGATCAGACGGGGTCTCGCTGACCTGACCATTCTCTTTTATAAGGTACCGCTGTTGCAGGACCTTAAGGGCGTTGGGGCTCAGGCGGGGTTCACGCATAGCCATCCTCCTAAGTGACACGGGTGGGCGATCCACCAATGCAATCTGATAATCGGCTCGTATGTAGCCACGTTGCACAGCCTCTGCGCAACGTCGGGCTGATCTATTTCTAGCTAGTCTTGCTGATTCCTTCCTCTCGACCACAATATATATTAGTTTTACCCCGACCATCCACAATAGGTAGTGGATGGTCGGTATACCAGCAATGGAGGATCTGTCATGAGCCTATACGGTCTAGCCATCGGCCCCGAGGCCCCGCGCGTGGTGCGAGTGGTGATCGAGATCCCGCGCGGCGCCCGGGCACGGATCGAATACGACCCTAACCTTGATCGTTTCTATCCGGCCAAACCTCTAAACGAACCGGTCCCAGCCAACTACGGCTGGATCGCTGAGACCTTAGCCGAAGATGACGAGATGGGAGATATCATCATCCTGGGATCAGACCCGTTGCCATCTGGCACAGTGACGTGGGCGCGACCCCTCGCGCTCTTCTGGCGGCACAATCAGGATCACAAGGTGTTGGCGGTGCTGGCCACAGAGGCATACGACCAGCTCCGTTCGCTAACTGACGTAGACCAAATCACCCTGGAGCAGATTGCCCACTGGTTTAGGCGTCATCCCGATGACCATTGGCACGATCTCGAGGCGGCGTATCGCTTTATCAGCGATGGGCAGCATGCATATCAAGCCGACAGGCGCAACCGGACTTAGCATCGGTGGCGCCTGTTGTGGTTTGCACTTCAGGTGTCATGGCACGCTATAGCAGACGATGTACAGAGGCGATCGACGGGGGCGGAAGCGATGACCTATGATCTCGTGGTGATCGGCGGTGGGGTAGGGGGCTTGACGGCCGCGGCCTATGCTGCCAAGCGGGGGCTCAGCGTCCTGGTCTGCGAGCAGAACCCGCTCGCAGGAGGCATGCTCGCACCTTACCAGCAGGACGGCTTTCGCTTTGACTTGCGTATGCCCACCCTGATCAACATGGGGGTCGTGCTGCCGATTCTCGAGGAGCTCGGTGTCGACGCACAAACCCTGCGCCAACCTTCTAACTGGCAGATCATCCTGCCCCGAGGCACTCTCTCGGTCTCATCATTGACCTCAGCCATGGAGCAGCTGACCAACTTTTACCCTGAACAAGCGCGCTCCCTACAGCGGTTATCCGGTGAACTGGATGCCCTCGCCTGCACTCTCTGGCGGCATTTCGACCCTAATCCTCTCTTGCTTCGGGGCGCCTGTGCCTGGGGAACTTGGCTCATGGATGCGGCCAGATCCATCACCCGACTCTACCACCTGTGGCGAGCAGCTAAGATCACCGTCGACCAGGGGCTCCGACGCTACCCGCTATCCTCGGAACTGCGCTCGTTGATGCTGCAGCTGGGTTACCAGCCGATGAGCTATCTGCTTCTGGCTGGACTCTGGCAGTCTTTTGCCAGCGACTACTTCCTACCGCCACAGGGGATCTCACAGCTACCCATACTGCTCGAACAAAGACTGAGGGCCAGCGGCGGGGAGATCATGGCAGAGGCAAAAGTGGCTGAGATCCTCATCAAGGGCGGCCGCGCGGCGGGGGTGCGTTTGGCCGATGGGAGAGCCATCACAGCACGATCAGTCATTGCTGCTTGTGATCTGGTGGGTCTCTACCGCATGCTGGCATACCACAAGCCCTTCGCCCGCCTACATAGCCGAGCGTTGGCCACCCCGGTCACCCAAAGTTACTTTTCGCTCTTTCTCGGGGTCCAGCAATCGGCCCATGAACTGGCGTTTACCTCCACACACACCTTTTGGCTCCCCGATATTACTTCGGGCGTTGACGAACAGCCTGATCCTGCTGCAGACAGGCGGCGGATGGTCATCTCCTTACCATCCTTACAGGGGTCGGGCTTCGCGCCGCGAGGGGCGTCAGCCCTGATACTCTCCACGCCAGCCCCCAACGTCTGTCTTAGGGGAATGGGTAAGGAGAAGGTCCGCCACCAGGTAATGCATCGCCTTATCGGTCAGGTGAGCCAGCGGTGGCCGCAGCTAAGGGGGCAGATCGTCACGCGACGGTTGCTAACCCCCCTCGACTATCAGCTGTTAACTGGTAACCACCTCGGGGCCTCCGCCGGCTGGAGTATGGACCCCCATCTCGTTATTCCTACAAGCCTAATCCCATGGCGGACGCCGTTGCCCAGCCTCTATCTGGCTGGTCAATGGGTAGTCCGTCCAGGCGGAGTGGCTATGGCGATGCTGACGGCCAAGATGGCGGCGATGGATATCGCGTCGCTTGCGATACGATAAAACACCTAACACCCAACACCAATACCGGGGCGACGGTTGTCATAGAACGTGTGTTTGTATTTAGAATATACCAGAGTCGTCTCACTTATCAATAGTGATCTTTCATGGTTAACCAACACGAGACTCGAGGTTGACAAAAGCCCTCTCTCGGTTCATAATGACAGCATGGTAAACCGAATGCCACAAATAAGTTGACGAGAGGGATAACCATGCGTACTCGTGACCTAGTCCTGGTAGGGCTCTTTACCGCCCTGATCGCCATCGGTGCGTTCATCAAACTGCCGATCCCCTATCTGCCGCTCACCTTGCAGGTGCTCTTTGTGCTCATGGCTGGCCTGATGCTGGGCAAGCGTTTGGGCGCGCTGAGCGCCCTAGTCTATCTGCTGGTCGGTCTAGCTGGGGTACCGGTCTTCGCCAATGGGGGAGGCCTCGGGTATTTTGCCCAGCCTTCGTTTGGCTACCTACTCAGTTACCCTGTGGCGGCCTTCTTGGTCGGCATGATCGCCGAGCGGCGCCGGGCCATGACACCGCTGCTTGCGGCGTCGGCCGGTCTGATCGGGGTCGTGGTGATCTACCTGATCGGCGTTCCGTATCTGTATCTGATCGTGACACGCGTCTTGGGCAAAGCACTTAGCTACCAGACGCTAATCAGCAAGTACGTCATCGCCTTCCTGCCTGCCGATCTCGTTAAGGTGGCGATCGCAGCCATCGTGGTGCCGCCAGTTTACAACCGCGTCAGACAATAGATGGACACAAGAGAGACACAACCGCGTGCCGGCGGTTGTGTCTCTCTTGCGTATAGGCCTGCCCCGGATGTTCTTTGTCTATAGGCAGGATATTGGTAATACCTTCAAGAATAGTCTGTTGATATGCTCCTAGACCCATGGGCTCTGTGATGTAGTAAGCTCATCGGCTAACTAACAAGTATGAGGAGGTAGCAACATGGTTTCATTGGCAGACATCAAAGCAGCACAGCAAAGATTGCAGGGGGTTATCCACACGACTCCGCTCCTCTATTCCAAGACCCTCAGCGAGATGACCGGCAACGAGATCTATCTCAAGTGCGAGAACCTACAGAAGACCGGTTCGTTCAAGATCCGGGGGGCATATAATGCCGCAGCCAGCCTGAGCGCTGAAGCCCGATCTGCCGGTGTGGTGACTGGGTCATCAGGTAACCACGGTCAAGCGCTAGCCTATGCCGGCAAGGTGCTAGGCATTCGGGCTGTGGTCGTGATGCCGCTTGATGCTAGCAAAGCTAAGATCGCCGCCTGCCAAGGCTATGGCGGTGAGGTGATCCTGTGTGGATATACATCAGAAGATCGCTTGGCCAAGGCCAAGGAACTAGTCGAGGGCGACGGTCTGACCATGGTCCACCCCTACGATGACCCGGCCATCATGGCTGGGCAGGGGACTATCGGTCTGGAGATTGTGGAACAACTGCCGGATGTTGACATGGTAGTCGTCCAGGTCGGCGGAGGCGGTCTGATCTCCGGCATCGCCACCGCCATCAAGGAGTCCATGCCCTCGGCGAAAGTGCTCGGTGTCGAGCCTGCCCTTAGCCCGCGGCTGCGCTACTCCTGGGAAAAAGGCGCACCGACCGAGCTTGAACAGTGGGCTCCGTCGGTAGCCGATGGCATCCGGACCAAGAAGCCGGGAACCTTAGGCTTCGCGGTCACCCGCCGCTATGTCGACGATCTGGTGACTGTAGAAGAAGATGAGATCCTGAAAGCAACCAAGCTGGTTCTGGAGCGGACCAAGCTGCTTGCTGAGCCTTCCGGTGCCGCTACCGTGGCCGCCGCCTTGGCAGGCAAGCTCGGCGTCCAGGGCAAGAAGATCGTCTGTGTGATCAGCGGCGGCAATATCGAGCTGGCCAGATTGGCACAGTTGATTGGCTAACGCCAGACACTAGACACTAGGCACTAGATCGCGCAGTGCGCGAGGTCCATGGATGGGCGAACCAAGATGCACAACCTGGCGCAAACACTGCAAGCTTCCCGCGGCGAACGCATCAGCTATTGGCACCCCATGATGTGTGCTTCTTAGGTCTTGGGTCTAGTGTCTACGTAAGGGGGGTGCTCCCGTGGCGACGATTCACCGCTTGCAGTGGATCGATGCGGAGATCCGCGCCGATCGTTACCCAAATACCAAGAGCCTAGCCGAACGGTTTGAGATCTCACGCCGTCAAGCGTTGCGTGACTTCGAATACCTGCGCGACTCGCTCGGGGCCCCCCTCGAGTATTCAGCAAAACTTCACGGCTACTTCTACACCAGCGATACTTACATCCTGCCTGGCCCTTTCGTCACCGAAGAGGAGCGGCGCCTGCTCAATCACCTGCAATCCTATTACCGACGCGCCGCCCAGGATGATGCCCCTGGGAGCGGAGCCTATATGCAGGTAGCCGACCTGATGCAAAAGCTGGGTGGGATTACTCGCCAAGCGCCACCGGATAAACAGGTCAAGGCGGAACGGCGAACGCCGGAGCTGCCCACTCCCTACCGAGCGACCATCGATCTGCCGCCCGAACTGCCTGAGGGTTCGCTCAGCATGATCCAGCCATACTTGGTCAGCCGCCAGAATGGCTCCGTGGTGTGCGAGTTTCACGAGTGGGAGCAGTTTCTTGATCTCATCTTGGGGATGCGCGCGCCGGTTCATGTGCAGTGGCCGGCTTGGCTGCGTGAGCGCTTGGTCGAGCGGCTCAACGTCTGGCTGGCACGACAGCGTGGATCCGCCGCCTCGGCCGT
>CAZINL010000069.1:12040-14297 GCA_964540595.1 uncultured Clostridia bacterium
TCGGCCGTGACCGATACGGGGAATCCCATCCAGGTGACTGTGCTGCCCCGCCAGCGAGATCTAGGCATCACCGCTACGTCGCCACCGGCGAGCGCCACTTCGTTGCCATGTGCCATCCCATCCGCCGCCTCCGACAGCCCTAGCCGGCGTCAGGTCGGGGCCAGCATGATTCGTAGCAACAACAGTTACTTGGGTGCTCTCTACGGCGTGCTGCAGGCCGCTGGAATGTGCGATCTACGCTTCGATCTCTTCGCGGCGCAGACTGGCCGTGCCTTTCAGTTGTCAGTCCACAGCACTTGCCACGCCAGCTCGGTCAGCGTCTATAATTGGACAGCCGACCATCGTCGGGCGGTCGACCTAATCGGGGTCTTTACCCAGGTGATCACCTTTGAACCGCACTATGTCACCTATCCGGCAGCCTGCAAGCGGGTGATTGCCTCGATCAAACAGGGCTTAGAACGCGGTGTCGGCGCTCTCCTCTGGGGAGTAGATGGCGGCGAGTTTGGTGTCGTCAACGGTTACGATGACCGTGACGGGGTCTTCCTGGTGGAAGGGGTCCGCCAATGGACCCATGGCGAGACCGCTCCAATCCTGTATGACAATGTCGGCCGCACCTTCAACGTTCCCATTCTGCACTGTCAGATCCCGATCGAGAAGGTCGATTTCAACGAACCCCTGTGCCAGAAGGCCGTGCTCAACCAATACGTTCAGGGCATGGAGAACCCCACCCTCTTCGACGCCGATTACTACTACGGGCTGGCGGCCTACCACGCTTGGGACGCCGCACTTCGGTCCAGAAGCTTTAACCAGTACGGGATACGCTATATCACCGGCTACTATGCCGAGGCTCGCCGTCAGATGGCTGCCTATATGCAGCATGTCGCGCCGACGCAGTCGCTCAGCAGCGGCGTGGTGGCGCTCTATGAGCAGTTGGCCGCGCTCTATGCCAAGATGGTTACCGATGTCCTCGCTCAGGATGAGAGCATCTGGAACATCCAGGACTGGAGACCCTTGACCAGCGCGCAGGCCGAGAAGCTGGCCTCCTTGGTTCGGGAGGCAGGGCGCCTGGAGAGCCAGGGAGTTGCCGCAATCAGGCAATTGCTGCGGCAGGATGAGCATAGAGGCAGTTATGCCTTGCTGTGACAGTCAGCCCTTTGACTGCTAGACGGATTACCACCAAAAGAACATACCTATGAGCAAGAGGTGTGACATTCTGTGTCACACCTCTTCTCTTATAATGGAACTGTAGAAAGCTGTAGGTTGTAGTAGTTGCGCAAGGCGTCTATATAGGAGGGATGACTGTGTTCTTTCGCCTAGGCATCATCAACGGCACACGCAATCTGGCGCGCAGCCTGACCGCCATCATCAGCATGGCGGTGGCGGCTGTCTTTTTGACCACTACCATCTCACTGACCGGGGGCTACCCCAAGGATGGCTACGGCATGTTTCGGCAGATCATCGGCGGCGAAGTGATCGGCTACGCGGCCAGCTTTGCCAACAGTCTCCCGAGCGGCGAGAGCCAAGTGAGTTGGAGCCTGGTCCTGCCAGATCCGGAGCTGACCTCTGACCTGCCGGTCTACCACCCCGAGCTCTATGGGCAAGGCTTCCTCAGCGCCGCGGGAGCGGGGATCAACACCTTCACTGCGGCACAGATCGAAAGCCTAGCGAGTCAGCCGGGGGTAGCCGGGCTCTACCCGTATTACCTCCTGCCGGCTGCCAGTATCGTCGATGAGGGCAGGCGCTATGCCACACCGATCCGAGGCCGCGACTTGGAGAAGGATCAGCTCACGGGTGGTATGGCCGAGTTCGTCACCCAGGGCCGCAGCCTGACTCCTGAGGACGATGGCAGACTGGTGGCGGTGATTAACAGCTATCAGTTTACCCCGGCCAAGGTCACGATCCCTGCCGTCGGCGCCAAGCTCAAAGTAGAGATCCCTACCATCACCATGAAGGATGGTCGCCCAGTGTTTAACCATCAGACCCGCCTGACGAAGGAACTGGAGATCATCGGCACCCTCGAGCTGCCAACCCGCGTCGTCCAGTGGGAGATGAACGGAGTGACCTGGGATGAACAGCTATATTGGCACACCCAGGAGATCCATGTTCCGCTGTCCACCTGGCAGGCGCTATATCGTGAGGCAGGCGGCCAAGACTATCAACCCACTCAGGTCGTTCTACAGATTCCCGATATGTCGACGCTGGAGAACCGCTTGACCGAGCTTAGTCGTGCCTTCCCTGATGCTAGCTTCATCAGTGT
>CAZINL010000070.1:0-14241 GCA_964540595.1 uncultured Clostridia bacterium
ATCTCTTTTGCCACTTCTTGTCCGTGGCGGTTGAATAGCTGCCCATTTGCTTGCTCCTTTCATCAACGACAGAGGAAAAACAAAAAGCCTTTCGTCTCCTAAGAGACGAAAGGCTGTGCTTCCGTGGTACCACTCTCGTTGGGACGATGGCGCCCCCACTCATGGTGTCCTATGGACACCGACCTTTAACGGGGTCTACCCGGGCAAGCCTTACGTCTTGGCGTTCGGTTGCCAACTCTGAGGTGAGTTCAGCCTAGTCCACCCCACTGCCTTGCACCATCCGGCAGCTCTCTGAGGGGCGCCCGAGCCTACTACTCCTCTTCATCGTCTGTTGATAAGCTATTATATCGGAGCTCGAGATCAATGTCAAGAACCGCCAGCCCGAAGGTATCCTGCATCTAGCAACCGTAGAGGGGAGGATGCCTGAAGAACGTGTCATAGGACAATTTTTCCCCTTCATAACTTATAGTGACACGGGATGAAGGGGGGATGCACTGAGAAGGTCGCCCGCGGAACTGCTACGAACCCTTGGCGTAGTCCCTTAATGTCGTTGCGGAGAACTGTTGGTGAGGCCCCATCTCAGGAGCTCTTAACCGAGGAAGGTCAGGAACTGGAACTCTTAGGATTAGGACCATGAGTGCCGCCTACCGTGATCGCATCAACCGTGTAGAGTATGGAGCAGTGAGAGTTGTCCCGCATCACCATAGCACCCACAGTAACCATAGTGGCGAGCCGTCACCTCAGAGTGATGGCTCGCCACTATCATTTTGTCATGACCCGCCCCCGCACAGCGTAACGTGATGATAGCCGCCTCTCCTCGCAGCCGAACGGAAGGGGGGATCTCATGCTCTTGATCACACGCCAGAGGGTGTTGAGGATCCTGATGATCTCATTCCTAGCGGTGATCCTCACCATCTGGGTGACATCCAGTACTGATCACCGATATGCGGTGACCGTTGGTCACGGTGAGGTCATCACCAATGTTCCGACCACCGAGATGATCATCGCCTTGACATTTGACGATGGGCCAAGCCCGACCTATACCCCGCAGATCCTAAAGATCCTAGAAGAGCACCAGGTGCGGGCAACCTTCTTTGCCGTTGGCATGCGGGTCGAGAGTTTTCCTGACGTAGCCCGAGCCATCGTCAATGGGGGACATGAGCTGGGCAATCACACCTTCTCTCATCCACTCAAACAACTCAACGGAACGCAGTTTGAACACGAGCTGCAGCGTGCTCATCAGACCATCGAGCAGGTCACGGGCGTCACGCCGAGGATCTACCGCCCCCCTGGCGCTTACTACAATAAGACGACCCTGGAGGTCCTCAAAAGGCATGGTTATACCATGGTTCTCTGGTCGTGGTGGCAGAACCCCAAGGATTACGCTAACCCAGGGGCCGATGTGATCGTTCAAAGAATTCTGGCTGAACCGCGCAATGGCGATATCGTCGTCCTGCACGACCTAGGAGGCAACCGATCACAAACCGTCGCCGCGCTGCCAAAGGTCATCACGGGGCTCAAGGAGAAAGGGTTTTCATTTGTGACCATCAGCGAGCTGCTTGGCAGGCTGAGCCCGGGGCCCGGGGAGACCATCCCAGCTTGGCGAGAGCGCGTGGAACGAACAATCCGTGTCATACGCCTTGGACCAGAGTGAAAAGATTGAAGATCGGGGTCTGACCCCGATCTTCAATCTTTTGCCTCATCTGGCCGCGACGCGCAGCCGATCGATCTCTTTACTCAGTTCCATGAACTCCGCCCGCAACCGATCCATGGCGTCGGGATTGCTTTGCGCTAAGGTGTCGGCCATCTGCCCCGAGACTAGGGCTAGGCGCATCTGAGCGACTGAGAGCTGACGATCGATCTCAGCCAGGTCCGGCGCCTGCGAAAGCCTCGCCCGCTTGCCGATGCTGACCAGATAGTCATCGTACCCTTCGTGGTAGCATTGCAGCCGCCGGTCGACAAAACGCCAGATCTCGGTCGCTAGCTTCCGTAGCAGATAACGGTCGTGGCTGACCAAGAGGATGGTGCCACCGTAGTCAGTAAGCACTTGCTCTACCCGTTCCCGCGACGGGATATCGAGGTGGTTGGTCGGTTCGTCCAGTACCAGCAGATCCGGGTTCTTGGCCACCAGCTTCGCCAAGGCTAGCCGCGCCTTTTCGCCACTGCTGAGGACGGAGACGGGCTTGTAGACATCTTCGCCGCGAAAGAGGAAGGAGCCCGCCAGCGTCCGGGCGTCGGTCTGATCTGTGATCCCGGTGCTTCTGATCTCGTCGAGTACGGTGAGATCAGGGCTCAAGGTCTCGGTTTCTTGGGAGAAGTAGCCGATGGACTGACCAGCACGCTCGACACTGCCGGTGGTGGCGGTCTCCTGGCCGAGCAGCAGCCTCAATAGCGTGGTCTTGCCGCAGCCGTTGGGCCCGACGACCGCCACGCGGGCGCCCCGTTCCAGGGTCAGATCGACGTCTGCGAACAGCATCCTCTCGCCATAGCTCATACCGAGCCCGCGTGTACGGAGCAAGAAGCGCCCCAGACTGCTGCCTTGATCGCCCATGCGCATATTGAGCCGCCGTTGGGTGCGCGGCTTCTCGACGCGGCCTTCCTCGATATGCCGCAAGCGGTTCTCTTTGGCGCGGATGCCATTGGCATGCTTGCTCGCACGGTCCGCATACTTACCCAGAAAGAAACCGTCCTGGTTGAAGTTGCGCTGAGCACTGCCCTTGACATTGCTGGCCTTTTGAAACCACTGCTCCTGGCGGCGGATGGACTCCTGGATCGACCGGATCTCCCGTTGCTGCTTTTGATAGGCAGCGGCCTGTGTCTGTTGCTGGAGCTCCTTTTGCTGGGCGTAGGACGAGTAATTGCCAGGGAAGCTCATGATCGTCTGCTCGCTGAGCTCGAGAATCCGGGTGGCGACCGCATCGAGGAAGCTGCGATCATGGGAGACGACGATCAAGGTCCCCTGGTAACGGATCAGCGTCTGCTCCAGCCACTCTAGCGCATCAAGGTCAAGGTGGGTCGTGGGCTCATCAAGGAGCAAAAGATCCGGGGCAGAGAAGAGCACACGAGCCAGACCCACCCGCGTCCGCTGACCGCCGCTAAGGCTAGCCATGGGCAGCTCAATCTCAGCTGCCAAAAGGCCCATCTTCTTCAGCAGCGTCTCAGCCTCCAGTTCCCGCTCATAGCCTCCTGCCGACTGATAGTCGGCGAGCAGTTGATAGTAACGATCCAAGGCCCCTTGGCTGCTGTCACTCTGAAGGCCAGCCTCGGCTGCCCGCATCTCATGCCGCAGGCGTGAGAGCTCTGGATCACCACCGAGCACCGTCTCCAAGGCACCGCCCTGCAGCCGACTCTCCCATTCCTGTCCCATATAGCCAAACCTTAGGTTTGATCTCACGTAGTGGATCTCGCCACTCTTAGGGTGGTCCAGCCGAGCCAGGATACGTAGCAGCGTACTCTTGCCGCAGCCATTGACACCAATCAGCCCGATCCGCTCGCCCTGGGTGACCTGAAAGGATAGGTCGGACCAGACGAGACGGTGGTCGTATTCTTTGGTCAGGTTGGACACTTGTAGGATTGTCATATGGTTCCCTCCGTTCGGTAAGAAGAAGTCCACAAGAACACAAGTCCACATGTCCACAAGCAGTGGCTGTGGGGTGTCAAGGGGACGAGGTAACGGGGGAACGCACGGCAGGATGGTACGAAAAAGAGGCATGAACGTTCTGTCCATGCCTCGTAAACTGACGAACGGCACACGGCTGAAAGAGCCATGCTTCGGTCAGTGACAGATGGACAGCCTGCGCGCAACGTATCCCGTCAAAAGTACACAACAAATCACAGGGGAGAAACCCTAGCATCTGCTGTTAGTCGGACGAGTTACATTAGCGATTACGCATGGCTGTTGTCTTGTCACCTCACGATGGAGTCGGCATCACGCCGCTGGGATGATCTTACATCGGGACCGGCATGTCTGTCAAGGGCCAAGGGGGAATCCGAACAGATGGGGTCAGACCCCATCTGTTCGGATTCCTCTTTACCTGGGGACTACATGCTCGCGAGGGGCATGGGGCTGCTCACAAACCCAGATGCAGTGATTCACGTCATCGCTGATGTAGAGGCGACCATCAGCGATGGCCAGGCCGGTCGATGAGAGGCTGACCGGTGAGCCGTCGTCTGCCTTCGGCATCTGATCGGGACCGACGAGAGTGCCGATGACGCCGTTGGCATCGATGCGGCGCACGCGACCGTTGCCACGGTCGGCGATCAGGAGGCAACCATCAGAGTCCTGACAGAGGGCGGCAGGGTCCGTGAGCTGCGCGGCGGTGGCGTCGCCGCCATCACCGCTGAAGCCTGGCCGGCTGGTACCAACGACGGTGGCCATGGTCCTGTTGTGAAGATCAAAGCGGACGACCCGGTGGTTGCCGCTGTCGGCGATGTAGATCCCGCCCTGCCCATCCGGGCAGACAGCGGATGGACCGCTGAGTGCGTGGGCGCTGGGTTCAAAGAGGCTGCTGATCCAGCCATCAGGGCTAACGGCACGGATCGTGTGGTTGTCAAAGTCAGCGATGTAGAGCACCCCGTCGTTATCAAAGGCGATAGCGCGGGGTTGGTTCAGCTGGGCACTACGGGCGGGGTTGCCATCGCCGGTGTACCCTGCCATGCCACTGCCGGCCACGATCTCGGCCCATCCGGCTGAGACCAGCCGCCAGACGCGGTGGTTGCCGGTCTCACAGACGTGTAGTTCGCCCCAAGGGGAGAGTTGCACGGCGTGGGGGGAGTGGAGCGGGGTCATGGGCGAGGGCTCGCCCTCCATCGCCCCTTCGGTGAGGCCATTGCCGAGGACGGTGGTCACCTCGCCATCATCAAGATGGAGGCAGCGGACGCGGTTGTTGCCCGGGTCGGCGATATAGAGCAGCCCGTCGTCACTGAGCGTCAGCCCCATAGGGTGGTCAAAGAGGGCGATGGAGATATCGCCATCCACGTAGCCTTTATGTTCGCCGGTTAATCTGCGTATGTTCATGGAGTTGGACCGCCTTTCGCCTGGGAGTCATGAGTCATGAGTCAAGAGTTATAGGCCAAGGGTCACGCAAGCGATGCGAATGCCTGATTGGGCATCCATATCCCCGTTCCCACTTTGGCCTTTGGCCTTGGGTCTTTGGGCTGTCGCTAACCAGGTGGGGGCTACCGCCCCCACCTGGTTAGCGACATATAGTCCGGCTTGAAGCCCAAGTCCTCCAGCATTCTGGCGGCCTGGGTTTCGCGGATCGGCTGGTCATTGTACTCGATCACGGTCAGTTTACGCTTGCCAGCGGGGGACTTGGCCAAGAAACCTATCAGTTCACCTAAGACCACCTGTAGCTGCTCTACGGGCGACTCGCCAAACGTCACCAACTTCAGCTTCTTCTCACCCATGACCGCCAGCAAAGGACGACCACGCCGTAGGACCACGAGACTGGGAGCGATCAAGCGCACTCCAGTAGTCTCCGGCCAAGGGAGCTGGTGTCCCCAGGGGTTGGCTGGATCGTGACAGGCCAGTACCAGATACTCCGGCAACCCGGCTTCTACCCCTAGGCGTAGATTGTCCACGGCGCGTCCGTCGGCATACTGCATCCCAGACAGTCCGGTGACAAAGTAGCCGCGCTTGGCTTTGCCGATCATCTCCCAGCGCTCTAAGTGGCCGCTTATCTCCGACCAGGCCAGTTCTTCGCGGCTGATCACCTCGCGGGTGAGGAGGCCATGGCGCAGGAAGAGACGCCTAAGCACTGGTTCCGGCTCGTTGCTCTCAGCGGCTTCTACGGCACCCCAGCGCCCCATGCGGCTGAGCATGGTGGGGCTGACGTTCCAGCCCCGCTTGGGGTTAGGACCGTGGCCGAGCAGCAGTCGGATCGGTCCGAGGGTGTCGTTGGTCACCAAACCAAGAGTGACGAGAGCAAACAGTTCGGTCAGAGCCTCATTGGCGCCTAAGCCCGATGTGCTCCACAACTGGGGCAGGAAGAGCGCGCCCCGCTCGCGCAGCGTGACGAGTATCCTCTCCTGGGCTGGTGACAGAGTCTGGACGGTAGCCGGGCTGAACGGCTGTGCTTCGCCGGGCTCAAAGAGCGCCAGGCGCATGCTGTCGCCCTCACCCCAAGCCAGCCATTGCAGCAGACCGCCCCCCACCAGCTGGTCGAGCAAGGTGGGCTTGTAGTCGGCTAAGCGCGCTGGGAGGATGTACTCCTCCCAGAGCTTGGCGGGGAGGTAGAGCCCCAGCAGTGGCTGTAGGACAGCCAGCAGCGCCTCGCTGCCGCTCTGCTGTCCACCGACCCCCTGCCAGCGGGAGAGGAAGCAGGCGTAGTCTTCCGCCGAGCGCGGCTCGACCTCGCGTCGCGCCTTGGCCAGGCTGCGACGATGGATCTGACGGAGCAACTCGCGGTCGCACCATTCTACCCCGCTGCCACCCGGTAGGTACTCACCATGATCTAGAAAACCCTCTACCTCCAGCCGTGCCAGCCTACGCTCGGCGATATCCAGCGACCAGCCATAGGCGCCGGCCAGTTCCGCGGCAGTAAATGGGCCATGGCTGCGGGCGTAGCGCAGTGCCAGCTTCTGCCGCGCGGCGGCAACCGCAGGGTCCACCAGCTCGTCACTCACCCCGATCGCAGGCAGATACTCACCAGCATACTCGGTCGGGATCCAAACCGGCTCCTGCCCAACCAATATCTCTGCCGCTCGGTCGCTGTCACGCAGGATGCCCAACCATGACTCCACCTGCGGATCGGTCCAGAGCGGATCGTTACGGCGCAGTTCACCCACTCGCAGCAGCCAGGTATGCAGCTGGTCGGCTGAGGTCGGTCGCATTTCCTCGGTCAGCCAACGTGTCCTAGCCACGGTGTCGGCGATGGCCTGCTCGTCCAGCAGATCGCGCAGGGCGGCCTGCCCAAGGAGATCACGCAGCTGTGAGCGGTCAAGGTTCATGGCATGCAACCGGCGCTCAGCCTTGGGCAGATCGGGCTGATATATGTAGAAGGCGGTGAAGCTGAAGAGCAGCGACTGAGCGAAGGGGGAAGGGGCATCATGCCGGGTACGGTGGATCCGTATGGCCCCGCTTGCCAGCCCCTTAAGCAGTTCCCGCAGGCCATCTAGGTCAAAGACATCATTCAGAGCCTCGCGGTAGCTCTCCATGACGATGGGGAAGGATGGATAGCGCCCCACCACCTGCAGGAGATCGGCTGCCTTGAGGCGAGACAGCCAGAGCGGCGTGCGTTTCTTGCCATAGCCGCCGCGGGGCAGGACCAAGGCGCGCGCCGCGCTCTGCCTAAAGAGCATGCCAAAGAGCGGCGTCGCACTGATCAGTTCTGCTAAGCGGTGCTCCAGATCATCCGGCTCAATGGTTGCCGGATCAATGTGGGCAGGCTGCTCAGCCGCCGGAGCGATCCACAGGATGCCGTCATCGTTCTGGATGGTATCGAGCTCCAGCCCCTGCTCGCGCAGGGCGGAGGTGAGCAATAGGCCCAGAGGAGTGTTCACCCGTCGCCCAAAAGGCGAGTGTAGTAGCACGCGCCATTCGCCCAACTCGTCGCGGAACTCCTCGAGGACGAGCAGACGATCGCTGGGGATGGCACCAGTGCTCTCACGCTGGGCGAGCAGATAGTCGCGGATGACCTGCACGCCCGTGGCTCCCGTCTGACACTGTTCTGCGAGCCAAGCAGCACCGTCGGGGTCATCGAGATGTCTGCTGGCCTCGTGCAGGAAGCTGCCGAAGCGCTTGCCCAGGTCATAAGGGCGCCCAAAACCATCGCCATGCCAGAAGGGGACGGTCACCCCACCCCGCCCGGTTGGTCGCACAATAACGCGGTCCTGGCGGATCTCCTCGACCTGCCAGGTGGAGGTCCCCAGTACGAAGCGGTCGCCGATCCGACGTTCATGGACGAATTCCTCGTCCAGCTCACCTAGGCGCACAGGCGAACCGGCCATATAGACCCCATAGTAACCCCGGTCCGGGATTGTCCCGCCGCTGGTGTAGATCAGCCGCTTGCCGCTGTCGGTGGTGATTAGTGTGTGGTGGGTCCGGTCCCAATAGATGCGCGGCTTCAGATCGGTGAACTCCTCGGCATGGCGTCCGGCGAGCATGGCTAAAGTCCGTTCATAGTCCGCGCGGCTGAGCGCGTGATAGCTCCAGGCGCGCCGAATGACTTGATACAGCTCGTCCTCAGTCCACTCACGGTCGATGGCCATCGCCACCACCTGCTGGGCCAGAATATCCAAACAGTTCTCCGGGGCATGGGTCGGCTCGATGCGGGCGGCCTTCATCTCGCGAGCGATGAAGGCCGCCTCGAGCAGATCACCGCGCGTCTTGGGGATGATCCGCCCCTTGCTTGGCATGCCGACGATATGGCCGGCTCGACCGACCCGCTGCAGTCCCCGCGCCACCTCATGCGGTGACTCGATCTGCACGACTAAGTCAACGGCACCGATATCAATCCCTAGTTCCAGGGATGAAGTGGCCACCAGGCAGGGAAGTTGACCGGTCTTAAGCAGGGTCTCCACTTCCAGCCGCAGCTCACGGGCGACGCTGCCATGATGGACGCGGGCTAGATCACGCTCAGCCAGTTCATTGAGATTAGTGGTGATCTTCTCGGCCAGGGCACGGTTGTTGACAAAGACCAGCGTCGATCGGTGCTGCTCGATCAGCTCCAGCAGACGGCGATAGATGGCGGGCCAGATCGTCTTCTCCGGTAGGCCGCTGAAGTCATCGACCGGCAACTCGATCGCGAGGTCGAGGTCTTTACGCTGACCGGTATCGACAATGGCGATCGGGCGCGGTGACCAACGCCCGGTCGCGCCATCCACTGTACCGCCGCCTAAGTACGCGGCTACCGCCTCTAGGGGGCGCTGGGTCGCTGACAGGCCGATCCGCTGCAACGGGCGGCCAGCCAGATACTCCAGATACTCCACCGCTAGGGCAAGGTGCACGCCGCGCTTGGTGGGGAAGAGGTTATGGATCTCATCGATGATGAGAAAACGCGTCGAGCCAAAGAGGCGGCGCGCTTGGGAGCCAAGCATCAACGCCAGCGACTCAGGGGTGGTGATCAGGATATGCGGCGGATGCTTGAGCATGGCCTGCCGCTCCTTGGCTGGGGTGTCGCCGGTGCGCACTCCCACCCGGATCTCAGGCAACTCGATCCCCATCTCATCCGCCTTACGGCGAATGCCATCCAGTGGAACGCGCAGGTTACGCGAGATATCGTTGTTCAGCGCCTTGAGCGGTGAGATATAGACCACCCGTATACCCGGGCGGTCGTCCTGCGCCAGCTCGAAGAGCAACGTGCTAATGCACTGCAGGAATGCAGCTAGTGTTTTGCCTGAGCCAGTGGGAGCGAGGATCAGGACGCTCTCGCCTTGGGCGATCAGCGGCCAGCCCTTGGCCTGCGGCGGACTGGGTTCACGATAAGCCTCTTCAAACCACGCCCGCACCACTGGGTGGAAGTAAGCGAGTGATTGGGTCGGCAAGGGAATCACCATCTTCCTTCTTTGAAGAGTCACCAAGCCCCCATGCCACCAAGCCAACAGTGGGCAACCAAGGTTGTTTAGGGAGTGGGATCTCCTGTCTTCCATCATCGCATATCCTGCCAGTATTAGACAAGCGCAAACCGCCCTACACAGCAAAGTGCGGGCGGTCTGTTCACCGTTCTGTCACCTCAGGAAACTACTTGGGGCTTGGTGCCTTGGTGGCTTGTGGACTCGTTAAGGCCTTCAGCCTTACTCATTCATATCCTTGATCAGTGCCTTCGCGTTGAGCGGCTGGCCAGTGGCGCTGGCGATCTTCTCTAGCCATGGGGTAGAGGCACCGGGGGCGATGTAGTTCTGACGGACGAAGTCGAACGACGCTTGAGTGTTATACAGCGGACCGAAGTTGGCTTCGAGATGGTGATGCACCTGGCTAGCCACCACATCGGCGAGGACGTAGTTCTGCCAATAGACCGGGTAGCTGACGTACCAAGCGTTGGAGGCCCAGCGCGGCGAAGCGTTGACTTCGGTGCCCAGGATGCGCGCCTCGGTCTTGGCCATTAGCGTATCCAGATCCTGGTCTGGGTTGCGGTACATCTCATACTCAAACAGGCAGTAGGCGGTGCGTTGACGGATATAATGAAACTGCGGGCCGACGGTGCTCTGACGCGCGGTGGAGACAAGTTCATCTGAGAGACCGCGGGTCTTCAGCCAGCCGGGATTGCGGGGGACATAGCCGAAGATCTCAGCGATCCCTTCGGTAAAGATGCTCGAGTCGCGGCGCAGGATCATCTGCTCCTGCTCATTGAGCGCAGAGTGCAGGGCATGCCCCAGTTCGTGGAACATGGTGGTGTAGTAGCCATAGCCGTCCTGAGGGTTGCCTAAGATGCGGATGGCGTGGCGGTTCAGCGTCATGCACAAGCCGTTGTAGGGGATATCGACGAAGACCGGCTCGATCCCTAGGGCGTCGATGTCCTGCCCCATGGTGGCGGCCCAGTCGCGCAGCGCCTGCTTGATCCCGCTCTTGGGGAAGAGGTGGGAAGGGACGCCTTCCTTGGACTCGAGGCAGATCTGGACATCCCAAGGCTCAATCTGCTCGATCCCCAGTCGCTCAGCGCCTTCATGGAGCACCTTGCGGTAGGAGTCTTCCGTGGCAGTGGTCAGCTCATTGAGGATACCCTCGACCTCCGCGGTGGTCATATCGTTGAGGTCCAGGATCATATCGACATAGTTGCCATAGCCCAGCTTCTGGGCGGCGGCGTTGCGCAGCTTGACCAGACGCAGCAGGTCGGCTTCGAGTTGCTGGGAGAGCTCAGCGTAGGCCAGCCAGGCTTGACGGCGCAGCTCGCGGTCGTGGTTCTGACGGATGACATTGCGGATGGTACCGAGATCCACCCGCTCGCCGCCGAGCAGATACTTGTGGGCGACGATCTTGTCATTGAGCTCGCGGGTCAGGGTGGAGATCTCCTCCAGGGCTGTAACCTGGTTGCCCACTAATGAGTTGCGCCAGACTTCTACTCGGCGGGCGAGAGCCGGATCGGCAACCTTCCCACGCCAAGCCTCGATCAAGGCGCGCAGCTCAGGGCTGAGGACAATGGCCGCACGCTCGCGGTCCAGCTCAGCGATCTTGGTATTGGGCTTCTTGTCCAAATACTTCTGGAAGCTCAGCTCGGACATCTGGTTGCCCAACTTCTCTAGACTCGCTTCCACTTGATCAAGAAACTGCTTGAGCTCGAGTTCGTTGTTAATCGATGGTATCTGCATCTGTCATACCCCCTCTGATGTCGGTTTAACAGAGTATTTCGATCTGGGCGACCCCGGTTCCTTTCGAGTTGCGTAAGATGCAAACATTGAAGATCGGGGTCTGACCCCGATCTTCAATGTTTTCTCACGGCTGCTTAGTAACACTTGTGGACTTGTGTTCCTGTGGACTTGTGGACTCCGTCCCTTACGCCCTTTTCGCGGCGAAGACACCGTTGGGTTGGTTGATCACCATCTCGTTGAACTGCCCATCAGCATCGCTCTTGAACTCAATGCTGAAGCCCACAAGGCCTTTGAGGTTGAAGGTAGTTTCCCGGTACGGTTCCAGCTCGTAGGTAGGCTGGCCTGGGATGGTGGTGGTCAAGGTGCTCCCTTTGAGCGCGACAGCGATGAGCGTCCCCATCAGGTCGTAGTCGCCGACGAACCGCTCTAGGAAAGAGATCTCGCTCATCTCCGAGGCTGCCACGCGGGCGAACTCTGCAGGCTTGACCGCGGTCTCCAGTTGGATGGTTAGTCGATCGATATCCCCTTTGAGGTTGGTCAAGAAAGTGATGGGGAAGGTAAACTCAATCAGCGGGGTAGTGGCCTCGAAGATATCGTAGTGACGATGCTTGATGGCAAACTGCAGCGAGTTGTAGGTCGCCGTGAGTGTCTCGCCCTCGAACTCGATCTTGAGGGCTCCGTAGCCGGGGTGCTCGTAGTCGCCCGCATAGTCGGCCAGGAGATGCGAGGGCTGGGTGTCCGACTTGCGCCCGGCATCGGCATTTTGCTTTCCTTCCTCGGCCGCAGCCTTACCCTTCTCGACCTCGTCCATGGCCCTGCCATGCCAGTCGATCTGGTCGAGGCCCAGCAGTCGGTCATACAGATTACGGGCTATGAGAGTGGGGAGAGGGGTACCGTTCATATTGGTCAGGATGACGATCCCGATCTGCTCCTCAGGCACCATGGCCACCAGAGCGGTGAAGCCGTCGATATTGCCGCCGTGGTGGATCTGGTTGTAGCCACGATACGGCTCGACGAACCAACCCATGCCATAGCTCTTGTGCGGCACCTCACGGTATTTCGCTGGCTGCTTGATCACCATCTGAGGTGAATGCATCTCGGCAAGGTTGGCCTCGCTGACGATCTGCCCCTCACCGTGCTTGCCGCGGTGGAGGTGCAGGCGCACCCATTTGACCATGTCGGTCAGGTTGGAGTTGATCGAGCCAGCGGGCCCGGCGGTGTCAATATTGCGGAAGGGGGTCTCACGGATCTCTTCCTTCTGCTTCAGGTAAGGGCGGGCGTGATCGCCACTCTGTTGGGTCAGGTCCACCGAGAAATTGGTCGCAGACATACCCAGCTTGTCGAGAATCTGCCTCTTCACCAGCGACTCCCAACTACAGCCCGCCCGCTTGCCGGCGATGTACCCTGCCGTCAGATACATGATGTTCTGATACTGCCAGGTGGTGCGGAACTCCTTGCTCAGCTCCAGATGTCGTACGCGGGCGATGATCTCTTCACGACTGAAGTCGGCGTTATACCACATTAGATCGTGGCGCGGCAGCCCGGAGCGATGACAGAGCATGTCGCGGAGGGTAATCCGCTCGGAAGCAAAGCTGTCCGCCATCTTGAACTCGGGCAGATAGTCGCGTACTGGTGTGTCCCAGTCCAGCTTGCCTTGGTCAACTAGTTGCGCGACCACCATGGCGGTAAAGGCCTTGGTCGACGAGCCAATGGGAAACAGTGTGTCTGGGGTGACCGGTAGGCCTTCCTTCACATTGCGCAGACCGAACCCCTCGCTGAGGATCACCTCATCGTCCTTGATAACGGCGATGGCTACGCCGGGGACATTCCATTCATTGCGTATCTGCTCAACCCATTCACGAAAACCAGTCAATTGAGCGGTGTGTTGCTCCATTTGCTTTTACCCCCAGTTCTCTTTGGTGTTGCCTAATTCTCCCGAGAGTAAGTCGTTTCCTTCAGGTAAAAGGTTCAGGGCGCCGGGGCAAACAACAGAAGATCGGGGGCAGACCCCGACCTTCAGTTGTTTTGCAAACAGACCGCATGAGCAGGAAACCCGAGCCGGCTGGCGAAAGCTGTGACTGAGAGGGGGCGAGCGTAATGGATTATCGACTGTTGGCGCTTGACATCGACGGGACGCTACTGAACAGCAGCAAGATGCTAACCGATAGGACTAGAAAAGCTGTTGAGCGGGCTAAGGAGTACGGGTTCATCGTCTCCCTGGTCAGTGGCCGCCGTCCGCGCAGCATGCTGAGCGTGGCCAAGGAGCTAGGCTTGGTAGACCCCATGGTGGCTTATCACGGTGGGGTGATCGCTGATCCCGTCAGCCTACGCTCGCTCCATTCAGTGACCGTTCCGCGTCCGGTCTCGGAGCGGGTCATGGCCGCTTGGGAGCGCGCGGAGATCACGACGTACGCCTACTGCGACTCGCCTGCTCCGCCGGATGTCTACTATCAGCTCGCTACTCGAGGTAGGCCAACCGACTCAATGGAGCGCGAAGGTGATAATGTCTGGCAGGTGGAGTCGTTGATCCGCGATACCTGCTTTGAACCGCTGCGGCTCGCGGTAGGAGGAGATGCCGCGGTGACGCAGTTAGCGATCGAGATCGCCCAGCCACTGGTCGATCCATGTGAGATCCGCCTGCTGCGTAGCATGGACTACGATGGCAAGTGGCATATGGAGCTGCTCCCAGCGGCGGCGACCAAGGCCAGTGGGCTCCGCTGGCTCTGCCAGCACTATGGGATTACGCCTGAACAGATCATCGCGGTGGGCGACCATCTCAACGACCTAGACATGATCGAATGTGCAGGGTTAGGCGTCGCCATGGGCAACGCCCAGCCCGAGGTGAAAGCCGTGGCTGATCTAGTGATTGGTCACCATGATCAGGATGGGCTGGCGGTGTTCATCGAGGAACTTGTGGCACGACGATAGCGAAGCAACCGAACAGATGGGGTCAGACCCCATCTGTTCGGTTGTTTGTTACACTTGCCCCTGAAT
>CAZINL010000071.1:0-14136 GCA_964540595.1 uncultured Clostridia bacterium
CCGGAGGCAAATTTGAAGGGCTCGGTATCGTATTCCTTGGTCTGGTCGGCCAGCCCATGTTGGCTCAGCCGATAGCGGTTGGCACCAAAGGTATTGGTGCTGATGATAGCCGCACCGGCCTCCAGATACTGCTCGTGGATCCGACGAATGAGCTCTGGTCGTTCGCGATTGGCCAGCTCCAAGCAACTGTGAAGAGGGTAACCGGCTTTCATCAGCTCGGTCCCCATGGCTCCATCCATCACCAGGATGCGCCGCGCGATCAGATCACGAAATGCCCTGCGGTCCATACGACATCCTTTCACTTCGCCAACCTATCCGCCCAGACATCCTGCAGTATCTCCACAGTTCGCTCGCAGACCGCCGCGTAGATCCGCTCGCCCTTCTCAGCTGTAGCCAGGCGTGCATCGCCCGACATGGCGTCGGGATAGGAGTAGCGGGCGATCTCCGGGGCTTTGATGGTGGTGATCAACTTCGGCCAGTAGACCCCAGCCTTGTTCATATCCACTAATGAGGCATCCAACGCCAGCACCGTGGAGGTCTCATCCTCCCCAGCGTGTCCCTGACCCTCGCAGATCGCTAGAATCTCCTTGGAGAAGTGCAGCCACCAGTTGATCAAGAGCACCTTGACGCCCTGCCCCGCGATACGGTCGGCGGCCAGGGAGAGAGCAGGGATGTTGCCCCCATGGCCATTGAGCAGGACTACGGTCTTGATCCCCCATTTCACCCACGAAAGGGCGACCTCGCTGACGTAGGCAGCCATCACCTCGCCGGAGACATGCACTGTGCCCGGGAAGTAGGACAGGTCCTTGGAATAGCCATAGGGGATGGCCGGCGCCACCAAGACCTTCTCCCCGATCTTGGCGTCGAGATCACGGGCGATCCGTTCCGGGATGATCACGTCGGTGCTGAGTGGGCAATGACGCCCATGGGCCTCGACACTACCAATCGGCAGAATAACAGTATCGATCGTCTTGATGGCGTCCCTGAAGCCATCCGTAGATAAGCGACCTAACAACATATCGAACCCTCCCTAAGATGTGAATTGCACCTCAGAATTCCCCGCGGTAGGGTCGATTACCTCCTAGGTTTCACGTCTTATTAAACAGGTGTAGCAATGCTTATTGAACAAGGCATCCCGTTGTGGGATGCCTTGTGCTCTTAGTTCTTGGTTTGCCTGCGCCTGCGCTCCAGCTCGAGATCCCGCAGGTATCCGACCAGGATAATCACCTCGTCTACGTAGGGGACCGGGTCAGGTAGAAGAAGGTTGATGACGAAGGCAAGGAGCTTGAGGCGGCGCGGGAAGAACCAGGTGATGACAGCAAAGATCAGCCACCAGAAAACGATCATGAATGTTCCCCCTTACCCTGCCCCTGCCCCTGCTCGAGCGCGGCCGGAGCATCACTATGGGTCTGATAGTGAGCCATCAGTTCCGGGTAGTTCGCTACTTCCATTATCCCCCGCGCTGTGAGGGTATAGACGCCACGGCTGACGCGTTCAAACCAGCCATAGACATTGTCATAGAGAATCACGGTCGTCTTCTCCCCAGTTCCTAAGGCGCGCAGAGATTTGGTTGAGAGTGGACCGCGCTGCTGCAGATAGGCAGCGATCTGAATGGCGTTTTCACGATAGGCGGTGACTAGCTTGCGCTTACTGCTACCGCCCTGATTGTAGTCCGCTGATCTCAGCTGCACCTCACGGATGATGGCGGTGTAGTCCTGCTTGCGTCTGCGCAAGTCAAACGGTTGAGGATGGAAGACGACCTCGACGCGGGGATGCGGTCCAAGCGCAACGAAGATCAGCCCCAACTCCAAGCGACGCAGCAGCAGCCGTTGCCCCTGCCACTCTTTGCTGCGCATCCCCTTCTTCGGCCGCGGCAGCACCACATAGACCGAGGCGGTGGCACGCTGGCGTTTGGCTGCTTGGACCAAGAGCGAGGCGTTGAAATGCAGCTTAAACTCCAGCGCCATCATCTCCTCATCCTTCACCGCCACCATGTCGCAGCCATTGACCTCGCTGCGTACCCTATAGCCCTGCTCGGTCAGATAATCAGAGACCGGCTGATGGAGATCGGTCTCACGCCATTTGGAGTTGGCCATAACTTCACCTCTCTATGCCCCCTGGCGCCACCTAAAGGGCCAGCGACCTAGTCGCTGGCCCCCTTCTCCCTATCCTGCCAAACAACCCGCTACTGTGCTGCCCACTCGAGTCCCAGCTCTTGCAGCTTGGGCAAGGTCGGTCGGCCGGTCTCATCCCAGCCCATCTGGGCATAGTAGGCCGCGATCGCTTGGCCCATGGCCTCTTCATCGATGGCCTTGCCCTTGAGTGAGGTCAGGGGCTTATAGAAACGCTTGTTAAGGTAGTCATCGCGTTGGGTGAAACCTTCGCGCAGGTTAAAGAGGCGAGTGAGTGTGACGACCCGTTCCGAAGCTTTCAGCATCTCAAAGAGGCTCACATCCCAGCCCGTGGCAGCACGCAGCGCCGCCTCGATCTGCACATAGTTCCAAGGGACAAACTGGCAGATCTCCGCCATGTTGCTGAAGTGACGCCAGAGCGAGACCTGGATCATATTGTGGGTCTTCTCTGCGCCCAGATCATCTAAGGGCAAGGCCTGCCTGAGCCCGATGGACTTAGCACTCTCCAGCCCAGGACCTTCCTTGGCGAAGGCGGTATCGTGGAAATTATGGCAGTGGTCTGCCCCGGTGGGGGAGACCGCGTAGCCGATCCCGAGGCCCTGTTTGAGGCGTGGCTCATGCATGGGAACTTCTAGCCCTTTGGTCTCCATGGCATATTGCTCTGCGCCCTGGCCGATGACCGCCGCTGCCCGCTTGCTGCCTTCGGCCAAGAGGTCACCAAACCCTTGACGGTGGGCGATCTTCTCGATCATTTCGACCATGGCCTGACCATTACCAAACTCCAGCTTTAGACCATCGGTCTTCTGCTCATTGATCAGCCCCTGCTCAAAGCACTCCATGGCAAAGGAGATCGTCACGCCGGTGGAGATGGTATCAAGGCCAAGGGAGTTGCACAGTTCATTGCCCTTGCAGACGGCATAGATATCATCGACGCCGCAGCAAGAACCCAGCGAGCCAAGGGTCTCATACTCGGGACCGCCATAGGTGGGATCGATCTTGTAGGGAGCCTCTGCCTTGACCACCCGCTTGCAGCGGATCGGGCAGGACCAGCAGCCCTCGCGCTCGATCAGCAGCTCTTCGTTGAGCTTGATATGGGAGATCTTTTCCGCCCCTTCAAAAGCCCCTTCGCGGAAGTTGCGTGTGGGTAGCCCACCGGTGGCCTGCTGTCCCATGACGATGGCGGTGGTGCCATTGACATGCATATTGCCGGCCAAGGTCTTCCAGTTCTCCACCATCCATTGGTTGAGCTCCTTCATCTTGTCGGGATGGGCAAGCTCAGGAGCACGAGTTCCACGAACCGCTACAGCGCGCAGGTTCTTGGACCCCATCACCGCCCCCATGCCGGTACGGCCATAGAAATGGGTCAGGTCGTTGGTGATACAGGCAAACTTGACCAGATTCTCCCCAGCGGGGCCGATCTGAGCTACACGGATGAGCTTGTCGCCCAGCTCCGCTTTGATGGTATCCTGAACAGGACCTGTCTTTTGCCCCCACAGATGCTCCGCCGAACGGATCTCCACCTGGTCATCTTTAATCCAGAGGTAAACGGGCTTCTCAGCCTGACCTTCGATGATGAGGGCATCGTAGCCCGCACGGCGCAGCTCCGCACCAAAGAAGCCGCCAGCCTCGGCATCCCCATAGGCACCGGTGAGCGGCGACTTGGCACCGACACTATTGCGCCCACTACCGATGAAAGCGGTGCCGGTCAGGGGGCCGCCGGCGAAGATCAGCTTGTTCTCCGGTCCCAAGGGATCGGTCCCAGGTTGCAGCTCTTTCATTAGGTAATAGGCAATGATGCCGCGCCCACCGAAATACTGGCGGTAGAAGTCGGCGCCTGGGTTCTCCACACCGATAACGCCGGTGGAGAGATTGACCCGCAAGATGCGGTCCTGAATTCCAAATGGCATGTAGTTCACTCCTTCTTCTGAAGCAATAGTGTTTATGGCCTTTGGGCTGGTGCGTGGCACCTATCCCCCCTCCACAGGGGAGTAAAAGCTGAGTAGATCGCCATCTCTAAGCCCATGGCTAGGCTCGACCTTCTCGCCATTGACGGTGATAATCCATATGGCATGGTCCGGTAACTGGAGCTGGGAGATCACATCAGCCACCGTGGCGGTAGCCGCCAACTGCAGCGTCAGCGTCTCAGCCATCTCCGGCATGTGATTCATCAGCGTACCGAGCGCGCGCACGGTGATAAGCATCCGACACCTCCGGTTTTGGAAGACACTAGACCCAAGACACTAGACACGAGATGATGAAATCAGAACTCACCAGATGCCCAATCTTCCTATGCCTAGTTCATGGTTTCGCCGGTGTTTTCCGTCACCGGTAGCTACTAGTGTCCAGTGTCTTGGGTCTAGTGTCTGTACCTACTTCGCCACGCGAAGCGATCATTCCTTCCCTTGTCCCTGAGCCTGCAAGGTCAAAGGTTCAAGAGTCAGGACGGCTATCTCTGGGCGAGCCCCCCAGCGTAGGGGGAGCTTGGTGGTACCGATCCCCTTGCTGATATAGAACTGCAGACGTCCCAGGCGATGGAGACCCTTGATCAAACTATAGCGGTGGCGGCGGTTGAGCCGCACGTGTCCGTAGCCTGGGATCAGGATCTGCCCGCCGTGGGTGTGCCCGACTAAGAGGAGGTCCACCTCATCCTTAATCCCTGAGACGAAGGAGTGGGTGTGCGCCAGCATGACTACTACCTGCCCAGGCGAGCTGTTCTGCAGAGCCCGCGAGACATTGGCTCGGCCGGTAATCGGGTCATCCACCCCACATAGAAACAGGGTCGCTTCCCCATTCACGAGCTCTATGCCACGGTTGTCCAGGACGACGATCCCCTTCTCCATCAGCAGCTTGCGTAAGGCAGGCCAATCACTGTGGGCGGCGTACTCCCAGTTGCCGGGGACGAAATAGGTACCCCGCCTGCCGCTCATCGATGCCAGCTCGTGAAGCGAGGCTGGTATCTGCCGCGGATGGCTAACCAGGTCGCCGGTGATAACCAGTAGATCTGGGCTCAAGCCAGCCACCGTCTGGTGCAATGGCTCACCGCGGAAACTAGTCTTGCCGTGCAGGTCACTGAGCTGAACAATACGTAAGCCAGCAAAGCCAAGTGGTAGCCCGGCGATCTTGATCTTCCGCTCGACGATCTCCAGGTCGTCAGCATGGCGAAGAGCAAGAACAATCACGACCATCAGCGGGACTAGTAGAAGCAGAGGTAGTAGCAAGGGCATGTGATCCCTCCTTGATGGTTGGCCCCGCAAAGAGTCCACAAGTTCACAAGTCCACAAGTGGATGCGCAAAGGTCCACCGTGGCACCAAGTCACCAAGCCTCAGTTTCGTCATATACTTAGGAGTTTCCTGTTGTTCATAACGCAAGTGTGTATTGCCGATGTCCCGACACGTGGACTCGTGGACTTGTGCTCTTGTGGACTCCAAAACGAAAGAAGCCAGAACAGGGCGTGCCCTGCTCTGGCTTCTCTTATGCATCCCCATGGCTAAAACAGAACAAATCTGTCAACAATCGTACGGGATCTATTCCGCCGGGCAGGCGTAAATGACCAGGCCCTGACCACGGAAGACGAAGCGCGCGGGACCCATGGCCATCATGATCGCCTTGGCAGGAGCATGGATCTCCTGGTCACCCAACTTGCCGATCACCTGACCCTCAGCAACTAGTGTGCCTTTCTCGACAGTGGGGATGAACAGGCCGTCAGCAGGTGCCACCAAGGAGTTCAGCTTGCCGCAGAATGTAGGATTAGGCTTTTGGACATCGCCTGGGATCATGCCCAGCTGCTTAACAAGCTTGACCAGAGCCTTGAAGGCCATCTCGCCCGAGGGAAGATCAATGGTCCCACCCTGACCGCCGCCGGTGAGCTCAATGATCACTGCGGCCTTGCCGCACTTACGACTAATATCGGTGAACAACTGCCCTGGGGTCCCGCCCGACTCAATCACCACCGGGATATCCAGCATGCTGGCCAGCTCCCGATCCTGGGCGGACTCAGTGTAGATGGACAGGGTATAGTTGCTGCCGTAGATCCCGCAGCAGTGGAGATCCACGATGTAGTCGGCCCATTGCGCCTCTTCGTAGACGATACTAGCCGCCACCATGGTGGGGCTGCTGTCGGCCTTGCCGGGGAAGATGCGGTTCATATCCAACTCGTCATAGGGGTTGGTCCTCTGCATGCGGCGAAAAGCGCCAGGATTGCTGATGGCCAGCACCTTCACCTGACCCTTGAGCTCGCTCTCATGCTCACGGAGATAGTCGATGAACTTGGTGGCGGCGTAGATCCCCGTTGCCTCGCCACCATGGATCCCTCCTGTGACCATCAGCTTAGGGCCTTCACCCTCGCCAAAGGTCACAAACCTCAGCTCTTGGCCAATGAAATCACCGAGGTTACGTTCGTAACTCTTCATGGTTTCTCCTCCCTTTCTGTCGAGTCAAGGGTCCTGAGTCAAGAGTCAACGAACCCCCTCTTAACAGTTGACCCTTGACTCTTAACCCCCAATTCTTAACTCTTCATTCTTAATTCCTAATTCTCAATACACCTCTTCGCGTCGGTCGGCGAAGATGGGGATACGCTTGCGAATGGTGTCCACCAGACCTAGGTCGATATCGGCGGTCAAGAGCATCTCCTGGCTGCCGGCCTCCACGACGATCTCACCCCAGGGGTCGATGATGGCAGAGTGACCAAAGAACTCGGTCTCACCGGTCTTGCCCACACGATTGCACGCCACCATGAAGCACTGGTTCTCGATCGCCCGAGCCCGCAGAAGCGTCTGCCAATGCGCCAAACGGGGATGCGGCCATTCCGAGGGCAAAAAGAAGACCTTGGCGCCTTTCAGGGCATAGCGCCGAAACAGCTCGGGGAAGCGCAGATCATAGCAGATGGCCATCCCCGCCCTCCCCCAGGGGGTGTCGACCACCGTTCGTTGATTACCTGCGGCTAGATACTTCTCCTCATCCATGAGCCTAAACAGATGCAGCTTGCTGTAGGCCGCCAGTTGGGATCCATCCGGACTGTACAGGACGGACGTATTGCAGAAGCCTTGCGGTTCGCGGCTTAAGAGTGAGCCCGCCAACAGATACAGACCATGCTGGCGAGCCAGATCGCTCATGGTGGCAAACAACCCCTCACCAAGACGATCGGCGTGCTGCTCAGCATGCTCTAGATCATAGCCACTGGCCCACAGTTCGGGAAAGAGCACCAGATCGGATCCGCGGCGCTTCGCCTCGGCGGTCATGGCCTGGACGACGGGCAGATTGTTCGCCGGATGTCCGGCATCAACATGCATCTGACCAATGGAGATCCTCATCTCACCACCTCTTTCGTTACACGATAGTTTCGCATTTCGTAGTTCGTAATCCTTTCGTTGAAGTCACAACCTCTAGTAATTTCGTAGACCCTGCTAGGGACTGGGGACTCGAGACTCGGCCTAAGGCCGTCATATTCCTCGCGCCCCTCCCATATAGTGTCACATAGCTTGTCTTGCGCCGGATGAAAAGGAGCGATCCCTGTGAATAGACGTTGGCGTATGGTAGTACCAGTCGTGCTGATCACGGTCGTTCTAGGGGGATGCCTAACCCAGGTGACCCCGACCACCACCCAGCCCGACCAGCAGCAGGCCACCAAAGTCCAGATATCTGGTCAGGAGATGATCTCCACCATCACCGAGCTGGTCAGCCCCATCTACCTGGGACGCAAAGCGGGGACCATCGGTGAACGCCTGGCATCCAGCTATATCACTGAGCGGATGCGAGCACTAGACCTGAAGCCATTGGGGGTGAGGGACCAGTTCCAACAGTCGTTTGAGACGGTAGTCACTCAGATGAAGGCACCGACCAGTCTGCGCCTATTGGATCTCCCTGGTGAATCCACTAAGGATCTGCGCTATGGTTTCGACTTCCGCCCCAATATCTACAGTCAATCAGGAAGCATGACCGGGCCGGTCGTCTTCGCCGGTTATGGTATGGTGAGCAGCGAGGCCAAGATCGACAACTACCAGGGCGTAGACCTCAAAGGTAAAGCGGTGCTGATCCTAGACGGGGTCCCGGAGACCATGAGAAGTACGCCGGTCTCGGTGGAAGCCAAGACGCAGTGGGCCAAGGCTCAGGGCGCCGCCGCGGTACTGATCGGTCCCGACCCGCGCGCGACCTCTGAGCACACAGCCTGGGCGCGTGCCCTGCGGCGTGGGTCGGCCTCCCGTCTCGGGCAGCTCATCATTCCCACCTTCCTGATCTCGCCGCAGGTGGTCACTGATCTTCTGGCAGACCAAGATCTGAACACTCTCATGAGCCAGATCAGCAGCGGCGGCAAGCCGATCGCGCTGCCGCGTAGAGTGGCAGCTGCGGTGACCATGGAGCGTCTGGAAAAGGGCGTTGCCAACAACGTCCTCGGACTGATCACCGGGAGTGATGCGCAACTTAAGGACAAGGTCGTGGTGCTCGGAGCGCACTTCGATGGCCTCGGGGCTAACCCGGATGGCGAGATCAACGCCGGGGCGCATGACAATGCGTCCGGAACCGCCATGATCTTGGAGCTCGCTCGCGTACTAGCCAAGAACCCACCACCGTTTAGTGTTTTGATTGCCGCCTGGGGAGCCGAGGAAAATGGCTTAGTGGGTTCGCAGTATTTTGTCAATAACCCCACCATTCCCCTGGCGCAGATCATCGGCTGCCTCAACATTGACATGGTGGGTTGGAAACAGGGTGATCTGGCGCTGCATCGCACCGCCAAAGGCGAGAACAAGCTGGCGGCAAGCGCCATAAAGCTTTCGGAAGCGCTGAATATGCCGCTGCAGCTGCGGGATTACATGACCGGCAGCGACGGTTACCACTTTGACCTGAAGGGCATTCCTACGATCTGGTTAGCTGATGCGTGGAATAGCGGAACACTGCCCGAATATCACACTCCCGATGATAAACCCGATCTGATCGACGGCGAGCGCCTGACCGCGATCGCCAAGCTGGCCAATGCCGTCATCTGGGATCTCGCCACCCAGCTAACCAAGAAATGACTAAGAGGACACCTCGGCTTCATCTGCCGAGGTGTCCTCTTCGTTGGTCCGACTGTGGTCTGTGGTATGTGGACTCTCTCGTTCCTACATGTGGACTCGTGGTCTTGTGGTCTTGTGGACTACTTTCCCCGGTGGTCTACGAGCTTACTAGCCCCTTCAACGTATCCAGGTTCAACTTGTAGGCATCGGGAATATCATCAGGGGTTTCGAGTATGACCGGGCGCCCCTGCAGCTGCGGGTGGTTGACGAGGACGCGGAAGCCTTCCAGTCCGATCTTCCCTTGTCCGATATGCTGGTGCCGATCGATATGCGAGCCGCGCTCAGCATTGGTGTCATTGGCATGGAAGCACTTCAGCCGTTCGAGGCCGATATGTTGATCAAACTCGGCGAGAGTCTTCTCCCAGCCCTCGGCACTGGATACGTCATAACCAGCCGACCAGGCATGGCAGGTATCAAAACAGACCCCCAGCCAATCGGGGTAGTCGAAGTGCTTCAGGATCATGCCAATCTCATCGAAACTATTGCCGATGCTGCCACCTGCTCCAGCAGTATTCTCGAGTAGCAACATGACGCTGGCGGGCCAATCTTGACGCAGTTCCGTCAGGGCATCGGTGATCCTCTTGATCCCGACCTCCAACCCCGTTCCGAGATGGCTGCCAATATGGGTGACCACATAGGGTGCTTGATAAATGGCTGCCCTTTTGAGGGAATCCAACATGAGGGTCTTGGACTTGACGTAGAAATCGTCCTTGGGTGTTGCCAAGTTGATCAGGTACGCGGTGTGGAAGACGATGGGGTGGATATGGTTGTCCGCCGCAATCTGCCGCGCCTTGGCAATCTCCACCTCATCAATTTTGCTCGGAGCCCAGGCGGTAGGGTTGCCAGCGAAGATCTGGATCGTCTCCGCCCCCGCCTCTACCGCTAGAGGGATCTGTTTCTTGAAGCCTCCACCGAGGCCCATATGCATGCCAAATCTCATATTGCACCTCACACGAAGAGTCATGAGTTATGAGTATCAAGGCCGCAACGCGGCACCTGGAGAACGAAAGCCGTGTCGCTTAAGCGCCACTCCACGGGTGGGTCCGTATCCTCGCCGCTCAGCCGCGAGGTTTACCCGCCCCTACAACCAACTCATCTGCGGTACCGATGCCTTGCGGGTAACAAAAGGGCGTCTGTAGGGGCGGGTTTGAAACCCGCCCGCAGGTCGCCAGCAGGGCGACCCCTAATAGTTTGCGTTCATTCCCACTTGTGGACTCGTGGACTTGTGTTCTTGTGGACTTGTGGACGCTTCGTCTACGCCCGAACTTGGGCGCTCGGTGCCTTGGTGGCTGGCGGATGCTCATGCATCCGCATCAAGAACCATCCCGTGGTCAAGACCACCCCTTCGACCATGCTCCCGGCAATCTGGCTGAGAGGTCCGATCACCATCGACCACCAGCCGCTGGTCGCGACCATCAGAGTCACGGCCACCATGGTACCGATGAGATTGGCGATCTTGCCTAGGCTGATGATCCGTGTGGACTTGGCCAACAGCAGGGTTCCGGTGGCATACTCCAGCCAGCCAAACAGCATCGGTAGAATCGACATCATCTGTAGGTTAACCAAGGTGGGGGCCAATAACGCCTCAGAAACACCAATCCAGTTCACCAAGACCATGCGCCCTAGCGGCGAAAAACCGATGGCCAGCAGTACCAGCGATGAGATGGTGCCGAAGCCAAGGGCGAAGCGACGCACATGGCGGTCGCCCCCGGGTTGGCGACCGAAGACGATGGTCACCTGGTGGATAGTCTGCACCGGGCTGACGATGATCCAGCCGAATGACCATGCCACCGAATACGCTGCCAGTGCCAGTGTGGCATCATTCCCCCGCGCTAATCCAGCATTGATGAACGGTTTGGCGCTCGCTGCCATGAGCGCGGCAATGGCCAGGGGGTAATAAAAGCGCCAGATCTGAGGAGTGGTGACAGGCTGACCATCCTCACCCTCAGGTCGATCGTGCTGCTGCTTGAGCAGGCGTCTGGCTTTTTGGATGGCGAAGACCATCTCCAGCCCTACACCAGTGACTAGCGTCACACCGCCCACATATCCTCCCTTGACCCATCCCCAGCGCGTGAAGGCATAGACCAAGGCACACATCAGGGCGATGCGGATCACCATAGCCACGGTGATACTGGTGGTCTGCTTCTCGCGGATGATCACCCCTTGGAAAAAGGTGCGGATACCTGAGACCAAGGGCAGCAGCATGAGCACCCAGAAGTTGCGGATGGTCTGCTGCAGAAGTTCACCGGGAACGCTGAGCACACGGCCAAAGACGAGACTGCCCAATGGGGTAAAGGCAATCAGCAGTTCCAGCCCCACGCTTACTAGCAAGGCAGTCAGCGATAGCCGCCTGATCAGCCCATATGAGCGACGATCGCGAGGGAGCGTCAGCGACATCTGGCGCGCCTGGATCAGAGGCGCTTCGAAGATGGCCGCTAGGTTCAGGGCGACCGAGTAGGCGGCGATGGACTGCACCGGGTTGATGGTGCGAGCCAGTCCAGCTGAGATCAGCGAGTGTGAGGCCATCATCAGAGCACTGGTGATGGCGAGAGGCAAGAAGAAAAGGAGGGTTCTCCCCAGCTGGGGGGCGGAGTGGGTCTGTAGCTGCATCGTCTGCCTCCCTTGGCTACTCGGTCGGGTTGGTAATAAGGTCATTGTAACGCCGCCGAGCTAGACCCCACAAGTGGGTTGACTGAAGACTCCGATAGTGACAATAAGGAGTGCCTGCCGAGCCATTGGCTGGCAGACACTCCCTTCTAGCGTGGCACTATGCGGACTCCTAGACTTGTGTTCCTGTGGACTTGTGTTCTTGTGGACCCCCCTGCTATTTCCCCGTCAACGCTCCATGAGCTTCCTTCAGATGGCGGATGATGGGCAGAGCCTGGGGACAGGCCGCCTCGCAAGCGGCACATTCGACGCAGAGTGCGGCATCCTTCTTCCCTTCCACCATACGGCCGTAGGAACGGCTGGACTGCTCGAAGGTGTCAAACATCGAAGCACTGTTGTACATCGAGAAGACATCGGGGATCGCGACCCCCTGCGGGCAGGGCACGCAGTACGAGCAGCCGGTGCAGTCCACCATAATCTTCTTCTTGTACATCGCCATGACATCATTGATGACAGCGAGCTCGCTCTCGCTAAGCGGAGCGATGGTGTCCATGATACCCAGGTTCTCAACCACATGGTCCATGGTGCTCATCCCGCTAAGCAGGAGCGACACCTCGGGGTGGTTCAGAACCCAGCGCAGCGCCCAGTCGACGGGAGCGCGCTTGACCGGAGCCGCACCCCAGACTTCCATGATATCCGCAGGGATATTGGCAGCCAGTTTGCCCCCCTTGAGCGGCTCCATAATCACCACTGCTAAGCCCTTGGCGGCGGCGTATTCCAGCCCTTCGATACCAGCCTGGTAGTTCTCATCCAGGTAGTTGAACTGGATCTGGCAGAAGGTCCAGTCATAGGCATCCACGATCTCCTTGAAGACCGGCAGCTGGTCGTGGAAGGAGAAGCCGATATTCCTGATGCGGCCATCGCGGAGCGCCTGCTCAGCGAACTTCAACACGCCCAGATCGCGCGCCTTGGGCCAAGTGGTCTTGTTGAGCGCATGCAGCAGATAGAAGTCGATATGGTCCGTCTGAAGACGCTCCAGTTGGATATTGAGGTGCTTATCGAAGTCTTCATAGGTCTCGCATAGCCAGACCGGCAGCTTAGTCGCCAGCTTGACTCTTTCACGGTAGCCGTCTTGCAGAGCCTTACCCACCAATGGCTCACTGTTGCCATTGTGGTAGCCCCAGGCGGTGTCCACATAATTGATACCATGGTCGATCCCATAGCGGATCATCTTGATGGCTTCGGGCTCGTTGATCTTGCTCATATCCCCATCCAGCACCGGCAGCCGCATGCAGCCGAAACCGAGAATGGAAGCTTCAAAATTAGTCTTGCCGAACTTACGATATTGCATTGGCACTAACCTCCTGTATTTGTGTTCCTATCATCGAAATTACGGCGCAGCAGGGCTACGCCGTTATGTCCTCATTTCCCGCCACCTACCAAAGGCGAGGGAGGCTGGCTGCCGAAAAACCATAGCCCCGCTCAAAGGCCGGTTGGTGCAGGTGAAGAGCCTCACTACGCCTTCACAAACTCTTCCCACATCTTTAGACACTCTTCCTTGGTCATCGCCGGAACAAAGTTCTTCTTGATCTCAAGGCCAGTCTCAGCGTCGTCGGCCAGCAGATCGATGACCGTCATGGCTAGAGCCTTGGATGAGACGATGTAAGCGGTCTCAGGATCAACGATATCATAGTTCTCCGAGTGGCCTACCCCTTGGGCACCGCCGATATAGGGATGCAGGGTGGGCATCAGGTGCGAGATATCGCCCGCATCAGTCGAGCCTGCGCCATGGCCGCTCTCCGCTACCGCCTCTTCGCCGACAAGGGCGATCAGGTTATCTTTCATCAGCTTGGTCATGGTCGGATCGTTGAGCCGCGGCAAGTACCCGGGCAACTCGGTGATCTCCACTTGAGCACCGACCGCGTCGGCGCCGGACTTCAACGCCCGATTGACCTTCTTGCTGGCGTCGAGGATGGCATCCATGTTGGACCCGCGGACATAGGTCTCTAGGCGGACATCAGCAGGGATGATATTGACTAGGTCGCCACCGCGGGTCATGATCGGATGCACGCGGATATGATCGTCATCGCGGAAGGTCTCGCGCTGGGCGTGGACAGCCATCAGGCCGAGCATGGCGGCATTGAGGGCGTTGACGCCGAGATGGGGAGCGCCGCCCGCATGAGCCTCTTTGCCGACGTAGCGAATCAGCTTGCCGATGAAGCCATTGGAGCCACCGCCGACGGACGCCTTCTTGCCGTCCTTGGTGGTGGTGAGATGATGCATGACCATCATATCGATATCGTCCATCTCACCGAGATGAATGAACTCCTGCTTGCCTCCCAGGAAC
>CAZINL010000072.1:0-14098 GCA_964540595.1 uncultured Clostridia bacterium
GTGGACTCGTGTTCTTGTGGACTTGTGGACTCTTCATCTCTTGAGACTTGGGACTTGGGACTCGCGAAAGGAGGACTTTCCATGGTCATGTATGGCCTTGATCGGTTGATCAACGAGGGGTATGCACCGCTTAAGGGCAAGAAGATCGGCTTGATCACTAACCACACCGGGGTGGACTCAAGGTTGCGCTCCAATATCGACCTGCTCCACAACCACCCCGACTACCATCTGACCGCGCTCTACGGTCCCGAACACGGGGTGCGTGGCAGCGCTGCCGCTGGCGAACTTGTGGAAACCTATACCGATCCTCGCACGGGGCTTCCCGTCTACAGCCTCTATGGGGCGAGCAAGAAACCGAGCGCCGAAATGCTGGCCGGCGTCGAGGCATTGGTTTTCGATATCCTGGACTGTGGCTGCCGATACTATACCTTCCCCTACACCATGGCCTACACCATGCAAGCCGCAGCGGAACACGGGATCCCCTATGTCGTCCTAGATCGACCTAACCCAGCCAATGGCGTTCAGGTCGAAGGCAATGTCCTAAAGTCCGGTTTCTCATCCTTTGTCGGGCTCTACCCCATCGCTACGCGCCATGGCCTGACCATCGGTGAGCTAGCCAAGCTGTTCAACGCTGAGTTCGGGATCGGCTGTGAGCTGCATGTGGTGCCCATGAGCGGCTGGCAGCGCACCATGTGGTGGGAAGAGACCGGCCTGCCATGGGTCGCGCCTAGTCCCAATTCGCCCACAGCGGAATTTGCCGTGGTGTACCCCGGGACCTGCCTCTTTGAGGGGACCAACCTCTCCGAAGGACGCGGGATGACGAAGCCCTTTCAGGCCATCGGTGCGCCCTGGGTCATCGGTGAGGACTGGGCCGATGCGCTCAGCGGCCTTGGCCTCGAAGGGGTCATCTTCCGTCCTACCTACTTCACCCCGACCTTCTCCAAGCACCAGGGTCAGCTCTGTGGTGGGGTCGAGCTGCACGTGGTTGACCGCGATCGCTTCGAACCGATCCGTACCGGCTTAGAGATGCTGACCACCGTCCGCAAGCTCTATCCTGATCACTTCGCTTGGCTTGAACCGCACAAGGGCCGCTACTTCTTTGACCTGCTAGCCGGGACGGATCAGCTGCGCCTCGACCTCGACAGCGGTATCAGCCCAGACGAGATCATCGCCGGTTGGCGGAGCGAGCTGGACGCGTTCAAGGCGGTCAGGGAGAAATATTTGCTGTATTAGGATAGTCAAGAGTCAACCATTCCTACCTGCCTCCTTCCTCCTGGTCCCCAATTCTTAACTCTTAATTCTTAATTCTACGGGGAGGTGTTCGCATGCGTTACTGCATGGGGATTGATGGCGGTGGCACAAAGACAATCTGCCTGCTTAGCGACGAGAACGGCAACGTCATTGGCAAGGGAGTAGCCGGGCCGTCCAACTACCACGTGGTGGGGATCGAACAGACCCAGGCAGCCATCCATGCCTGCATCCGCGAGGCCATTGCGAGCTCGGGACGTGAGATCACCGAGATTCAGAGCATCACGCTTGGCATGGCGGGCGTGGATCGCCCTGATGACTATGCGGTGGTCAACCGCATTCTCGACGCCCTAGACGTGAAATTCTGGTCACGCACCACCGACAACGACGCGGTCATCGCTCTAGCTGGGGCGACGGTGGCGAGGCCGGGCGTGGTGCTGATCTGCGGGACTGGTTCCATCGCCTTCGGCATCAACCAGCGCGGTGAACGGCGTCGTGCCGGTGGCTGGGGCCCGATCCTCGGTGACGAAGGTGGTGGCTACGATATCGGCCGCCGCGCCATGATCGCCGCCATGCGCGATGGCGATGGGCGCGGCCCCAGCACCATCCTAAAGCCGATGATCCTTGAACATCTGCAGCTTCCCGCCGTCGAACGTCTGGTGGCTCGCGTGCATGTGCAGAACATGCAGCGACACGAGATCGCTGTCCTAGCGCGCCTGGTAATCGATGCTGCCAATAAGGGCGACCGTGTGGCCCAGGAGATCCTGATCTACGCGGGACGTGAGCTAGCCACCGGGGCGATCGCGGTGATCCGCGGACTCAATATGCAGCTGGATGAATTTGAGATTGGTTTGGCTGGGGGGGTCTTCCGGGCTAGAGGCCTGATCGTTGAGACCATCAGCCGCCTGACGCGTGAGATCGCTCCACAGTCCAATGTGGTCATGCCACGCTTTGAACCATCCGTCGGAGCATTGCTCCTGGCGCTGAAGATGAACAACAACGGCCTAACTGATCAAACAGTAGAGAATGTAGCGGCAACGATCTAGCCCACGAAAGGACTGAAATCCAATGAACCTTAATCTAGATAAGCTAGTCACCGAGGGGCGCAACCCCGACACCGTCAATATCGATCAGATGAACAGCCTTGAGATTGTTGTACTCATGAACCAAGAAGATCAGAAGGTCGCCCTGGCTGTCGAAAAGGAGCTGGGTGCCATCGCCAATGCGGTCGACCTGATTACCTATGCCCTGGGGCATGGTGGCCGTCTGTTTTATCTCGGGGCAGGAACCAGTGGTCGCCTGGGGATCCTCGATGCCTCGGAGTGTCCTCCCACCTTCGGCGTCGAGCCCACCTTAGTACAGGGGTTCATCGCTGGTGGTGAAGGGGCTATCCACAAGGCGATTGAGAACGCTGAGGATCGCGCGGAACTGGGGCACCAAGACCTGATTGATCGCGGCGTAACCGCCCAAGACGTGGTGGTAGGGATCGCCGCCAGCGGCCGCACCCCCTACGTGATCGGTGCCCTCGAAGAGGCATTGCGCATCGGGGCCAAGACCATCGCCTTAAGCTGCAACCCCGCCTCCCCCATGGCCAAAATGGCTGACGTCGCCATCTCACCAGTGGTCGGTCCCGAAGTCGTGATGGGCTCCACACGGCTCAAGGCTGGGACCGCACAGAAGATGGTTCTCAACATGCTCACCACCGCCAGCATGATCCAGCTGGGCAAGGTCTTCTCCAATCTCATGGTCGATGTGCAGGCCACCAATGCCAAGTTGGTCGAGCGTGCCAAACGGATCGTCGTTCTGGCCACAGGCTGCAGCGAGGAAGAAGCCGCCAGCGCCTTAGCCCAATGCGACCTGAATCCCAAGACTGCCATCGTCATGAATCTCGGCAGCGTCGATGCCGCCCGAGCGAAGGAGCTTCTGACTGATGCCAAGGGGTTTGTGCGCAGAGCGCTGGAACTAGTATAGGAAGACACTAGACACTAGACCCAAGACACTAGACGGCAAAGAAGAATCTACGGGAACCAGAAGCGATCAGCGCTTCTTCCACTGATATGCAGCAGCTCCTGACGTTTCGGCGCAGTAGATTGCTTACGTGGCCCCAAAGCGTACCCCATCTAGTGTCTAGTGTCTAGTGACTCGTGTCTAGTGTCTACAACGAACGGAGTGAGTGCAATGTCCCGTATTGATCGACTGATGGAGCGCGCGCTGAGCGAGGGGGCTTTTCCCGGGGCGGTCTTGGCCGTGGGCAGCAGCGAGCGCGCTGAGATCCGTACCTATGGCGTGACCACCACTCTGGAAGGTGGCGCCCCAGTCACTGAGGAGACCATCTATGACCTCGCCTCGCTGAGCAAGCTCTTCACCGCTACCGCCGCTTTGATGCTGTTGGAGCGGGGTGAGTTTCGCCTGGACGACCCGGTCGGGCGCTTTCTTCCAGCCTTTACCCAGGGCGATAAGGCGGAGATCCGCCTGCGCCATCTTTTGACACATACATCCGGTCTCCCGGCCTTCAACCCCTACTATCAGGTGGCCAAGGGTCAGGCAGAGATGCTGGATGCCATTGCCCGCACTGCACTCGAATACAAGACTGGGACCAAGGTGGTCTACAGCTGCCTGGGCTTCATCACTCTGGCCAACGTCATCCAGACAATTACTGGCCAGCCGTTGGATAGCTTCCTTGACGACAATCTCTTTACGCCTCTGGGGATGGGCAGCACAGGCTATGGCCCGGTCAACCAACCTCGTGAGCGTGTCGCCCCGACGGAAGAGTGCCCTTGGCGTGGGCAGATCGTCTGGGGTGAGGTCCATGATGAGAACGCGTATGCTCAAGGCGGGGTCAGCGGCAACGCTGGACTGTTCTCTACTGCTCCAGATCTGGTGCGCTTCGCCCAGATGATGCTGCGGCAGGGAGCGGGTGAGAACAGGCGCATCCTGGCACCGGCCACCATCCGCACCGCCACGCGCAACTATACCCCCGGGCTGCAGGAGAACCGCGGCCTGGGCTGGCAGATGCGCAGCAACGAGTACCCGTGGTGTGGCGATCTAGCACCGGCCAGTTCCTACGGGCATACCGGTTTTACCGGCACCTCGCTTTGGATCAGCCCTGATGACGACCTGTTCGTCGTGCTCTTGACCAATCGGGTTCATCCCACGCGGGCCAACGCCCAACATATCCGCTATCGTCCTCTGATCCACAACCTGCTGATTGCCGAGCTGGCGTGAGGAGAGTGACGCTGTGAGACAGTCGAGGACACTGGTCACCTTGGTCGTCCTAGGACTCTTGCTCAGCGGTTGCGTGCGCATTATCCAACCGTCGCCGTCCCCCGGAACCGTGCTCAGCGTCGACCAATTGTTGACCAAGATGAGCATTGCGGAAAAGGTCGCCCAGCTCTTCATGGTGGGCTTCGATGGTAAGATGGTGCCCGCCTCCATGGAGGCGCTACTCAAACAAGGGGTGGGGGGAGCGATCCTCTTCGCCCGCAATATCGACACGCCTGAGCAGACAGCACAATTAACCAATCGCCTGCAGGAACTGTCCCAGCAGAGCCCCAACAAGGTTCCGCTCCTAATTTCCGTTGACCAGGAACACGGAATCGTCAGCCGCTTCAGCCAGGGCTTCACGCTCTACCCTGGGCAGATGGCGCTGGGCGCAACACGATCTGATGTCGCAGCCCGCGTGATGGGTGAGGTTACTGGTCGTGAACTGCGGGATCTAGGGATCAACATGAACCTAGCTCCGGTCCTCGACATCAACAACAACCCCGCCAACCCGGTGATCGGGGTACGCTCGTTTGGCGAAGACCCAACCCTGGTGGCCAAACTGGGCACGGCGTTGATCGCTGGGCTGCAAGGTGGGCAGGTGGCCGCGGTAGGTAAGCACTTCCCCGGGCATGGCGATACCTCGGTGGACTCGCACAAGGCGTTGCCGGTGGTGGCTCACCCCCGGGAACGGCTCAACTCCGTGGAATTGGTCCCCTTCAAGGCGGCTATCGCTGCCAATGTAGACGCCATCATGACCGCCCATGTCTTCTTCCCGGCCATCGAGAGCAACCCCGATCTACCGGCGACGCTCTCCAGCTCGGTGCTGAACGGTCTCCTGCGCCAAGAACTGGGCTTCAAGGGCGTGATCATCACCGACGACATGGAGATGAAGGCAATCAGCGATCGCTATAGTCCGGGTGAGGCGGCGGTGAAGGCGATCTTGGCCGGCACCGATATCGTCCTGATCGCCTCGCAGCCGACCCACCATCAGGCGGCTCTGCAGGCGGTGCAACAGGCGGTGGCTGACGGTCAGATCAGCAAAGAACGCCTCGATCAGTCGGTGCGGCGGATATTAGAGCTGAAGCAGCGCTATGGTCTCTTGACCCCGCAGAAGGTCGACCTGGCCAAGACCAAGGATACAGTGGGAACCGCTCAAAACCGTGAGCAGGCTCAGATCGTGGCCAATGCGTCCATCACCCTGATCCGAGACCAGTCGAAGCTCTTGGCCAGCAAACTAGACCTCAGTGGCAAAGTGGTAGTGATCGACAACAAGGCCGGGGTCACGAACCCCACGGCCATCTACTCCGCGCTCAAGCAGCGTGCGCCTCAGGCCATCTCGATCCTTTGGGACGTCAACCCTAGCGAGAGTCAGATCACACAGGCGTTATCAGCGGCCAAAGACGCCGATCTGGTGATCGTCGCCAGCCACAACGCGCATCTCAATGCTGGTCAAGCGGCGGCGATCCGCAGCGTGCTGGCGCTCAATCGGCAGACCATCGTCGCCGCGCTACGCAACCCCTATGACGCCAGCGCCCTACCTGAGGCCAAGACCGTGATCGCCACCTACAGCTATCAAGAGGTCTCGATGGAGGCGCTGGCTAAGTTCCTGTCTTTTGAGATTACGACTGGGTTTAAGGGGCAGTTGCCAGTGATGCTACCGAGGTAGCGCTAAGCCCAAAGGCCAAAGCCCAAAGTGGGTTCGGACAGCGGTCTAGCACCAGGATAGCGTACGCCGTAACAATCTGGACCGAAGTAGCCTTCGAGTAGTTGCTGGACCCGTGTTACCCGCGGTATCTGGTAGCCCGGCTCCAAACGCCTTGGCCTATGGGCTTTGGCCTTTGGACTCCCGACGACGATAGGAGGATGGGTAATGAACGTAGAGCAGAGATTGTCATCCATGTCACTCAGAGACAAGGTCGCTCAGATGGTCATGGTGGGGTTTAAGGATCCCCAGATCTCCGAACACGCCCGCCAGATGATCGCCGACTATCATGTCGGTGGGATCATCCTCTTCCTGCGCAACTTCCAAAACCCGGTCCAGGTGGCAAAGCTGAACAACGACCTCCAGGCCCTAGCCGAGCAAGCCACAGGTCTACCGCTTTTGATCAGCACCGACCAAGAGGGCGGGATGGTAGCCCGCTTGGTCCAGGATGCGACGGTCTTCCCTGGCAACATGGCGCTGGGCGCCACGCGTTCTGCCGACTACGTTTACCAGGCCGCCAAGATGAGCGCTGAGGAGTTGCGCGCCGTTGGTGTCCATGTGAACTTTGCTCCAGTCCTCGATGTCAACAATAACCCCGCCAATCCCGTCATCGGCGTCCGCTCGTATGGCGAGTGCCCGGATCTAGTGGCGGAGCTGGGGGTCGCCGCTGTCCGCGGCTACCAGGACGGTGGCGTGATCGCCACCCTGAAACACTTCCCGGGCCACGGTGATACCGATACCGACTCCCATCTGGCGCTGGCAGCGGTCAATCACGATCGTCAGCGTCTGGATGAGGTGGAGCTGAAACCCTTCCGCGCCGCCATCGGGGCAGGGGTCAAAGCGGTAATGACGGCCCACGTCACCTTCCCGGCCATTGACCCCACCCCCGGCCTGCCCGCGACGCTCTCGCAGCCGGTGCTGACCGGTCTATTGCGTGAGGAGCTGGGTTTTGCAGGGCTGATCTTTACCGACTGCATGCAGATGAAGGCCATCTCCGACAACTTTGGCACCGCCCAAGCCGCCGTGATGACCGTCAAGGCGGGTGCGGACTGCCTGCTGGTCTGCCACACCTTGGAGATGCAGATTCAGGCCATCGAAGGGCTGTGGGCCGCCGTGGAGCGCGGAGAGATCAGCGAAGAGCGGATTGACCAATCAGTCCGCCGCCTGCTAGCTGCCAAGGAGAAGTTGGGACTTTTGGCCAACAGTCAGGTCGATCTAGCCGCCATCCCGACCGTGGTCGGTGCCGCGGCTCATCAGGCCAAGGCGCGCGAGGTCATGGGGCATGCCGTTACCCTGGTGCGCAATGAGCAGGGTCTGCTGCCGCTTAAGCTCGCGGAGTCGGACCGTGTCTTGGTCATCACGCCGAGGGCAGGCGCTTTGACCATTGCCGAAGATAAGCTGGAGGTCGCAAGCACCCTGGGTAAGGCGGTCCAATCCCGTCATGCGCATGTCCAGGAGCTGAGCTATGCCCATGTGACTGTCGATGCAGAGCTGCGCCGGCAGGCAGTGGAACGTGCAAAGGATGCCGATCTGATCATCATCGGGACTGTTAATGCCAATCTCTATGCGGGTGAAGCGGCTCTGGTCAACGACCTGCTGGCGCTCGGCAAGCCGACGGTGGTGCTGGCGCTGCGCAACCCCTATGATCTGATGGTCTTCCCCCAAGCATCGACCTATCTTGCGGTCTACGAGTACCGCGATCCGTCGGTCGAGGCGGCCGTGGCCTGCCTATTTGGCGAAGTCACGCCGAGCGGCCGCCTGCCAGTGACCATCCCCGGACTACATGCGTTTGGGGAAGGGAAGAGCTATTAGCGGGGCAGTCGGCAAAGGCCTTATTGGGCGGGTTGCGTTCCAAACAGACAGTGGATATAAAAGGAGGACACCATGGATCTCACTCAGATTGCCCGCAAGGAGACTAAGCGGGTCGTTGGTTTGATGTCGGGCACATCGGTGGATGGTATCGACGCTGCCTTGGTCGAGATCACCGGGCGTGGGGTGGGCACCAAGGTCAAGTTGGTCGCATTTGAGAACTACCCCATCGATCCCGAGATCCGCAACCAGATCTTTGCCCTGTTTCGTCCCGAGAGCAGCAATGTCGAGACCATCTGCCACATGAACTTCGTCATCGGCGAGATCTTCGCTGAGGCTGTGAACCGAGTCGTTCGCCAAGCGGGCTTACGCAATCGCGATATCGACCTGATCGGTTCGCACGGTCAGACGCTGTATCACATCCCCACGCCGCAGACTACGGGTCCCATCACCACGGCGTCTACCCTGCAGATGGGTGAGCCAGCCGTGATCGCCGAACGGACTGGCATCACCACGGTCGCGAATTTCCGCACCCGCGATATGGTGGTCGGCGGGCAGGGCGCACCCCTGGTGCCGTATGTGGACTACGTCCTCTTCCGTCATCCCACCACGACCAGGGCGATCCAAAATATCGGCGGGATCGGCAATGTCACCTATCTCCCGGCTGGTGCCTCGCTCGATCAGGTCATGGCCTTTGATACTGGCCCAGGCAATATGATCATCGACGCTTTAGTCAAGTTCATGACGGGGGGACGGGAGCATTTTGACCGCAACGGCAAGTTAGCCGCCGCCGGTCGGGTCTCTGAGATCCTCCTAGCCGAGCTGATGCAGCACCCCTACATCTCCCTTAAGCCGCCCAAAACCACCGGACGCGAGCTCTTCGGCGAACAATTCACCAAGGAGCTCATCGCCAAGGCCCAGCGGATCGGGGTAACGGGTCCCGACCTGGTGGCGACCGCCACCGCCTTTACCGCTGAGAGCATTGCGTACCACTATCGCCGTCATCTGACCTTGAACGGTTCAGTGCAGGAAGTGGTTATCGGCGGCGGGGGCAGCTACAATCCCACACTGATGGGCATGTTGCGCGAGCGCTTGGCGCCGGCCAAAGTCATGACGCACGAGGATCTTGGCATCTCCAGCGATGCCAAAGAGGCCATTGCCTTTGCCATCCTGGCTAACGAAACCATCTGCGGATTGCCTAGCAATGTGCCCACCGCTACCGGCGCACGGAAACCAGTGGTGCTCGGCAGCATTACGCCTGCGTGACCTCAGCAGGTCAGGAGTCAAGACTCAGGAGTCAGCGAGGGTGTCTGCTGTACTACTTTGACCCTGGACTCTTAACTACATCATTCGGAGTTGAATCATGGACATCATCATCGTTGACAACTATCAGGAACTTAGCAGACAAGCAGCTGACCTACTGGCCACTCAACTGCGCAAGAAACCTAGTTCGGTGTTGGGCCTAGCGACCGGCGGTACCCCGGTGGGGATGTACCGCGAACTGGTGCGTCTACACCGCGAGCAACAGCTGGACTTCTCCCAGGCTACGAGCTTCAACCTTGACGAGTATGTAGGTCTCGGGGCCGACCACCCGTGCAGTTACCGTTACTTCATGGCTGAGCAACTCTTTGACCATGTGAATATGCCGGAGATTCGGATTCATATCCCCAATGGTCAAGCGCCGAATCTGAGCGCCGAATGCCAAGCCTATGAGGCCAAGATCAGGGCTTGCGGCTCGATCGATCAGCAGGTACTGGGGATCGGCCACAACGGACATATCGGCTTTAATGAGCCTGGGACACCCTTTACATCTCGGACTCACCTTGTCAACTTGACCCAGCAGACCATCACCGCCAATGCCCGCTATTTCAGCAGTGCAGCAGAGGTGCCCACCCAGGCGATCTCTATGGGGATTGCCACGATCATGGAGGCTAAGAAGATCCTGCTTCTGGCCAGCGGTCTGGATAAAGCCGGGATTATGGCTGCGGCTCTTCAAGGCCCGATCAGCGAAGAGGTGCCGGCCTCGATCTTGCAGCGCCACCCCCAGGTGACCTGCATCCTGGACCACGATGCGGCGAGCCGACTTGCCATCCCGCACGTTGTGGGTTAGAGAGTCCCAAGTCTCGGGATCAATAGAGAGTAATGTGATGAAACCACCCTGTGTAAGGGTGGTTTCATCATGTACTGTGCTCGCTCAGTCTCTACGAGGGACGAGGGAATCCAAAGCATGGTTAATATGCCATCTGGACAAACTGCTAGAGGTTTACAAGTTCCCGGTGCGGGTGTATAATCTGGACATAGGACCAGGTAATAAGACCATATGACATATGCAAGGGGGCTCGGCGGATGTTTGACCTACAACCGGGTATGACAGCCACCATTGAGAAGACCGTGGATATGCAGGACACCCAACTCGCCACTAAAGCGGGTCAGTTCCAATCCCTTCTCTCCACTCCCGCGCTCAGTTCCTTGATCCTCAGCGCCGCAGCGCACTTAGCGGATGAGCGCCTACCCGATGGTTATGTCACCGTCGGGACGAAGCTGAATATCAAGCACCTAGCCCCCACCCCCATCGGTCACCGCGTCAGCGTTACGGTCAAGCTTAAGGAAGTGCAGAGTAAGCGCTTAGTCTTCTTTGCCGAAGCACGTGACGAAAAGGAACTGATCGGGATCGCTTGGCATGTGCGCATCATCACCCGCACCGACCGGATTGTCAGTGAAGGATGGGAGAAGCTCCGCTGAGCCGCTTCCGCCTGTTCTCTTCAACTAACCCTCTTCCCATGGGCGAGCCTTCGGGCTCGCCATTTTTCTTGTACCAGCGGGGATTTGCGGGTATGATAACATGAGGCGAGTCCCTAGTCTCCAGTCCCTAGTCCCAAGTGGGCTAGGACGAAGGGACGATTCATCCTCTGCAGTGCTGCCGAATGGCGGCATGGGAACTAGTGCCCAGCACAAGGGAGGTTGACATCGGTGAAACTCATCGGCGATTATCATACTCATACCTGTTACAGCCACGGCAAGGGGACCGTTCGTGACAATGTCCAAGCGGCGGCCGACCGTGAGCTGGAGGAGATAGGGATCTCCGATCACGGTCCAGCTCTGTTTTGGTTAGGGGTCACGGGCGATAAGGCCTGGAAAGAGATGCGGCGCGATATCGATCGTTGCCAGAAGGAGTTTCCGCAAGTTTCTATCAAGCAGTCGGTGGAGGCCAATATCATCTCACCCGCGGGCGAATTGGATATCTCCCACCAACGCCAAGAGGAGCTGGATATGGTCATGGCCGGCGTCCATCCCTTGGCGTTTGCAGGGTGGCCGCATAAGGGCGCTCCCATGCTGCTGGAGCATTGGCGAGGAAAGCTCAGCTCCAATCAGCACGCCAAAGCCAAGAACAGCTTCACCAAGATGGTGGTCGAGGCGGTCTATCGCAATGATATTGATGTCATCACCCATCCGGGGCACGGGGTGCCGATCGATACCGAGGAACTGGCTCGCGCCTGTGCGCGGCGTAATACCGCTCTGGAGATCAATAACCGCATCGCCGATCGGCTCGACGACTTCCTCAAGGTCGCTATGAAGACTGGGGTGAAGTTCTGTATCAACAGTGACGCCCATCGCCCTGATGCTGTCGGTGAGCTCTCGGCAGGCCTAGCCGCCGCCAAGAGGGTAAAGCTACCGGCCGAACAGATCATCAACGCCAGGGAGGAGTAAGGGCGGGGGTTGGAGAACATTTCAGGAAGAGTCAACCGCTGACTCAGGCGGATGACTCAGTCTCGACCGCGATAGGTGAAGCCTCATCGCTAGAAGGAGTGGTTCCATGACCGACTTGCGATTCGTGATCATCACCGGCCTGTCCGGTGCAGGGAAGTCCCAGGCGATTCGTTCGCTAGAGGACCTCGATTATTTCTGTGTGGACAATCTACCGCCAACCCTGCTCGGCAAGTTCGCCGAGCTCTGCACCACATCCAATGGGCGGATCAACAAGGTTGCGTTGGTGATCGATATTCGAGGTGGGGAGTTCTTTGGCAGCCTGTTTGGCTCCCTGGAGCAGTTGGAGAAAGAGGGCGTCGACTACGAGATCCTCTTCCTCGAAGCGTCCGATGAGGTCTTGATCAGGCGCTTCAAAGAGACGCGGCGGCCTCATCCCTTGGCACCCCAAGGACGGGTGGCTGAAGGGATCAAGGCTGAGCGGGCCCGCCTGGAACAACTGCGCGGCCGTGCCAGTAAGATCATCGACACCTCGGAGCTGACCCCGCATCAACTGAAGGAGAAGGTGACCGCCCTGTTCACCAACGACCCGGAACAGGAGAAGATGGGCATCACGGTCGTCTCGTTTGGCTTCAAGCATGGCATCCCTTTGGATGCGGACATGGTGTTTGATGTTCGCTTCCTGCCTAATCCGCATTGGGTGCAGTCGCTGCGCCCGCTGACTGGGGAACACCCGGACGTCTACGACTATGTGATGAAGTGGCCGGTGACGCAGAAGTTCGTTCAGAAACTGACCGATATGATCGACTACCTCATCCCCTACTACATCAAAGAAGGGAAGACGCAGTTGGTCATCGCCATTGGCTGTACCGGCGGTTGTCACCGTTCGGTGGCCTTAGCCATTCGTTTGCATGAGTATCTGCGGCTCAAGTTCCAGCGGGTGAGCCTCGAACATCGCGATATCGCCACCACCGAACGAGAGGAAGTCAAAACCGAATGAGGGCGCTCAGATGGCTCCTGCCCGGAATGCACTTCAAACGCTGGCTGCTACTCAATATATTTGGGGCTTTTCTCTTCATGGTCGGACTGATCATGACCGTTGGTGTCTTCATCTGGGGGCGGATCGAGTACCGTATCCTCAGTTATGTCTACAACTGGACCGGCGCCTGGTCAGGCAAGCTGATTGGGGTCTCATTCATGGCCCTAGGCATGGTAGGGGTGGTGATCGGGGTCCGTGAGATGACCAAATCGATCACCACCGTGGTCCTGCCTGAGGGCGAGGAGAGCTTAGTCGATCTCTTCTATGAGAAACGTTACCTTAACCGTGGACCAAAGGTGGTCGTGATTGGTGGCGGCAGCGGCCTCTCGGTACTGCTGCGCGGTCTGAAACAGTACACCACCCGCCTGGCAGCGGTGGTGACCATGGCGGATGACGGCGGCAGCTCCGGGCGCCTGCGCGATGAACTCGGGGTGTTGCCGCCCGGGGATGTGCGCAACTGCCTGCTTGCCATGGCAGACACCGAGCCTTTGCTGAAGAAGCTCTTTCAGCACCGCTTTACCTCGGGAGGGGGCCTACAGGGGCATAGCTTTGGCAACCTGTTTCTCGCAGCCATGACTGAGGTAGTCGGTGACTTCGAACAGGCGATCAAAGAGTCCAGCAAGGTCTTGGCCGTGCGCGGTCAGGTACTTCCCTCGACCATCGATGACGTGGTCTTGGTGGCTGAGTTCGAAGATGGTAGCGTGATGCGCGGTGAGTCTCAGATCGGCCGCAGCCATCGCCGCGTCAGGCGGGTCAAGCTGGATCCCGCCAAGCCCGCACCGCTCAAAGAGGCGCTGGCCGCGATCGCCGAGGCTGATGCCATCGTCTTAGGCCCGGGGAGTCTCTACACCAGCATCCTGCCGAACCTTTTGGTCCGGGGGATAGCCGATGCTATCCGGCGCAGCCCGGCCACGGTGATCTATGTCTGCAACGTCATGACCCAACCCGGCGAGACGACTGGCTATCAAGCATCCGATCATGTGCAGGCGATCATTGACCATGTGGGTCCCAAGCTTCTGGACTATGCCATCATCAACACCGGACAGGTCCCCGAGGAGTTCGTTGAGCGCTATCGTGAAGAAGGCGGCCAGCGGGTCGAGCCTGATCTGCAGGCCGTGCGCAACCTCGGGGTCAAGGTGATCACCGACAGCTTTGTCTCCCATGAGGACTATATCCGCCATGATGCCAATAAGCTGGCCAAGAACATCATCCACCTGGTCGTGCGCGAACGTTACTCACTGGAGCGTCGCCGCGCCTTGATGAGACGCGCGCGGCGGGAGAAGTAAGGGGAGTCAAGAGTCAAGCGAACTGGGCACCCTAGACAGGGTGCC
>CAZINL010000073.1:0-11564 GCA_964540595.1 uncultured Clostridia bacterium
GCGTGATCGTCGTCACCCATGACCCCGGCATCGCCGCCAGGGCCGACGAGCTGCTGCGCCTGCGCGACGGCCAGCTCGCCGAGACCGTGCCCATGGAGTAAGACGGAGAACACAGGACCGCCCCGCAAGAAGTATGCGGAGCGGTCCTTTTCGTGCAGGGAGAAAGAAGAAGTGAGAAAATACTATACAGCCGTTGAAGGAGTTGGTATGATTGTACCCAGAAGGTAAAATAGACCAATTGGAATTTCGTCTTACTATTCCTTGATTTAGTAGCATTGAGGGTGTGCGGCATGGGCATAGAGAGACTGCTGAATGTATATCTAGATGATCAGAGTCACCGTGAGTTACGGCGCCATGCGCTCAAGCTCACCGGCAATATGGACGATGCCGAGGATCTGTTGAGCGATCTTGTGCTCACGATCTATACGAATGCTAACATGCAGACAGCCCAGGAACCTCTGTCTTATTTCAAGACTTGCCTAAAAAACATCCACATCAATCAAAGGAAAAGGGCGGCAAGAGTCACTCTGCTCGATCCTACACGACTCGAGAGCCTACCCCGGCGGCTAGAGCCGTCCCAAAGGGAGCTTGAGTACAGACAGACGGTAAACGATCTGCAGCGCGCTCTAGCGCCGTATCCCGGGTTTCTCGTCGACGCCTTCATTGAGTACCATCTCAATGGGTATTCCATCAATGAACTGGCAATCTTACTGGGGATGAAGGCTAATTCGCTCGCGCAGCAATTTAGGCGAATGCGAGAGAAAGTACGCCAACACGCACCGAATCTTTTGGCATGATGAGCAGGAAGAACCGCAGAGCAAGCGCTCCGCGGTTCTCTCTGTATGCCATGGTATGCTGGATTTGTCCTATTCCACGGGTGCAAAGCTTAGCTTCCCGTCTTGCACACCCACCTGCACCTTGCTGCCCGGCTTGATCGTCCCCACCAGGATCTCTTCGGAGAGCTGATCTTCAATACGCCGCTGAATGGCGCGGCGCAGCGGGCGGGCGCCATAGACAGGATCGTATCCCTCTTTAGCCAAGAGCGCTTTCGCTTCCGTAGAAACATCCAGTTCCATCTGGAACTCACGCAGGCGATCAGCCACCTCAGCGACCATCAGGTCGACAATCTTGCCGATCTCAGTTTCGGTCAACTGATGGAAGACGATGATCTCGTCAAGGCGGTTGAGAAACTCCGGTCTGAAGACACGACGAAGCTCATCCATCACCTTATCCTTCATCTTCTCATAGTTGCTCTGCTGTTGGTCGTCCTGGAGACGGAAGCCCACAGTAGTATCACGGCGTATGGTCTCCGCACCGGCATTGGACGTCATAATGATCACCGTGTTGCGGAAGTCGACGGTCCTGCCCTTGGAGTCCGTCAGACGACCATCTTCAAGCACCTGCAAGAGGATATTAAACACCTCAGGATGGGCTTTCTCGACTTCGTCCAGCAGAACCACGGAATAGGGACGGCGCCGCACCTTCTCGGTCAACTGTCCTCCCTCGTCATAGCCCACATACCCCGGAGGAGCACCCACTAAGCGTGAGGCGTTGTGACGCTCCATGTACTCCGACATGTCGATCCGAACCACCGCATCCTCGTCGCCAAACATTGCCTCCGCCAGTGCCTTAGCAAGCTCCGTCTTGCCAACGCCCGTCGGTCCAAGGAACATGAAGGAGCCGATCGGCCGCTTGGGGTTCTTCAGGCCAGCGCGCGCCCTGCGGATCGCTCGGCTGACGGCCTTGATCGCCTCTTCCTGGCCGATGACACGGTTGTGCAGGATTTCTTCTAGCTTCAGCAGTCGACTGCTCTCCTCTTCAGCCAACTTCTGGACAGGGATATTGGTCCAGAGTGCGACGATATGGGCGATATCATCTTCACCGACGACCGCTTGGCTGGAGACCTGTTTCTCGCGCCACTGATCCTGCATCTGCTGCAGTTCGGCTTTGAGCTTCTGCTCCTTATCACGTAGGTTTGCTGCCTTTTCAAATTCCTGTGCTTTGACCGCGGCCTCTTTCTCCTTCTTGACCTGTTCCAATCCCTGCTCCAGCTCTTTGAGGTTATTGGGGGCCGTGTGAGACTGCAGGCGGACACGCGACGCGGCCTCGTCAATCAGATCAATGGCTTTGTCAGGGAGGAAGCGGTCGGCGATATAGCGGTCAGACAGACGGACCGCTGCTTCCAGGGCCTCATCGCTGATGCGTACCCTATGGTGCGCTTCGTAGCGATCACGCAGCCCGTGGAGGATCTGGATCGCTTCGTCAACGGAGGGCGGCTCCACCGTGATCGGCTGGAAGCGACGCTCCAGAGCGGGATCCTTCTCGATATGCTTCCGATACTCGTCAAGCGTAGTGGCACCGATGCACTGCAGTTCGCCGCGAGCCAAGGCTGGTTTGAGGATGTTTGAGGCATCGATGGCACCTTCAGCGCCTCCAGCCCCGATCAGAGTGTGCAGCTCATCGATAAAGATCACGACGTTGCCTGCAGCACGAATCTCGTCGATTACTTTCTTCAGGCGTTCTTCAAACTCCCCGCGATACTTGGTCCCAGCCACCACCGAGGCTAGATCCAGAGTCATGACTCGCTTATCGCGCAACGTTTCAGGCACTACGCCCTCAATGACACGTTGCGCCAACCCTTCGGCGATGGCAGTCTTGCCAACCCCGGGCTCACCGATGAGGCAAGGGTTGTTCTTGGTGCGGCGGGAGAGGATCTGGATGACCCGCTCGATCTCCTTTTCGCGCCCGATGACCGGGTCCAGCTTATGCTCCCTCGCCATCTGGGTCAGATCGCGGCCGAAGCTATCCAAGGTCGGTGTGGCGGTCGACTTCTGCTCGCCGCTTCTCGCGCCAGAGCCAGCGTCGGACTCACCGCCCAGCAGGGCCATCACCGCCATCCGGGCGTTGTCTAGGCTAACGCCCAGATTTTGCAGTACCCTGGCTGCGACGCCCTCACCTTCACGGATTAAGCCCAGCAGCAGATGCTCAGTGCCAACGTAGTTGTGACCCAGACGGCGTGCCTCGTCAAACGCCAGCTCCAGGACGCGCTTGCTGCGTGGTGTGGGGATCAGCCCCTCGTTGGGCGATGCGCTACCCGGGCCAACCAATCGTTCCACCTCGTTCCGCACACGTCCCAGGTCAACATTTAGGCTCATGAGCGCCTTGGCTGCGACCCCCTCACCCTCTCGAATGAGTCCGAGCAGAATATGCTCGGTGCCAAAGGCATTGTGGTGCAGCCGCCTCGCCTCCTCTTGGGCTAGGGCGATCACACGATTAGCACGTTCCGTGAAACGGCCTCCATTCATTATTCACGTACCTCCTCTTAACAGCTAACTCCCGCCATGCGCTCACGCAGGGCGGTGGCGCGCTTAATGTCGCGTTCATTGGGGTCTAGTTCTCTCCCGGCCATCTGAGTAAGCCAGGCAGGATGTGTAATCACCAACATTTCATGAATAGTGCCGTGGTCAAGTCCGTTGACCAGCTGCAGACATAAGCCAAGGCGCAGATCCGACAGCAGCTGCATCGCTTCCTGCGACGTCATCTTGCGGGCATTGGACAGCAGTCCACAGGCCCGCCCCACTCGATCATGAAGATCCGTGGCCATGGCGTTCTGCAACGAACGACGTGTCGCCCGTTCTTGTTCGATGATCTGCTTGGTGACGCCTGTGATATTCTCGATGATCTCTTGTTCCGACTGCCCAAGCGTAATCTGATTGGAGATCTGAAAGATATTGCCGTGAGCTTGTGTCCCCTCGCCGTATGTTCCGCGAGCAACTAATCCCACTTGGCCAATGGCTGCGAGGATCTTGTCGATCTTACCAGTCATCACTAGGGCCGGTAGATGCACCATGACCGAGGCGCGCATGCCTGTCCCGACGTTGGTCGGGCAGGCTGTCAGATAGCCAATCTCGGGGCTGTAGGCATAGTCTAGACTTGCCTCGATGGTGTTATCCACTGTCGTCGCCAACGCCCAAGCTGTCTCCAATTGGAGTCCGGGGGCTAGAGCTTGGATACGCAGATGATCCTCTTCATTGATCATGATGCTTACGCCTTCATCGTGGCGTAGAACGACAGCCGCTGGACCATCGGACTGTGCAAACTGCGGACTAATCAGATGCTTATCCACGAGGATGAACCGTTCCACGGGGGGCGCCTCATCGACCCGCAGCAGCTCCCATCCTGGTTCTTCACCAGTCTGTTCGAGCCGGGGGACCACCTCTGTCATGCTGCGGATCACCTGCAGCTTTTGATCGCGGTTGGCCAGGTGCGGGAACGGGACCTCGGCGAGGTTGCGGGCCAAGCGAATGCGGGATGATAGAACCACATCCTGTCCCGGTGCGCCAGAGTCCATCCAACGACTGTGAGACTGTGCGATGTAGCGCTCAATTCCCATGGCCTTTGCCCCCCTGTTCATCCGATTGCAGCTCGAGTTTGCGGATCTGATCCCGGAGTTCGGCGGCGCGCTCAAACTCTTCACGCGCCACGGCACGGCTGAGATCGGCCCGCAAGAGCTCTAGCTTGCGTCGGCCCTGTGCGGCTTGCCCGCCGCGCTCGGGGATCTTGCCCGTATGCTCTGAACTGCCATGAACACGCTTGAGGAGTGGCACCAGTTGGCCAGCAAACGCCTGATAGCAGGTGCCACAGCCTAAGCGACCACTCTGCCGAAACTGCCCATATGTCATTCCGCAGGTGGGGCACTTAACAGGTTGCGCCTGGCGGATGGTCTTGTCGCCAGCCTGATCCATCTCCATCAGACCAGCCAAGATCTGATTCAGAGAGAACGTGTTGTCTAATCCCAGTGGGAATACAAAGTCATTCATGCCCGATGCACAGTGTTCGCAGAGATGCATCTCTGACTTCTGTCCGTTGACTATCTTCGTGTAGTGTACGGTAGCCGGGTGTGCTTGGCATTGCTGGCACAGCATGGTATCTCCCCCTCAATCTTTAGCTTTCGCGCAAGATAGCTAGTATCATGGCCTTCATGATACTGGCCCGAACCTGATCCCTGATCTCCGTGGGCAGTGGCAATGACCTTCTTTGCAGTCCGGCCTCCATCATGATGCGCTCACGGGCTGTAATGATCTGCTCGTAGTAGAGGCGATCACAGATATGCATCGCAGTCTCTTCGTTGAGGGCAGCACCGATCGTTTCATTGAGCAGAACCGCCAGTTGGTCTCCGTGCCCGAGCTCCACCCGGGCGATGCGTACATGCCCGCCCCCGCCGCGACGACTTTCAACTACAAAACCGCGCTCAGGGGTGAAGCGTGTGGTCAGAACGTAGTTTATCTGAGAAGGCACACAGGAGAACCTTTCGGCCAACTCGCTTCTAGTGATCTCAATCCGTGCATTAGTGCTCATCTGCACCAACTCACGCAGATACTCTTCAATGATATCGGCAAGTGTTCGCACCATCCCACCTCCTTGCTTTGACTTTGACTATCTTTGACCTTTATCTCTATTATAGTCCGCTGCCTGGAAAATGCAAGGGGCATTCCCGCATATTCGGTGGCAGCGGACAAGAAGGGCTAATAAAGCCTACGCCGAGGGCGCATCAGCCTCACCAGCAAGAACCCGGACGCAAAGCCTCCCACGTGGGCCCAGTAGGCAACCGCATCCTGAGCCATACTCAGGCTCATTTGGCTCCCAGACCAGAGTTGAATCAAGAACCAGAAGCCCAAGAAGATGATGGCGGGTATGTTGACCGTGGTAAGGAACCACCCCAGAAGCACCAAAGTCTTGACCTTCGCCCATGGAAAGAGCATGAGATAGGCACCCAATACGCCAGCGATCGCACCACTAGCACCGACAAGCGGTGTCCGCGACATCGGTTCCAGCCAAATATGAGCCAGGGAGCCGATGACTCCACTGCCGAGATAGAGCAGCAGATAGCGCACTGATCCCAGTTGGTCTTCGACATTGTCGCCAAAGATCCACAGAAACAGCATATTGCCCCCCAAGTGCAGAAGCCCCCCGTGGAGAAACTGGGTAGTCACCAGGGTCAATGAGAGCGGGAGGAACTGTGCATAGGGCCACTCCCCTACGGTGAAGTAATACGGGGTTACCCCATAGATGCGAATGAACTGTGACAACGCTCTTGACCCCAGAGTGATCTCAAACAGGTAGACAAGAACGTTTACGAAGATCAGGAAGAGCGTAGCCGCCGGAAAGCGACGAGATTGGACATTGTCACGCAGAGGTATCAAGGGGGCACCTCCATTCCATCAGGGATCAAGGCACTAGAGAACCTGCAAGATCACGTATTTCAGATACTGTGTCTCGTCCGAGCCCAAGAGGATGGGATGATCCTTACCCTGGGTTCGCCACTCAACCAACCGAACTGGACGATGAACGTCCGTACGTGCATCCAATAACATGGTATGGAACAACTCCGCCGACATGTGATAGGAGCATGAGTTTGTGACCAAAAAACCGCCGGGGTTGAGGATCTTCATCGCACGCAGATTGATCTCCTTGTAACCGCGGTACGCACCCTCGATATTGTGGCGGCTCTTGGTAAAGGCCGGTGGGTCAAGGATGATCAGGTCGAATCGTTCCCCCTGATCATAGAAGCTCCTGAGCTCGTCAAAGGCATTGCCGACGCGGAATTGTACGCTGGTCAGGCTGTTAAGCTCTGCGTTGCTCCGCGCCTGTTCGATGGCCACTTCTGAGATATCAATGCCTAAGACCTCGCGCGCCCCATAGTAGGCAGCATGGAGGGCAAAGGAGCCGGTATGACAAAAGCAGTCTAGGACACGGGCTCCGGGCACCATGGGACGAAGGGCAGCCCGATTCTCCCGCTGGTCAAAGAAATAACCGGTCTTCTGCCCCTCGACAATGTTGACTCTGAATTTGAGGCCGTTTTCTTCGATGGTGACGTTCTCGGGACCCTCGCCATACGTCCAGCCTTGATACAGCTTCAGGCCCTCCAACTCGCGTACCGGTACGTCATTGCGCTCATAGATCGCGCGCGGTTGCATGATCTTGGTCAGGGCGTCGATAATCAGCTGTCGACGGACCTCCATGCCGAGCGTTAGGATCTGCATCACCAGCACGTCCTCGAAACGATCGACCACGAGCCCCGGGAGGAAGTCAGCCTCACCATACACCAGGCGATATGACGTTGCCCCAGGAAGAAACCGTTCCCGCCAAGCAAGAGCCTGCTGCAGACGACTGGTAATCAGCTCGTCATCGAGGTCGTCGTGGCCGTAACTGACCACACGCACGATGATCTGCGAACGGGGATTGATATATCCGCGGGCGAGAAAGTGCCCTTGATGGTTGACGATATCCACCATGTCGCCGGGAGACGCCTCGCCACGGATCTCCTCGACTTCGGATTGGTAGATCCATGGATGACCAGCCTCAAGTCGTTTCTTACGTTGACGTTTCAGCACGACGGTTGCCATTGTTGGTGTTCCTCCTCACGCGGAGGGGCCTGGTAGCTACCAGCCAGCCCCACCCTCACACTCAGTATAAATCAGATCTCGATTTCCATACTAATAGCGAATTGTCGACTCAGGAACTTGCATGACCGCATCTCGCAGTCGCACGCGCAAGCGGCGATCTGCATCCATAATTTCTGCGGCTCTGCCGCGTAATTATGTTACACTCCCGCGACCCTCAACATCTTGATCCAACGTCATACAAGTTCCGAAAGACCAAGTTATGCAAGACGCTAAACTGGAAGGTGGTGATCGCTTGCTAACATCATGGTCCATGGCCCACCCCCCGAAAAGGACCCCATCGTATATCCAACCTGATGATATACCAGCGGATCAGGAATGGCAGCTGGCTACCGATGATGCGTTCGTTGATCCCTATGATCCCTTCGGTGATTGGTGGGAAGACCAAGAACAACCCGAGCCGCCTGAAAGAGGGTAGCAGTCACAGAGACGAAAGAGAGGAGTGCCGTGCACTCCTCTCTTTACTGTCTAGTCTCAGAACCCGTCAGCCCGCTCAAATCGGCTGCGCATTCATGGGCGCATTACTCTTCGTCGTCAGCGTCTTTCTTATGAGCCGCGATCACTGCTTCAGCGACTAGCGCCGGAGCATCCTCATAGTGGTCGAACTTCATCTCGAAGGAGCCACGACCCTGAGTGATGGAACGCAGATCAGTAGCATACTTGAAGAGTTCCGCCATCGGTGCCAGGGCCCTCACCACCTGCCGCCCGTTGACTGGTTCCATACCCAAAATACGGCCGCGTTTCTTGTTCAGGTCACCAATAATATCGCCCATGTATTCATCAGGAACCGTCACTTCAACATTCATGATCGGTTCAAGCAGGGCGGGCTTGGCCTGCTGGAAGCCCTTCTTAAACGCCAACGAGGCCGCGATCTTGAAGGCCATTTCTGAGCTGTCGACGTTATGGTAGGAACCATCATAGAGGCTGCAGCGGATATCAACCACGGGGTAACCCGCCAGAACGCCCTTTTCCATGGTTTCCCGAAGTCCCTTTTCCACGGCGGGGATATACTGCCGCGGCACAGAGCCGCCAAAGACCTTATCAACAAACTCGAAGCCAGTGGATGATGGTTCCATCTCGATCCACACATGACCGAACTGGCCTTTACCACCGCTCTGTTTCTTGTGCTTACCTTCGACCTTCACCGAGCCGCGGATGGTCTCACGGTACGGGATCTTGATCTCGACGAGGTTCACCTCAGTGCCGAACTTCTTTGCTAAGCGGCTGACAATGACCTCAAGATGCAGGTCACCCATACCGGTAATGACGGTTTGTTTGGTCTCAGGATCCTTGTGGACACTGAAGGTCGGATCCTCTTCGGCTAGGCGGGCAAACCCAGTACCGATCTTATCTTCGTCACCCTTGGACTTGGGCTCAACTGCCGCCGACAGGACAGGATGCGGGAAACTGATGCGCTCAAACACGCACGGACGCTCGCGATCACAGAGGGTATCGGAGGTAGTGGTCTCCTGAAGTTTGGCCACTGCGCCTAGGTCACCAGCCACCAGTGATTCCACGGGTTCCTGGTTCTTGCCCTTCATGACAAACAGCTGACCGATGCGCTCGGGGCGTCCCTTGCTGGCATTGAAGACGGTGCCATCGGACTTGAACGTACCCGACATGACCTTGAACAAGGTTAACTTGCCGACGTACGGGTCAGCCATGGTCTTAAACACCAAAGCAGCCATGGGCGCATTGGGATCGACTTTGGCATCCACATTGTCGCCTGTCTCAGGATGAGCAGCCTTCGCCGCGGGCATATCGGCCGGCGCTGGGAAGCAATCAAGGATGACGTCCAGCAACTGTGCACTACCGATGTTTTTGACCCCAGCACTGCAAACCACGGGGACAAACTTACCCGTCCGGGTGCCTACGCGCACGGCCATCTGAATCTCTTCATCAGTAAAGGCTTCGCCCTCGAGGAATTTCATCATCAAGTCATCGTCAGCTTCAGCAACCGCTTCCATCAAGCGGGCACGATACTGTTCGACTTCGTCGGCGAGGTTAGCCGGAATTTCTTTTTCTTCGATCTTCTTACCAGAGGCATCTTTGTAGTAATAAGCTTTCTTCTTCACCAGGTCGATAACGCCTTGGAAACTGCTCTCCTGCCCAATGGGGAGCATGATCGGGGCTAGGCGGTTGCCGAATTTTTGCGTAAGGTTATCCAAGGTATTGGTAAAGTTGGCGTTCTCGCGATCCATCTTATTGATCACGATCATCCGGGGCAGCTGCCGCTCGCTGGCCAGATCCCAGGCCTTCTCCGTGCCAACCTCCGCACCTGATACAGAATCGACGAGGATCAGAGCACCATCTACCACACGCATGGCAGCAACCACATCGCCAACAAAGTCGAGGTACCCAGGGGTATCCACTAAGTTGATCTTGTGGTCCTTCCACTCCACGGGAGCGAGAGTGGTATTGATGGTAATCTTACGCCTGACTTCTTCGGGATCGTAGTCCATGGTAGTGGTACCCTCGGTAGCCTTCCCCAATCGGTCGATGGCCCCGGCAGTGAAAAGCAGTGCCTCAGCCAAAGACGTCTTACCCGCTCCACCATGCGAGAATAAGCCAACGTTACGAATCTTGTCTGCGGAGTATCGTTTCAACAAGTTCTCCTCCTTTAGATGTGATATCTAGATGTGATATCCTAAGTCACTTGGAGGCCATGTCCATTACTACCGTGCTGACTAGTCGCCGCGTTAATCTACATCAGTGGCGTGAAGATCATTGCTGTGGAAGGCCTCCGAGGTGGCTTTGTACCCAAGAAGCGGATGTTAGACGTATTCGTTATCGACAGACGGTTTCCTTCTTTCTGCCTACAGTCACTGACAGTTTGTCCAAAAAAGGCATTGCCATAAATGTGACGCTCTGCCACTGGCTGTTATTTTTTACATTATTCCCATTCCGGTCCAGGCTATGAGAATAAGAAAGGGACGGGTCTTACTTGCGTTTGACCCGCCCCAGAAGATCGCTAAACTCTTCAGTAGTGAAACGTCTGATTCGCTGACGTAAGGCATCCCAGCTGGTCTCGTTGATCAGTAGAAAGCCACCCACCATGAACAGGATGAGGGCGCCCCACGCCAGATACGACTGCCAGACTGCTCGACGCTCGGCTAGCGCGGCGGTAGGGGGGGCTGGGGCTTGCATCGTCTGTTCTTGCCCCGGGGCAACTGGTGCCGCGACGGGCGGAAAAAGAAGGTCGGCAATGATGCCAGCGAAGGCATAGGCTGACCGGCTGGCTGCCTCTTTGGCGCTCGATGCACTGCCAAGCTCCACTAGGACCGCTCGCGGCGAGAGGTCCTGGTTATAGTTGCCGTGGGCCATGAAGATGCCTCTGATTAACCCCGGATTGCTGGAGTCGGCCGCTCCCTTGATGCGGTAGGCCAACTCCTGATTCACAGCCATGTTCGGGTTCTGCCGCCCCACAACCAGCAGGGCTTTGGTGGCGACCTCACCGCCGATGGTATGTCGGTATTCGGATGCGGGAGCCGTATCACGATGCACATCGATAATGACGCTGCTCCCCGACTTCAGGAGATCCATGGCGGTCCGTCTTGACGTGCTATAGTCGCGCTCTTGATTCGGCGAACGCTCGACTGTTATGCCACGGTCCTGAAAGCCGGCAGCCATGGCATCACCCACATCGAATATGCCTCCGCGACCAACTCGCTGGGTGGTTCCATCCGAGGGACGGTAGGACTCCCAGCCGTGGGTATGATAGATCCCTACTTGGCCCTGCCTGGCCTGGACCGGGATGGCGTCTTGGTCGACCGCCAACGTCTGAGGCAGCAGGAAGGATCTGAGATCAACCTGTCCCGTTCGCTCAGCCACCGCCTGTTGACCATCGACGCTGATGACCGTATACAGTGTATTGTCTTCATTTAGAAACTGATCACCAACATGAACTTCGATACTCGTCGTCAGCATGATCTCCCCAGAGGTGGTACTGATGGTCCGAGTGGTTTCTACGGTATCAATCTCTGCTAGCGGCGCAGCCATTAGCACGTGCGAGAGCAGAATTACCGTCAATGTCAAGAGAGACACAGAGCGTATCGACCTCATTCCATCATCCACCTTTCTGCTCTCTAGTATTAGCGGTGA
>CAZINL010000073.1:11574-13972 GCA_964540595.1 uncultured Clostridia bacterium
TGAGTGAGATCATGCTTAAGAAAAGAGGGGTGAATGCATGGACTATGCTCGCCTTCGTCGAATACTCACCTACATCACGGTCATCAGCTTATTCTTCATCATCATAGCGACAGCCATTGAAAGTGTCCCTGCCCCGCGTCGTTTCGAGACGCCACCCATTCCGGAACCAGCCCCTATCATCCCGCCAGCACCGCCGCTGAGGTCCCCCCGTTTGGACAAGTATCAGACTGAGCCAACCATCTCGGTCTTCATTCACGAGACAGGCCAAACCGCCTGGATGAAGATGGACGACTATATCGCCGGGGTGATCGCTGCGGAGATGGACCCTGAGTTTCCACTCGAAGCCCTGGCGGCCCAGGCCATAACCGCTCGCAGCCTCACCATCTGGTCCATGGTCAATGATGGTACTCCCCGGCAGTTGCACAAGACCGATGCCTGCACCTCAATGAACCATCTGCAAGTCTATGATGCCAAGAAGATAGATGAACGGGTTCGGCAAGCTGTCCAGAGCACCCGCGGTCTGATCGCTACCTATCAAGGGGAACCAATCAACGGTTTCTTCAGTTCGTTCTCCGGCGGACAAACGGCAACCCTCGAGGAGAGCTTCCCTACCAGCGTCGATATCGGCAAGACACCCTATCTGGCCAGCGTTCCATCTCCTGCCTCGCCGAAGACACCTGAGAATATCCAACATTGGCAGGCTGCCATCCCGCTGAGTAGCTTGAAGAATGTCGCTGGACCGAAGGCCGGATCGGTGACGGGCGCCACCATCGCCGAACGCGGACCGTCAGGCAGGGCCACGAAGGTCCAGATAGGCAATGTGCAGTTGGCAGGAGCCGAACTGCGCTCCCGGCTGGGGAGCTCGGTTTTGAAATCAACTCTCATCGACAATGTCTATACCGACGGAGACAAGGTCGTGTTCGTCGGCCGAGGATGGGGCAATGGAGTGGGGCTTGATCAATGGGGAGCCTATGCCATGGCCGAACAAGGAAAAAGGCATGATGAGATCATGCGCCACTATTTCCAGGGGGTGGATCTCATCAAGCTATGGCAGTAGCGTAGATAGGCGTGGCAGTGAGCGGACTACTCGCTGCCACATTTTTATAACCTCTTATTATAGTAGACATTAGAGGAATGCAACTTTTGGCGCTGAATATACATCTATATCTCAAACAAAGAGGTGAGCTGGCATGGGACAAATCATCGATAATCGCGGGTTGGCCTGTCCGCAACCCGTGATCAATACGAAAAAGGCTCTGGATGCGATGACTGCTGGCGTGGTCGTCTCCATCGTTGACAACGTGGCAGCGAGGGAGAACGTGAAGCGATTGGTACAATCGTTAGGCTGTTCATGCACGGTCGAGGAGCAAGGCGACCTTTTTCACCTGACCATTACCAAGAACGGCGGTCAGGAAGATCACGCTGCGCCTGTCGAGCGCTCCACGGTGGAGATTGCGAGTAGAACGGCGCTGCTAGTCAAGTCCAATCTACTGGGCATTGGCGCAGAAGAGCTGGGACAGGTCCTGATGAAATCCTACTTCTATACGCTGACCCAGACCCCAGAGCATCTGCCCGCTACGGTTATCTTTCTCAACACAGGCGTCAAGTTGACCATCGAGGGTTCGCCTGTGCTGCATCATGTTCGGGAATTGGCCGAACAGGGTGTGGAGATACTCTCCTGCGGAACTTGCTTGGACTTCTACGGCGTCAAGGAGCAGTTGGCAGTAGGACGGATATCGAATATGTACGAGATCAATGAGCAACTGCAGGCGGCGACAAAGGTGATAAGTTTGTAGGGAGTGACAAGCAGCAACGTTTTAACAAATGGTGCCTGGCACCATTTGTTAAAACGTTGCACTGTAACCGCATACGGGGCCGGTCTCAGACCGGCCCCTACGCGTTTGGATGTGCTTATCGAAAGCAGCTTTCGCATGCGAATGTGTTATTGCCTGGGAAACGGGAATGGAACCACGTTTCGTCCCGCGGTGTCTACTCTCCCAGGGCGCCTGGCGGCGCTTCGGAAGGGGCAAAGCATTATCCGTAACCATAATCCATAACTGAGTTTGAAAATAGTAGCCTGTCACCTTTATTTCAAATGCCACGCAGGTAAACGAAAAACACCACTCTCTTGAGTGGTGTTTTTCTTGTCCCGCGGTGGCTACTCTCCCAGGGCGCCTAGCGGCGCAAAGTATGCGGGCGCGGCAGAGCAGCGCCCCTACAACCGGGCTGTACGTGTGACTATGTTCAGTTAGTTACCCCATGTAGGGGCGCCGCTCTGCTGCGCCCGCGTTTCCTCCAACCTGTCGGCAGACAAACGAAAACACACATGCTTTCGCATGTGTGTTTTCTTGTCCCGCGGTGTCTTACTCTCCCAGGGGCTTGCGCCCCAAGTACCATC
>CAZINL010000074.1:0-356 GCA_964540595.1 uncultured Clostridia bacterium
GGTCGATGCTGCTTGTGGTCTGGGGATAGTCCTGGATGTATCGCTCAGCCACGAGATCCAGATCCATCTCTTAGCCTTTCTTCGCGATGCTGCTGACAAGATTGGTACCATTCATGGACTATCGCAGAATGACAGCAGAAGCTATCAGGCGGCTGTTTCGAGCTTTGCATACCTCTGCCAAAGTCGTTGGCGCTCCGCAGCCAAATCTCTGGCCGGCTCGCTGCCCGAATCATTGCAGTTGGTTAGCGGGCTTGTCGACAACCCAACAGACGCCCTTCACTATAAGTCACGCATCGAACGGTACTGTGACGATTTCCCGCAGTCTGCAAGTTCGATTACCGGTTTTCTTGGTTCTC
>CAZINL010000074.1:366-1347 GCA_964540595.1 uncultured Clostridia bacterium
GCGACTGTTGTTGACCTGACGCCGCATATTCTTGGGTGGCTTCGCGAGAGAGGACTAGAAAGTCGGTTGTCCGTTGGGTTCAGCCAGACTAAGTAGTAGTAACCGATCCACATAGATCATCAAACAGCCAAAGCCGGGGTGTGAAACCCCGGCTTTGCTTAGCATTTCTCTGGGTTCTCTATGTTCCGTTTAATCGATGAAAAAGATATGGAAAAGTAGAAGGGAAATGGCACTTCTTGCGGAAATTATACTTCCAGAGGCACAAAACATACTTCCAAAGGGGTGAATGGAGATGTCCAACGCATATTATTATACTTTCCCAGCGATACGAGGAATTCAGGCTACAAGAGAGTACTACACGACTATGTGTCCATTACATATCATCCCGAGAATATTCCTCTTTGATGAGAAAGAGTTGCGCCCAGAACTCCGCGCGCAGCGTACGTTGAACAAGGCGCGCATTCCCGCCATGTGCGAGTACATGGTCAAGAACCCATCGGAGTATGTCTTTTCCGCGATTACAGCGTCAGTGGATGCAGATATTGAGTTCATACCGCTTTCATCAGACCCAATTAACTACAACGTTGGGCATATTCGGATACCAATGTCGGCGCGATTTGTCATCAACGATGGGCAGCATCGACGTGCAGCCATCGAGTCCGCATTAAAGAAGCGTCCTGAACTGGCTAGTGAGACCATTGCGTGTGTTTTTTTCGCGGATCTAGGACTACACAGGTCGCAACAGATGTTTGCTGATCTCAACAGGTATGCGATCAGGCCTACTCGGTCTCTAAACATTCTCTATGATTATCGGGATCCTATTGCACAGCTTGCTCGTGACGTGATACAAAGAGTAGACATTTTCAGAGGAACGACAGAGACCGATAAAACAACGATATCCAATCGCTCCACGAAGTTGTTTACCCTAAGCGGAGTATATCAAGCTACTCAGGAATTGCTTGCTGATTTGGATGGGACCGA
>CAZINL010000074.1:1357-1581 GCA_964540595.1 uncultured Clostridia bacterium
TGAAGAGCGCCTGAAGATAGCCGTCGCATTCTGGCAGGAAGTGGCCGCCAACATCAGTGCGTGGCAAGATGTCCAACGTGGCGATCTGTCAGCAGCAGAACTCCGCAAGAACTACATTCATGCACACACTGTTGCGTTAGTCGCAATAGGGCGTGCAGGACGGAGCCTCATGGCGGCCTACCCATCAAGCTGGAGGGCAGAAATGAAGCGGCTGCGACAGATGA
>CAZINL010000074.1:1591-4438 GCA_964540595.1 uncultured Clostridia bacterium
GGGAAGGTCGAGCTACAATAGGGGGCAAGATCTCCATATCGCGGAACAACATTACCCTCTTAGCCAACTCGATTAAGAGAGAGCTGGGGTTAAAACTAAGCGAGGAAGAGCAGGTGGCAGAGCAGGCCTTGATGGCCTCGAAATCAGTCAGTGATTAGGGGGACCAGATCATGTCTGAGACCATAGTGTCAAGAGCAACTATCAACGAGCTTGTCGAGCGTGTGAAAGAGCTATATATGTCCGATTCCATACCTTGGGTGATTGGATACAGCGGTGGTAAGGACTCTACAGCTGTACTACAGCTGGTCTGGTACTCACTGAAAGAGCTTTCGGCTGACAGGCGCCACAAGCCTGTGTATGTGATCAGCACTGACACCTTGGTCGAGCAACCTGTTGTGGCGAAATGGGTCAGTCAGTCACTTGGACTAATGAAGGTCGCTGCAGCAGAACAGGAGCTACCCATTCATCCGAAACGCCTAACCCCTGTAGTCAAGGACACCTATTGGGTAAATCTAATTGGCCGAGGCTATCCCGCTCCCAGGCAGAACTTCCGATGGTGCACCAGCAGACTCAAGATTGACCCATCCAATCGCTTTATAACGAACATGGTCAAGACCCACGGTGAGGCCATACTTGTCCTTGGGACCCGTAAAGCTGAGAGCTCCGCCCGTGCGGCATTGATGAACAGGTACGAGGCTAGACGGATACGGCAGTGGCTCAGCCCAAACGTAAGTCTACTAAACTCGCTGGTCTTCTCGCCGATCGAGGAATGGTCAAGCGATAACGTCTGGTGGTATCTGAACCAGTACAAGAACCCATGGGGGCGCGATAATCGGGATCTACTGAACATGTATCGTGGCGCTTCCGCTGACAATGAGTGTCCTCTGGTGGTAGACACCAGCACTCCTAGCTGCGGCAATAGCCGCTTCGGATGCTGGGTCTGCACCCTGGTTAGCAATGACAAGTCCATGCAGGCGATGATCCAGAACGATGAGGAAAAGGCATGGATGCTTCCGCTTCTTGAGTTCCGTAACGAGATTGCCGTCTTCAACCCGCTCGAACCCAACGCAAAGATCAACGACTCTGATCGGCGTGACTACCGCCGAATGAACGGGACCATCAAGATCAACCCACGCACCGGTCGACCCATCCCAGGGCCCTACATCAAGGAGTGGCGGGAGAGGTTTCTACGCAGATTGCTTGAGGTTGAGATGCAAGTGCAAAATGAAGGTCCAGAGGATGTCAGGCAATATCGACTGATTACGGACGATGAGATGAGGGAGATCCGTCGGATCTGGGTCCAAGAGAAACACGAGTTTGACGATCAACTGCCGAGGATCTATCAGGATGTAACAGGCAAGGCCTACCCATATTTCGACGATCTTGAGCAAGGCCCGTTTGGCAAGGATGAATGGGATCTACTCCGTTCGCTATGTGGAGACGACCACGTTTATCTAGAGCTTCAAGCTTCGCTACTAGATGTAGAGCTGGGAAGCCGAGGTGTCACGATGCGCAAGAGCCTTACAGACACTCTCGAACACGTAATACGCCGTTGCTTCTATGCCAATGAAGATGACGCCCTTGAGTTTCAGAAGAGGCGCGAAGCCTCACTGACAGGCACTGACGCTGACCTGGCACAGGTCGGTATGGATGAAGAACAAGAAGAGGGATCTGACTGCGATGATCATACGAACGATTAGAGTTAACCACTACGGTGTCTACGCTGGGGAAAATGAGATCCACCCGGCAGCAGCTCACGATGGCTCTCACAGATCCATTACGCTTATCGGTGGGCTTAATGGTGTGGGTAAGAGTAGCCTACTTGATGCTGTGTTGCTGGCTCTCTATGGGAGTAGATCACCATCATGCCGTGACTATGAAGGAGGCTATCTGGGGTACCTGGCGAGCCTGATCAACAAAGACACTCCTTCCGGTGTCTCTAGCTGGGTGGAAGTAGACCTAGAACTGACTTCTGACCGTGATATCACGCGGATACGTGTGAGGCGGTCCTGGCGAATAGCCAAAGTTCGGGTCTCGGACAAGCTTGAAGTCTGGCGCGACGGGCTACTGGATGAGTATCTAGGCAAGACATGGGACACCTATGTAGAACAGCTGATCCCCGTGGGATTGGCAGGACTGTTCTTCTTCGATGGCGAGAAAATCGCGACGCTGGCGGAGTCTGATGAGACACCTATCCACCTACAGCAGGCCATCAAATCGATGCTGGGTCTGGAAGTGGTCGAGAGACTGATCTCCGATCTTAACCATTTGGTACGGCGTGAGAGATCGCAGATCAGGGACTCCGAGTTGAAGGACGCGCTTGATGCCCATATCGCTGAAAGAGATAGCCTGCAAACGGAGCTCGAAAGGACCAAGCAAGAGCTCGCCAGTGCAAATACGGACGTAGCTCGCACGAATATACGGATCCGCGAGGAACAGGATACGTATCTCACATCTGGTGGTCTGGTGATGGAAAACCAGCAGGTAATGCTGCAAGATCGCGATCGTACTCGGGATGAGCTAGCTCAGGCCAAAGCAGACTTGGTCAATCTCTCTGGTGGACTGCTACCACTTGGGCTGGTGGTCGGGCTCGTGCAGAAGATCCGTAAAACGATAGAGTACGATAACGGCGTCGCCAACGCCCAAGCTGCACTGCCTGTAATGAAACAGCGCAATGAGCAGGTGTTACAGTGGCTGGATAGACAGCCTGGGAATGTCCTGAATGCTGAGGTGCGTCGTATACTGGAAGACCAGGAGACGGAACTACTGCGCTTGTCCGAGACCAAACGCGTTTTCCCGGTAACACCCGTTGGCGTGGCTCAGCTTAGTGAGCTTGCTCAGCATCGC
>CAZINL010000074.1:4448-13915 GCA_964540595.1 uncultured Clostridia bacterium
CAGGTTAGCGGCCAACAAGGAGCAGCTGGACCGGCACATGATGTTTGATCTTGATTACGACAAGCTCCAGGACAAGCTGAAGTCGATTACCAAGCTGAGTCAGCAGATCGCCATAACGAGTCAGAGGAAAGATCAGCTCACCCAGCACATAGCGTCATTGGAGCAGCAGATCCGAAAAGTGGACTCGAGGATCACTGGCATTCGGGACAAGGCCATCGATATGGACGAGGCAGAGCGCGTGATCCGGTATGCTCTGAGATCTCAGCAGACCATGCGGGCCTTCAAAGAGCTGGTGATCAAACAGAAGGTGGCTGCGCTAACTCGCCATGTGGAAGAGGCCCTAGATGTCCTGACCCGCAAAGACGGGCTCGTTGTTCGAGTGGGGATCGATCCAGAGACCCTGAGGATCAGTCTATATGACTCCCAGCAGCGAGAGGTTCCCAAGGCACGGTTATCCAGCGGAGAAAAACAGATGCTTGCTGTCGCCTTACTCTGGGGACTAGCAAGGGCCTCGGGCCGTAGGTTACCGGTCATCATAGATACCCCGATGGGACGCTTGGACTCCTCACACCGGATGAATTTCGTGGCCAAGTATCTTCCCAATGCCAGCCATCAGGTAATCGTTCTGTCTACGGATACCGAGATCATTGGACCGTACCTATCGTCATTAGAACCTCACATTGGTCGTCAGTATCTCCTGTCATACAGTGATGACCAGCAGCGAACGAGAGTAGCCGATGGCTATTTCGAAAGTGCGGGGGTGGCGACTAATGATTGTTAGGCAGATTAGGTTATCGCAACAGGCGAAGGATCAGCTCTCCAGACTTAAGGGTAAGACTGGCATCCAGAATTGGAATGTGCTGTGCCGATGGGCCTTCTGTTACTCGCTGCAAGAACCCGGCGTGCCAGCAGAGCAAGATATTCCTAGCGACAGCAACGTGGAGATGAGCTGGCAGGTGTTCGCCGGCGAGTACCATGAGGTCTATACTGCTCTGATGATACAGAGGTGCCTTGATGACGGCCTTGACCCTGATCCCGCCACTCTTGCCCACCAATTTCGGCTGCATCTTCACCGAGGGATCTCCTACATGGCCGCAACCAATCACATCAGATCAATCACCGATCTAGTAGGGTTAGTCTTCAGCAGGGAAGACCTAACGGGCGATGAGGAAGTAGGGGTGTGACATGCCAGTATACCTAGATTACAGTGCCACGGCACCCCCACTTCCTGAGGTGCTGGAAGCCATGATCGAGGTCCTGCGCAACAACTACGGTAATGCAGGCAGCCGGACCCATATCTTTGGCCAGCGCGCAAACGAAGCTGTTGAGCAGGCACGGAAACAGATCGGTGCGGTATTAGGTGTAGAGAAGAGCGATGTCATCTTTACCAGTGGTGCCACCGAAAGCAACAACATAGCCATATTAGGATTGGCTCAGTGGGGGGCCGAGAATGGCAAGCGACACATTGTCTCTACCGCGATCGAGCACAAAGCGGTTCTTGAGCCACTTGCACACTTGGCACAGCGCGGCTTCGAGGTTGAACTGGTGCCGGTTGACCACACTGGTCGGGTGCGAGTTGAGGATGTGCTGTCACGGGTCCGTGAAGATACCTTGATGGTAAGTGTGATGCACGCAAACAATGAGACAGGCGTAGTCCAGCCGATCAAGGCCATCGGCGATGAGTTGGCCAAGACTTCGGCATATTTTCATGTCGATGGAGCTCAGTCATTCGGCAAACTAGTTGATGCGCTGCAGGACTGCCGCTATGATCTGCTTTCAGTTAGTGGTCACAAGATCTATGGACCGCAGGGCATAGGAGCTCTTGTCAGGAAGCCACGTCGCCTCAAGCGTCCTCCCATAAAACCCATCGCCTATGGCGGGGGACAGGAGCGAGGGCTGCGACCCGGTACTCTACCGGTAGCGCTTATAGTGGGGTTTGCAGTTGCTGCTGAAGTCGCACACAGGAACCATCCGCAATGGCTCAACTCCTGCCTCGACATTAAGCGGTCGATTGTGCAGCAGCTGGAGCTTGTTAGGTACGAGATCAACGGCACTACTGAACACAGCCTTGGGAACTGTCTAAACATCAGTTTCACTGGAGTAGACTCAGAAGCACTGATGATTGCGCTCAAAGATCATTACGCTTTCTCAAATGGTTCTGCCTGCACATCAAGCAGCTACACTCCCAGCCATGTGCTTACCGCAATGGGGCTGGATCAACAAAGGGTGGACTCTGCGCTGCGGATATCCTGGGGACCATCTGTGACATCCGTTGATCTCCAGCCGCTGGTGGATTACGTAAGGCAGGTCGCTCCATCGCAATGTTAAGTCTTCTCAGAGGACATTGGCCGCTTGTGACGAACATGGTAGGTAATTGCCTACCATGTTCCATTTCACGAACGAACCAGACATGTCTTTCGTGAAAGATGAGGACACAACGAAGCGAGGATATGCGCCAAAAGACACACGACATGGGTGCAGATTAGCCTGAGTACGGATCCTAGTCTGCCTCATTGTCCAGAGATGCCCTTCGCTCGGTAAACCGAAGACTTCACCAAAGAGGGGGGATACCATTGACCAGATATGTCAAAGTCAAGTTCGAAGATAACCGATCTTTTATCTACAAGACAGATGATGTGAAGATTGGTGTCGGCTCCAAGGTGAGAGTGGACGGTAAGAGAGCTGGGGCGGTGGGCGAGGTCATTGAGGCTGGCTGTGCGTTCAAGAGCCGGGGTGGTGATGCTTATCCTGTGACCGAGGTCATCTCATATGGCTCCATGGAACCGACTACTGCGGATAAAGGTTCAGACAGCAAGCTCCGAGAATTCAAGGTATATTACTCCAGAATTAGGATCGAGAACAACGACAGATCGGTGAAGAAGCTTAGGCCTGGGGACCTGGTGATTATCAGGCTCAGGCCGTTTCGCCTGGTCCTAAGTGCAATCGAGGTGTGCAATTCCGATGGAGACTGCTTGGGCTTCATAACAGCGCAAAAAGACCGAGACCGGAAAATCTTTCAGAGCCTCCAGCACAATCTGGGCTTGAAAGCGTCGGTGAAGAGGAAGACCAGTAAACTATTAGTAATAGAAATGGATCCAAAACAAGAACCATTTGAACTGGCATCAAGCCAGAAAGCTACTGGCAATCTTAGGCTGATCGGGAAAGGGGAGAAAGAAGCAGTTAGAGGTAATTGCCGGAGATATGAAAGCCTTTCCATCTCGAGCCTATCTCTTACCGATGTGAAAGTTGTTGCTGACAATGTCACTTACCCTGGTTGGCTCGATAATGCCCGGTTAGGTGACGAATTTCGGATTGAGACTTACTATGAGGAAGAAGCATTTGCATCACCCGATGATTACAAATACACAATGCCTGGTGCTCTGATGGGGATCAAGATTCTCTCGGCCTCTAGTCAGACACTGGTGACAGAGACAATGACTGACTACGGTTTTGTGGCACGGGCCCAAGGTGCTACGACTTATACGGCTGTACTGACAGGGTTTTCTATGGAGCATGATCTTACATACCGTCCTTCATTCACGGTATACGCCTTCAGATCGAACGCCGGAAAGGGCAGCATCGGGTGTAGCGCAGGGCGCCTAGTCAACATTCGAGAGTATGGTTTGGTGATGTCGGACTTCAGTGTGGTCATACCGTGTATGTATCAGGTGATCATTCCATACCGCGGTCTCCTCTTCTGCGAACGGGATGCTGACTACGTCTATGATGTTTACGATGAGAACGAGGCCAAGCGAGTTGTGGCTATGAGAATCGCGTCAGGCGGTCCATCTGGGAAGGAACCGGAGAAACTAAGACCAATTTATGAGGGGATCTCGGCCAATGTGACCTATAAGTGGGGAAGTGTCTATTGGGCCGCCTTAGAGCGGAATAACAAACTAGCCCTAATCTGTGACGAGACAAGGCTAGAGAGAAACTCCTCTACCGATGACCACGTCGATCTACCATTGGGACTTGATTTCATATATGATCGTATCGAAGGTTTGGGCACATTAGGTTCATCTGACCCTTTGGACAACAAATACTTCACTGCTGTGAGGGATGGTAAAACGGTGTATGTTAATAGGAGAACCGGTCTGGAAGAGGAGCCGGTGCTCGACGGAACCAACGAGCAGCTCTGGCAGAGAATGCTAGTGAGGCAAGTTGAGAACCTTGGCAGCCGCCTTAATTCAATGGTGTCGGAACTAAACCGGGAGCAGAACAAGGTGGAAAGGAGATCCAACATGACGATTAGTGACATGATCGAGGAACTCACGCAGTATTTCGAAGCGGCGGGCTTTGCCGATTTCTACGAGACGCAGCTCAAGGGAAAGACAGACATGGAGATACGCGAATTACATGCAGCAACCTTTGGTAAAGCAGATAGCGCCGACTCCACTCGCTAAGTAAGCAAGCCCGCAGTCTGGAGACGGTCGGGTCCGGACACGCCCGGTCGACGGGACAGCGACTGTCAGTGAAGGGGGCGCTTCTCATTCACGCTGACAACTCCGAATGCAGCACTGAACTAGCGCTTCTGCCTTCGAACCCCGCTATCATCACCTCCGACGAATCCTACTACTTCGCCCTCGGCCAGCTTCTCGTCCACGTCTTCACCGTCATGGGCGGGATAGACCGCTACCGCAAGGAGTTCAACTACCTGACCAACCCGAGCTTGGCCTATCCGGTCCAGAAGCTGAACTCGCGGATCGTGCATTTCCTAAAGTGCGCCCGTGAGCGCTACGAGCTAGGCCTAGGAGCTGAGCGGTTCATCGACGCCGTGCTGGCGTGGCAGCCGGGGCAGTTGGACGAGCCTAGGCATATCGAGAGCCTGGACGACGCGTTTTACTCTGGGTTACACGCTGAAAACGTGTTCAGCAGCAGCATGGGTGAAACTCCACGGTGATCAAGACACAGAAGGCCGTGCACTGTGATCAGCGCACGACCTTCTGTGTTTTGCGCCTTTCCAGAGCCCGCTGGGAAGCCGAGATTGGCTTGTAGGCGGGAGCAATGACTAAGGGAGCGCTTACGCCGCTGGCGTGGGCACTCCCTTTCCCGCAACGGACACTGCCATATTGGCGCTGGTGCTGTGTCTCACTTCACTCGCTTTCCTGCCGCCTGACTTAACGCCTGGATGATCGTCTCAAACTCATCGAGCGTGTAGACGCATTCTCTGTAGAGCCCATAGCCGAAGAAGCTGGCCATGGCAATCTTCAAATCCGCCAGCTTGCAGAACTCGGGATAGAAGCTTTCGCTCTTGAGCCTTTGTAGCTCCAGTTGCAGTGACCCAGATGCAGGCTTGTGATTGGCCAGCAAGAAGATGAACTCCGGCTTTTCATCACTAAAAGCTAGCTCGTTAGTTAGCCCAGCGATCAGGCCGAGTGAGCGCTTGACGCTGAGTATCTCGGCCATCTCCTCCTTGAGTTTGAGGAGATCATGGGATGACAGAAACGTGTGAGCCTTGCGCACATGGTCGACTACTCCGGACTTGCCTACCAAAGCGCTGTCAGCATACTTCATTTCTATCAGTGCCAAACGGAGGCATCCCCTGCCATTGCGCTTAGCAGCCACCATGTCGATGCGTGTTTCCCTCACTTGGTACTCCACATCACAGATATAGTAGTCAGTCTTCTCGGCGATTCTACCGGCATTGTTCTCTCGCACCACCAGTTGCTGGAACTCTCGTTCGGCCTTCCCATGGGTTGAGAAGTAGCTATCCATCTCCGCCTTGATGACTGGTAGTGCTTCTCGCCAATCCTCGATATCGCCAGGTGTGGCGACGATCCTGGGCAGGCTTCCGATCATCGCTTTAGCCGAGGCATTCGCCTTAATATACTGTAGATCGAATTCGAAAAGGTATCCTTTCCGTCGCTCGGTGATACGCAGCATATTCCCACCACGATAGTAGACATTGATGTAGTGGCTTCGTATCTCGATTGTCACGTTGTTGTCCCGACGAACATGATCAAGGATCGGATCTAGCAGGCCTAGCCGCAGATCGGTCTGAAACCTCTCGGATATCATCCGTGGACACATGGCACCCATACCCTCCTTCAGTCTTGGCTCAATTCCATGCCAAGCGTTGATGCCGACGCGATCTCTCAAGGTATCTTCGCCAAGAGGTGATAGTGACCTTCTGCAAATGCAACGGTGTCAGCCAGGCAGCTCCACTATCGGAAAACGACGGTGTCTTGCCAACGTGCTCGAATGGTCACGGAACAAGCGCTAGGGGAACTGATGGTCGTTAGGGTCTGATTTCGAAGGGAGTGCCGGCGCCGTTGGGCGCAGGCACTCCCTTGTTGTTTCGGCAGCACTCCGTGGGATGGTCTCCAATGGTCCCACGACGGGCCAGCATCTCCGACCCTCCCTAGTTCCTAATACAGGCGTCAGGCTCATGCCTTCATCCTGGCGGCGATCTCGCGTGGGGCCCGCATGACGGCTCCGAATTCATCGAGTGTGTAGGCACACCCATTGTAGCCTGGACAATGGATTCGGATTGTCAGAGCAGAGGCTCTACCCAATGAACTGTGCCAACTCATAGTTAAATCTGTCGCGCTCATCATAGAACAATCCGTGACCGCTGTTTTCAAACGGGACGAGCCTTGAGTTCGCAATTCCTCTGTTCTGTGCTTCAGCCAATGGGAAGCGACAAACCTGATCATGGATGCCGTGGAGAATCAGTGTGGGCACATGTATTTTCCCAAGATCTAAAAACAGGCCTTCTTCGTCTAGCCAGGTATTTGCGACCGCAGCAGTGGACCAGCTTGCTGCCTGCAACCCCAATTGAAAGAACCAATCTGAGAACGGCTCAGTCACATGTTGGTAGAAGAAGATATCCCCGAAACCTTGCAGCATTCTGGGGCGATCGTTGTATGTGTCTTGAATGATTTTGATGATGTCGTCTCGTGTTAATCCATAAGGGAAATATGGACGCTGGATGAGGCTGGGAGCTGCAGCTGCAAAAAGAGCTAGCTTTGATACCCCATATCCATTATGGCGTGCCATATATCGAATGGTGACTCCTCCACCAGTAGAATGGCCTCCGAGCGTGAAGTCGTCCAATTGGAGCGCTTCCACCACACACCGAATATCGTCTGCCAGTCGATCATAGGTGTAGCCACTCCAAGGCTTATCTGAGTTACCAAATCCCCTCATATCCATGCCAATGCATCGATAACCCATCTTAGGAAGCTGGTTAAACTGGTATTCAAACATCTTGTGGTTGGCTGGCCAACCGTGAACAAACAGGATTGGCTTCCCGCCTCCCGGGTCAACGTCCTCTACATAGATTCTTACATTGGGTTCGACAGCAATATAGCGTCCTCCCATACAAACCCCTCCGTTCGTGTCAGTTCTTCAGATAACGATATGAGGTTGGGGAGGAATGTATGTCGTGTGGTTCCTTATCCTTGACACTGTGCTCCAAACTGCCTATTGCCATTGTCAGTCGTACTAAAGTCCGCCATGCTCAGGACCTACTTTGCGGCGACCCGTCCCATCTTGTTTCTCTCAGGAAACTCTTGACATCATACCAGCATGGTGTAATAATTACAGCATAGTGTAACGATAGTGTGAGAGGGGAGGTCACGATGGACGAACAAGGACGTTATACCGCCGAGGAGGCGGCCCAGGTGCTGCAGGCGGAGGGGGACAGCGAGATCAGCAAGCGGACGGTGAACTACTACGCCTTTGAGAAGAGCATGTTTGAGGTCAGCACCACAGGCAAACGCTGCTTTACCGATGAGGATCTGGATAAGCTCCGCGCCATCCGCCTGCTGCGCGAGCATACCCGCTTGACCCTGGACCAGATCAAGGTTGCTATCCGCGATCGATCTCTGTATGAGATCAGGGCGAGCTGCCTGGCAAGGGTGGCGGAGACCAGCAGGGTCTACGCGAACCACTATCTGGCGGAGGCTGAGGAGCGGTTCCCTGTACCCGCTGCGCCGCTGCCGACCGCGTCGGCCTCGGTCTCACGCATGGCTGCACCCGAGCCACCGAGTTCAGCGACGAACGCGGCCAAGAGCCGGACTATCCGCGTCAATGAGGACGTGACGCTGGTGGCTAGTCCGCGGGTCACCACGACTAGCCTCAAGAAGATTATCGACTTCATCCGTAGCCTAGAATGAGAGGGAGGACGAGAGCATGATGAAGCTGACAGCGAAGTTTGCCAGGGAGGCGATCCTAAGCCGCAACGGTCTCAACCATCTGCGGGTGGAGCTGGTGCCACCGATCGCACCGGCGGTCGAGAACGCTAAGCCCGTCTTGATGATCTTCGTCATCGATCGCAGTGGCTCCATGGATGGCCCCGCTTGGCGTCCGGAGCATGGCCACAGCGAGCGATCCCGTGGGAGCTATGAGCGGGCGACGAAGATGAACTATGCCGCCAGTGCGGCGATCAAGTTCCTCAGCCTTCTGCGTCCCACGGACCTGTTTGGGGTGGTATCTTTCGATGATATCGCCAGCATCGAGCAGCCCCTGACCCCGGTGAACCCGGATAATCATCGCTCGATAGCGAATCGCATCCTGCAGATCGAGCCGCGGGGGACGACCAATATCTCCGATGCCATCGGGCTAGCGCGGAAGATGATCTCACCGCAGCAGGCCGAGCAGTACAACTGCAAGATCGTACTGCTCAGCGACGGCCAAGCCAACCAAGGGATCTCCAGTGTCGATGGGCTGGCTTCGGTCGCGCTGAAGTGTCAGCAGAACGGCATCACGGTCTCTACTCTCGGGATCGGGATAGACTACGATGCCAATATCATGGCGCAAATGGCGCGCAGCGGCGGCGGGCTCTTCTACCATATCGTCAATATGGGCGAGCTAGACAGCATCTTCGCCCAGGAGCTGCAGCTCTCGCAGGCGATCACCGCCAAGGCGGTCAAGCTGACCCTCTTCATCCCCGACTTGATCGAGGTGGGAGAGAACCTCAATGGCTACCTCCAATCAGTGCAAGGCGACCGTATCGAGCTGGTGATCGGGGACTTGGGTTGGCCCAGTCAGGTCATCTTCCCGATCGAGAACCACTTCGTGGAGGCTGATGTATCGTTTAGCATCACGGTCAGCTACGCTGCAGCGGATGGCAGCCACGCCGAGCAGATCCTGGCGGTGGGACTGCGGGTCGTAAGCAGCGAGGAAGAGCTTGCTCAGGCCGAGCGTGATGAGGAGATCGTCCGTGCGGTCCTCGACCTGACCAAAGACCGGGGGGTCATCCGCTCTGCCGAGGCCTACGAGCGCGGCGATATGAAGCAGGCGCAGGAGATGGTCATGAGCATGCCGGTCGCGATGAGCGCATTGAGTAGAGCGTATGCCTTTGAGCCCGCCGAGGATCTGGAGCTCAGGGAGATGATCCCGACCTTCCTGCGCAGCGACGATAGCGCTCGCTCCAGTGTGAAGGAGATGTACGCCCGCAGTAGCCGGGCTGCCCGTGGACAGCGGGAGCCGAAAGAAAAGCGCTAGAGCGCGAGAACAGCAAG
>CAZINL010000075.1:0-8151 GCA_964540595.1 uncultured Clostridia bacterium
GTTCCTGTAGTAGAAGTCGGGATGAATCAAAGCTAGGAGATTTGGAAGGTTAGTTATACTGTATCCATCCCTGACTATCTCATCGTAGCTTTCAATCCATACCCGATCTTTGACCGAATTGGAGCAAGGTAGCATTTCCCTCTGAATCCTAAATAAGCAGGTCAAATATTCCGCGGATCTAATATCACCTTCTGTCATTCTACTTATCCAGCCTTATGATAGTTGATATCACCGTATCAGAACTATAACTCATAGTTGTAACCTGGATCTTGGCTCCAGCAATAAACGAAGAAATATCGAGTCCCCCTCTCTTTGTCGCGTCATCTAGTGGTCTCGGAGGGTTGTAATTAGGATCAGCAACCCTAATGACATGGCAATTCGGGGAATCCGATTCGATTCGTATAAAATCTCGTGGAATTCCACCTTCCGATGTATTAAATGGAATTAGGCCAACTGAGGGGCTAAAGGTTTTTTCATGCCTATCCCTATTAGATATCCTGCCAGCAGATGTTTTTGGGTTTGCAGTTATTCTGATCTTAGCAGAGACCCCCTGCAAATAGTCAGTTAGCAGATTGCCACCCAATTCTGAGGGACTACTGAACCACAAATCAAAGCATTCCTTCGCAATGACTTTTGAGGGGCTTGTATAACTACTCGACAAAGAACCAACGGTACTAACGAATAAGAGTCTCCAATCACACCTGTTTAGTTGACGATCAGGTTCGTTGAAGAAATCAATCCACTGCTGAACAGATTTCTGGCAATTATGATTGGCCAAGTAACTAAGTGCACCACACAAGAAACCCTCCGCTAGAATTCTATGAGTGTCATTAGAGAAGACCTTGGACCCATTGTTACGATATTGATCTGTCGATTCTAGTGCACGGATCAGTTTTGCAATTTCGGCAGCAAGGTCCTGAGGGTTAAGAGTACCTCTGCCACCAGAGAAATAGTTCTCTGCAATTATCTTCTCCCACTCTTCCATGTTAAAGGCAAAAGCATAGTAACCATTGAGTGGCAGATATGGATTGAACTGTATCTTGTTTTGAAGCGGATTAGTCACTGTTCCAAACGCAGATTCTTTGCATAGATGAATCACTGTCTCCATCGACTTCTGGTGTGCTGGCTCACCAAATTGGTCCAATCTAAATGCATACTTCATCCATTCTGCATGCAATGATTGCATAGGTGTAGCACCAGTTGTGACTTGCGTGAATATTTCTGCCAAGAAAGGTGGTGTATAATGACTATCATGATACAGTAGCACAAATGGGATTGGTTCATCTTTTTGAGCTGAAAGCAACATGCCCTCTATTCTGTGCTGCCCGTCCAGTATCCATAACGGCTTCTTGTCATCTAAGAAGTTGACAGTTACCCTATAGAAATCTTGTACTGGCAAGACGCTACCATCCTGGGCCTGTAAACTCTCTTGACGTACTGATATATTCACTGAGGTATCAATGTTGGGAATGGCTACACCAATTAACACAGGGTTAGCCATAAGATTGTCCTTAGTAGTATCACTATATATTTTTCTGATCTTGTCAGTCTTTTCGGTATCTAGAGGCCTTTGCCACTGATCTACAGGCGGTGTAAATATGTCAGATGCTATCTGATGATGCGCTTTGGTTTTTGAAAAACTTGGTACCTCAGCTATCCTTTTCAACTGTTCCGCTGACAGGAATCCTGAGTACATGGGGTAGTTCCTACCATTAATTCTGGCTGATGCTTTAACTGTCGTTAGATTAACGTACGGCATGGTCGTCCTCCCGTATGGTAATAAAGTGGATTTATCTCATTATACCGGAGATGGACACTGGGAGGAAGATGCTAAATGTTTAACGTTCTTGCTCTTCATAAAATATACTTACTAAATCAACGAAACACCCTACAAGAGCATGGTGATCGTTCTTGTCTTTTTGATAGCCACGAAATGCACCCTAAACAGTTCTCTTCCTTTTGATCAGTCAGGCTGATGAGAACATCAACCGCCAAGACACACCATTCATTTGGGAACTGGCGGGGTCAGGCCTTCAGTAAGTCAGGTGCCTGAGAGGTCCACGATGTACAGAAGGCGGAGCCGCTTCGCTAGCGATGGGGTTCCTCATCTCTGTAGACACGGGGACGGTTCTCTTGTCTAATCGAAACAGTGCGCAGGTAGAGGACTCACATTGGTTCCGCACTACCATGGTATAGCACACAATGAACGTGGTTAAGGGCGTGCTATCGCCTTGAGGCCGAGCACTTCGCTAGCGAACTGGTTCGGTCTATTTCGCTATAGAGTGGTAGTAGGCAGCACAACTGTTGCACGCAAGTCTACCTGCGAAAGATCGCAGTCTGGCCGGTGTGCATTGATCCCTTAACGCTTGGCTTCACCAAAAAGCAACCCTCTAATGATAGAGAGACTCTATCATTAGGGGGTTTTCTATTAGGCCGAAGTGCTTGCACCGGAGGCTATTAAAGGCTCGACCGTGCGCGGCAGTTTCCGCACATAGAGCGTAAACCAGATGAACATCGAAATGCCACGCATGACTGCTGATACCATAATACCCATCCACAGCCCCATCCACTGCATGAAAGCCCAGCACGCAAGAGGTTAGAAGCAACGCTACATAAGCTTGGGGGAAGTGTTCGCCCATTCCGCGGAAGACGCCTGCACAAGTGTGGACACAGGGATAGGTGTTTCTACATTACTCGAGCTGCAGGCTAAGGGTTGGCACCACAAGCCTGGAAACAAGGGGTCCCAAGTTGTACTCCTGGGAACGGAACTAACCAACGATCATGGGAGGTGCCAGTCGCTTCAGTGGGCAGCAGGTTTCTGCATTAGTCAAGCCTAACTTGCCCCAACTGTATTCCACCTATAGATTCATGAGATATCGTGACTCCGGGTAGCGTGGTTTCAATGACCTTCTTATCTAGAGTTGCGGTCATTAGCTTTACAGGATTGCTTAGTATATCGAGAAACTGCTCGCAAGTCCATTGTTCCGTGAGTTGGCATCTGCTACTGGTCAACCTCCCCTCGATGTATGTATCTATAGGAGCCCCGCGCAGTATCCAGTCGAAAGTTGGTAGATCAATAACCGGTATGCTGGTACCGTAATCGGAGAATGATGTGGTGATGACAACACTCTTGATCAACTTACCAGAGCTGTCAATTTTAATCTGTTTCATCACACTCTGACGATGCTTATTTGCCAGAGTCGCCTGATCAATGCTCTTCGATACCTTCTTTTTGGCTTTCCAATACTCATACAGATCTCTACATTCTGGGTGGTTTTTGACCTGTACTAACAGAATGAGCCCATTCTTCTCTACAACCAAATCCAGTTCACTATTGTCATCCAACTGACTAATCCCGATTCTCTTCCCCAGTACCATCCATCCATGGGAAACGAACAATGAAGCTGTGTAATCCTCCAAGATACGACCGTAATGGTTACCAAAACTACCTCCGACCAGTAGTGAGTCCCTAACTGGAAGTGGCCAATTATGAACAACAGCAAATGGGACCAAGCAGATGATCTCCCCGTTTAGCCGAAGATACGGCTTCTTGATGGTTTGCGACTGCTGGACTGAAAGGGTCAAAGCTCCCATTGCCCTATTCCAGATACTCTCGCCAGAGATGTAGTCACTCAAATAGCTCTTAAGATCATCTTCACGAATGACTGCAAGAGGATAGCCCGCCAGGTCAAACACTGACACGAACGAGGCCAGGCAGACTGCGATTATATAGAAAGGCAGGACTTCTGAAGATTCTTCGGCGCAGCTCAGTATCAGCTCATCTTCCAAACTCAGCATTGACAATATGTGATTCAGCCGAAGGGCTAGCTCACTGTTATTGATGCTTTTGCCGGTTCTGTCTTGTAGAAGGGTTGCAGATCCACGAGCCACGTCCCAGGCAATATCTCTAAACATGCTGCATACGTGTCTTTCACTGGGCTTAAGCAGCCTCTTGGTTAGTGCTTGCTGGATGTGTACAGCTCGGGCCATATCTATAGACTCGTCTGATAGTAACAATGCGATATGGAAATTCGTCCAATCAACTGATCCGACGGTAAGCTCACCATAGCTTACTTTCTTTATGAAATAGTCTGTTGAGTTTAGAAAGCTGGAGCAGTTGTACATCGTTCTTAGGTCTTCGCGAAGGATAGTAATCGCTGTTCCTCCTTTGAAAGACGCAACCTTTTTGATAAAATCTATGACAGTTGACGCACTAATAAGTATATCTGTTGCGGTTCCATGTAGTTGGTAGAGCTTCTCATGAATGCTCAGCTGATCAGGAGAAGTTCTGGGTAACCTATTTCTAGATGCGATTTCTAGCATTCTGGATAAATCCATTACCTGGGCAACTGCTTCAGAAAAATCGGCACCAGATATTTTCCGTACAACCTCAGTCAACCTTTCATAGGCTGTTGTTTTGGACATGCCGATCAGCAGTATGAAGTCGACGTATAGTGCTTCCTTGTCAAAGAGAGCAGGAAATCTCGACGAGATGAGATTGAGATATGCGTTGGACACTTGTTGAAATGTTTCTGTGCCATGCTTTTCAAGTAAGATGGGCAAGACCAAAGCTGCTTTCCATTCGCGAATATCGTCGTCGTCTGACAGCTCGGTTAGTGCCTCAAGCACTGCTCCAATCTGGCCGGCTTTTGCCATATTAACGTAGAGATTCACTTATGATCACCAACCTTCTACGCTTTTTTCTCCAGTAGGAAATGCATTCTTGTCGAAATCTTGGCCAAACCACACGTTATTTGTGTATTTCTGGTCGGGGCGCCGATTTCCCTTTGAGCTCCATCTAAGGCTGATGCGGATTAGAGCTAGGTTGCTTTGTCAGGTACAAGGGAAATAGCTAACAAGACGAAATCCTTACTCTGGTGTGCGATTTGGATCCACATAATCCCCCTCAACCATGTGAATCCACGACCACCCACCTTGAACGGGAGTTCAAGGTGGGTGGTTCTTTGCTGTGCAAGGAGAACCATGGGTCTAGGGCGAAGACGATAGCCTATAGGTGACAATGAGTCCCGGAGCTATTGAAACTCTGGGAGGCACATCAGGCCACAGGGGGCGTAACATTGAAGGATCTCATCGAGCTCATCACCGATTATTCTCTTGGCAAGGTTCAGAAGGTGCTCATTTGGCTGGTACTAGTGGTGGCAGTCTATAGAGCAGGCTTTCCTGAGGACAGAGGGATTATCTTTGCCATCGCTAAAGCGCTTCTGGGTGATCACCTCGCCCTGCTCGGCGCAGTCCATAGTCATGAAGCCAATCGGCATTGGAGCCGTAATGACATTTCTCCTTCAAGGCGTGATTAACACGGTGACAAAAGTGATCTGGTCAAGACATGCACAGGGAGGGCTATCAAATCTAACCCAACGTCGCCGGGCGCTGTGGTGGGCTTTGGCTGAGAAGAGCTTGACACTGGCCAACTGGTACTGGATAGCGCTGGCCTCTGGAGTGCTTCTCAACATGCCAGTCTACATGTTCTGGAGAGATAGTGACAAATCGATTGGCATCTTATGGCCTGTTTCTCTTGCCTCTCCTTGATATAACCCGTGCGGTTATTTTTCTCTTCTTGGACTTCAAGGACCAACGGGGTCAGGCCTTCAGTTGTTCTGTTGTTCCGGCGAGTTGAAGGTGTTTGCCAGCTTACTGACGTATATGGGGCGTCGGCTCGTCTTAGAAGGTTCACTGTGCCCAGAGAACCCCGTTACCATGTTCCCGGCGATCTCTACCATGTCATGCCTCGTGGCAACCACCGAGACGTTGTCTTTAGGACTGATGATAACTTCAGGCATTACCTCTCACTTATTCAGCATATGCACTGCGGTACAAGGCAAGCGTTCACGCTCATGCGCTTATGAGCAACCATATGCACTTGCTGGTTCAGGAAGGTGATTATCCATTAGGGCCTTTCGCATAGCTACACGCAGTATTTGAACACCCCGCATGAGCAGCCTGGCATCTGCTTGAGGGGCGATAAAAGGCAAACCGCATAGACCGTGACGAAAATCTGCTAGCGCTCGTACGATACATACACTTGAACCCGGTCAAGGCGGGCATCGTTACAGATCCCGCTGATTATCGGTGGTCCACCCATCGGCAGCACTACTATCTGGACGCTGATAACTACGGTATAGAGACAGGGCTGATTAGGGCACTCATGGCGCAATACGGCGGGCGTGACATCGCGGAATATGAGCTTCAGTCAGAAATACCAGTTCGGGACGCAGAGACGAATGCTCCGGAAGTTACGGCACCGGGGTCGAAGATCAGACAGGGCCGAGCTAACGCAGGCACAGACAACCTGGAGCAGGTAGTTGATCAAGTGTCGCAGTTCTCCTGCGTGCCGAGAGAGCAGCTACTAGGCCGAAGAAGGGACCGAGCCATCTCGCTAGCGAGATGGCTCTTCATCTATATCGCCGTCCAGAGAGGCTCTTCCCTAACCGCTATATCACGATACCTAAAGCGATCTGTTCCCAGCGTTGCCATGGCCCTGCAGGCGGTTGAAGACGATCTGCGCGCAGGTGGCGTTTGGGGCCAGAGAATACGGTCATTTGGAATAACTGAAGGCCTGACCCAGTATGCTCCCCCGTCTGCACGGTACACCACTCAACTCAATACTAGCAAAGCACTAATAGGTGGATCGAAGTAATTTCTTTTATGCCATATGACCGATGAGATTAGTAGTAATAGTTACTGTGTAGTATAATGGTCATGGTCGATCTGATGAGATCTATTCACCATCGTGGAAACAATAAGCCAAGTGGCACCAACTGGCAGTGGGGCCCTTTATCCTACTTGGGAAGTGAGTTGATGAATATGGAACGGACAGTGATACATCAGGTAAGAGGTTTTAGGACGATTGACGGAGCAGGGGTCAACCTGGTCCGGGTGTTGGGTAATACGACAGTGGATGTATACGATCCCATTCTCATGCTGGATTCTTTTGATAGCGCCAATCCGGATGACTATATCGCGGGTTTTCCCATGCACCCCCACCGCGGTATAGAAACCATCAGTTATGTATATCAGGGAGGCATGCATCACAAAGACAGCCTCGGCAATGAAGATACCATCGGGAATGGGGAAGTGCAGTGGATGACTGCTGGCTCCGGGATCATGCATGAAGAAAAGCTGCCAGCTTCTTCGAGGATGCTGGGCGTTCAGCTATGGCTCAATCTGTCGGCCAAGAGCAAGATGGTCCCCCCGTCCTACCGGAGCATCAAGGCCGAGGCCATCCAAGAAATCCCCCTGGAGGGAGGCAAGCTTCGTTTGCTGGCTGGCAACTATAAAGGCCAAGCGGGGTATGAAAGCAAGTATTTGCCCCTGGATTACTATGACATCCACCTGCATCCAGAGGCTTCCCTGGTGATCAAGACCGATCAGGAGCGATCCGTTATGGTGTTTACCTTGTCAGGTGACGCCTGGGTGGGTGGAGAGCTAATAGTGGAGAAGACAGCGGCAAAACTCTCCACCGGTGATCATGTGACGATAAGAGCCGGAGCAAAGAAAGCTCAGGTACTGTTTATCAGCTCGAGGCGGTTGGATGAGCCTGTGGCCTGGGGAGGGCCCATCGTGATGAACACCAAAGAGGAACTCAAGAAGGCCTTTGAAGATCTTAGGCAGGGTACCTTTTTACGAGAGGCAATGGCCTACGAGGAGTAATGTCAACGATATCGCCAACAAGGTCCTGAAGATGGCCGAAGAATTGGCTGGCAGGGCCTGACTGTGGATGGAAAAACATCCCTCTCTGGTCGCGTATGCCCATCGCTTCATATTTGGCCACAAGCTAGGATAGCGGTGCCATGCGATGCTATAATGAAGGCTGCGATGTTGATATAAAGGAGTGCGAAGTGTAGTGAAAAGGGTTTTGATTGCAGCTATGCATCACGAGTCTAATTCGTTCAACCCGATCACCGCCGGCGAAGAGGATTTCAAAGTCATCTATGGAGCTGACATCTTTGCTAATCTACGTGCCAACGATTCTGTAACAGGCATCATCAAAACCTTGCAGGGAGCAGGATACGAGATCATACCTACCGTGTTTGCCCGGGCTGTTCCCAACGGCGAGGTTGACTATGGGTTCTATACCAGGATTAAGACTGAGATTCTGGAGAGGGCCAAAGCCGCACAAGAACAAGCGCC
>CAZINL010000075.1:8161-13873 GCA_964540595.1 uncultured Clostridia bacterium
TCATTGCATGGGTCTATGAGGGTCAAAGAACAGGGGGAGGCAGAAGGCTATTTTCTGGAGGAGCTAAGAAGCCTATTCCCCGATATCCCTATTTTCGCTTCCCTCGATATGCATACTACTATGACCCAGAGAATGCATGACAACTGTGACGGTTTTGTCGGCTATAAATGTGCCCCGCATACAGATTGCTTCGAAACCGGTCAGCATGCAGCAAACATGACCATAGCGGCTCTGGAGAACAACGCGGTGGCCAAGACAGCCTGGGTGAAGGTGCCCATTATGATTGCCGGAGAACAATCAGAGACCTCGGTGGAGCCGATGGTGGAGCTAATTGATGCACTGAGAGCGGTGGAACGAAAAGAGGGAATAATGGCCGCCTCATATTTGATGGGCTTTCCCTGGGCCGATAATGAAGACAGTGCTGTTGCCGTTTATGTAGTTGCCGATGGAGACTTGGCGGCAGCCGAACAGGAAGCGGTTGAACTGGCCCAACTCTTTTGGTCAAAGAAGGATGCGTTCAAGTTTCATACCGAGACCTATCACGAGCAAGAGGCTCTGGATGTTGCCTTTGCAGCCGTACGGGAACAGAGATTGCCGGTCTACCTTTCGGACTCTGGGGATAATCCGACTGCCGGATCATCTTCTGACTGCACCGGCTTCTTGCGGCTGATCATGTCTGATGCGAGAACGAAAGCCCTCAGCCGGCCGATTATCTATGGTGGGATATATGATCCGGTAGCTACAAAGCAGTGCGCCGGTAGAGTTGGCGAAGAGATAACGCTCACGTTTGGTGCAAAGTTCGATACGGTTACCTCAACGCCCATCACGGCTACCGGGGTAGTGAAGGCTTATATCAAAGACTGGTCCGGGAGCATGGTGAGGAGTGACCTGGCGCTCTTTAACAGTTGCGGTGTTGATATCGTCCTAGCGGAAGCGCATGTTGGCTATACGTCCCCTCAGATGTTCGAGGATTTGGGGGTAGACCCTACGCAAGCCGAAATCGTGGTCTGCAAACTGGGATATCTTACCGAACAGCATAAGTTGGTGGCCAAACGCAGCATCATGGCGCTGACGAAAGGCAGCACCAACGAAGACCTCAAGACCCTCGATTACCGTAAGGTGAAGAGGCCCATATTTCCTCTGGACGATGGTTTCGCGTATGATGCTACGCACAACTTGATTGCCAAACGAGGCTAAGCAGATCTCACCCATTTCAGGGCCGGTGGCGTTGACGCCATTCAAAAACAACAAAAGCACCCATGCGGGTGCTTTTGTTGTTCAACTGGCGAAGAGACCGCCGGTATTGTATCGAGACCATGCAAAAGATCGTGCTGGACTTCCCCAACCATACGCTCAGGGACGCTGGAAAGCTGGATCTGCGAACTGAGTATAGCCTATGGTTTAGGATGTAGTATACTGATCTTCGTTAACCTAGTTCTATTATTCTTCAATGATAATACTAAAAGACTGAGGATTTTGCGGTAGATCATCAGGTTGAAAGGGATCGGTGATCTTAGGAGGGAGAGCATCAGCGATGGAGCCGGTAACAGGAAAGAGCAAACAGAAGACATGGATCTCTCCAGACAAGGCCGGGATGGTCCTGAAGATCATCCTGGGGACTTACATTGCGCTCTGCTTTGTCATCGCAGGACTGAATTACGGACTGGCAAGCAAAGCTACGCCAGATGTCGCTGCACGCATCAATCGTCTCTATCAGTTCTACGAAAATGAGCTGAAAACCCTATTCATCATTACCTGCAGCCTGCTGACCTGGCGGATTATCGGGGGAGAAAAGGTGAACCGCCAACGGCGCAACAACTTGATCGGGTTCACTCTGTCAGCGTTGGCGATCCATATTGTGCTGCCCCGTGTCGTGGGGAATAGAGAAGTTTACTATATGGTGATGCCCTTGCCGTGGTCGACGACGGGCTTGCAGATAATGCAACCCGATTCTTCTTTTTACGTCCGTCATGTACCCCTGTGGGGCTTGGCGGGGATCAGCGCGGCGATAGGGGTTTTCGTCGTCATGAACGTGTTGGTCCTGATCGGCACCCTGCTGTGGGGACGGCGTTTACAGTGCTCGAACCTGTGTCTGATGAACGGATTCGCTGCCGAGATCTGGGCACCGATATTCCCGTTGACAGGTAAGAAGATGAGACCCGGGAAGCTTGCACTACGCGTTTTCACCTGGGCCCGCTGGATCATGCTGATCATTTCGGTATTCCTAACGGTATGGTGGCTGCTTGCCGTTTCCGGCTTTGCCAATTCTGCCTACATGGAGATGATGTCGAAGATCGAAGTCGTCAAGTATCTGTCGCTGGAATTGCTCATGGCCATGTTTTTCTGGGTGGTCTGGACGGGCAGGGGATACTGCCACTATTGCCCACTGGGTACGTTCCTGGGCCTGATCGCCAGGGTAGCTGGCCAACGGATCAAGACGGATGTCACACAGTGCATCGGCTGCCAAAAGTGTAATCGCGTCTGTCCGATGAGCATCGATATCGCAACGCCAGCTCGGTCCGGTCAGCCGGTCTGCAGCCTAAACTGCGTAGGTTGTGGGCACTGCGTGGACGCTTGTCCTCCACAGACCCTCCGTTACGGAACATCCTTTTCCGCCATGCTTACCAATAGGCGGAAAACGCATCGGTCATTTGGCCATGGTAATCATCACAGAGAATCAGTTTGACGAGGCAGCCGGCGTTTACTTGCCCATAGAGAATAGCGTGAGAGCGGTTTCATATTGGCTGAAGATAATCACAGCGAGGCCCACCTTGAACGCCGTTCAAGGTGGGCCATCTCTTTGGGTGATATAGAAGGGCGCAGTCCTCTGGTTATATGAGAGGTGACAAGCGAAGCTCCGGCAGGGCAGCAGCTTCTGCTATGCCATCCGGTGACCGCTCTTACCCCTTTAACAGCGCCTTGACCTTCTCGTCGGTCAGGCTCTTGATGACCTCGACCGCCAGGTCTACCGTTGCATCGATGTCAACGTTCGCCGTGTAGCCGTAGTGGGTATGTGCATACCGGACCGGAATGCCGAGAACCAGTGTGGGCACCCCGTTATTGGATAGATGGATCTTGCCAGCGTTGGTGCCACCCTGTGCACGGACAGCACTTTGGTAGACAATGCCCTTGTTCCTGGCCAGTTCCTTTGCATAGCGAATGAAGTGCGGATCGCTGACCATGGACCGGTCCATATGCCTGATCTGTGTTCCTTTCTTCAGGCAACCTTGGGCAGTGAACTCATCGTAGTAGATATCATCGGCCGGTGAACCTTCGAAGACAATGGCCAGATCAGGCTTGACTCTCCTAGCCGTCACCTCGGCACCACGGGTGCCTACCTCTTCCTGGGCAGCAAATGCTCCGACGACATCGATGCTCAGCTTCTCCCCGATCAGCCTCTTCATCACCTCAATGATGCAGAGACAGCCCATCCGGTTGTCAAAGGCCTTGCCCAACATCACTCCATTGTCTTGGTTGTAGTAAAAACTGACATCCGGAACGATAGGGTCGCCAGGCTCGATGCCAAAATCATCAACCACTTCGTGCCTGCTGGTAGCGCCGATATCGACATAGATATCATCAAGCACCAGCTTCTTGTCCCGCTGTGCTTCATTCATGAAATGGGGCGGCCTCGACGTGGTAATCCCCTTGACGAGTTGCCCTCTGCTGTTTCGTATCACTACAGGGTGGGCAGGGACGTTGGTGGCGACCCATCCTCCGAGGGGAAGAAAGCTGAGGAGCCCTTTGGGCGTGATGGCTTGCACCATAAAGCCGACCTCGTCTGAATGAGCGTCGAGCATAATAACTGGTCTGTTTCCCGAATTGCCCTTGAGACTCGCATAGACATTGTTCATGGGGTCAACACAAACATCAAGCCCGGTCGAGTGCCTTTTGATTACCTCCACCACATCATCCTCAAAGCCTGATGGGCCAAAGGCATTTGACAGTTCTTCAATGGCCTTGATACGATTCACAACAATCCACCTCCGCTGTTGATGATTGTGCTAAGTGTTCCATGCGGCGGATGTCAGTTCCTTCGTCCGTCGAAAAACTCTCAGTGAGGACTCATCTTCGCTAACCCTGCCTAAGAAAAGCTTGTAGGCCGTTTCGCTTGTCAATCAACGGTTATGCGCTACAATACAAGCAAGAAGATTGTACGCTTATTGAAGAGCAGGGGAGAACAACGATGTCAACTGGTACCAAGAACACTTCGAACTATCTGCTCATCCAATCCATGGATGATCTTTCACCCTATGTCGGCGCTATTTCAGAGGCCAGGGTCATCGCTGTGGACACGGAAACCACGGGGCTTGACCCGCACTCGGACAGGCTGCGGCTGATTCAGATTGCCTTGGACAACGAACTCGTGTTGATCATAGACTGCTTTTCCTTTCTTCCGGATGGTTTGCCATACCTGTCCGAACTGCTGTCATCGGGCGCTGTTAAGGTGCTGCAAAACGCCAAGTTCGACCTGCAGTTCTTTCTAGCACAGGGGATTGCCGTGCAGCCCCCTCTGTTCGATACCATGCTAGCAGCACAGCTTCTCCAAACATCTGGCGGTCCCGCCCGGGTGAATCTTGCTGCGCTGGCAGCGCACTATCTCGGAGTGGACTTGCCCAAGGATGAGCAAAAGAGTGATTGGAGCGGTGAGCTGCGGTCGGAGCAACTGGACTACGCCGCTCGCGACGCGGAGATCCTCTTGAAACTGCGGGATGCGATGCTGCCCGCGCTTGGAGATCAACACCTGAACGAGGTGGCACGGCAGGAGTTTGCCTGCGTGCGCGCCGTGGCGCAGATGGAGTACAGAGGTATTCATCTGGACCAGGAAAGATGGGGCGCTCTGCGTACGAAAACGGAAGCGGCTCGTGACGTGGCGCTGGAGACACTGTACGGATATACCGGACAACCCATGGTGCAAACAAGCCTGTTGGGCGACGATGTACCCTTAGGGCAAAACTTTGACAGCAACAAACAGGTGCTAATCCTGCTGCGTGGGCATGGCATCGATGTGGAAGACACTGCCCATCACTCTCTGGTTCCGCACCTGAATCACCCCTTGGTGGCGGCGCTGTCGGAGTATCGCCGTACCAATAAAGCGCTCTCGGCCTTTCTCCTGTCGATGCCCGGGATGATTCGCCCCAGGACGGGAAGGTTGCATCCGCGCTACGGCCAGAACGGCGCGTGGAGCGGGCGCATGAGCTGCGGCGGTCCGAACATCCAGCAGATTCCGCGGGACGCCGCTTTTCGCGGCTGCTTTACCGCGCCGCCAGGACGGAAGCTGGTCATCGCCGATTATTCTCAGATCGAGCTGCGCGTGGCAGCAGAGATTGCTCAGGATGAACGCATGATCGCTGCCTATCGGGCCAACGAAGACCTGCACCGCCTGACCGCGTCGCTGATATCCGGCAAGCCTTTGGCGGAGATCACCAAACAGGACCGTCAGGCGGCCAAGGCAGTGAACTTCGGCTTGATCTATGCGATGGGAGCCAAGGGCCTGCAAGCCTATGCTCGGGACACCTATGGGCAAGATATGACGCTGGAGGAGGCCACGCGGTTCCGAGACCGGTTCTTTGCAGCCTATGAGGGCATTGCCTCGTGGCACCGTCGCCTGCGCCAGCATCCGCCGACGGAAAGCCGGACTTTGGCTGGGCGCAAGCACTCCTACCGCGAGGCTGCAGGGCTGTCAGGGCTGACCAACACCCCGGTGCAGGG
>CAZINL010000076.1:0-4829 GCA_964540595.1 uncultured Clostridia bacterium
TGGTAGGTATTGTTGAGGATTTGGTTGAGGTTGAACGACAGGTAGATCGACATAGTGCTTGATGGACCATAACCAATGACAGCAATGCGCTTGGCCTTAGCCATTAAGTCTACCGCCCTCGTAATTGAATCAACTGGATTGTCGTCAATGATGGACCGAATACTGTTAAGGTCAGTTTCGAGAACTTCCCTCATCAGGGCGAGCGGTTCCGATGGCTCGCTGACTTGATCCAAGCGTCCAGTCAACGTCAGGCGGTTGTTCATCATCTTGCGTAGCTCTTCCTGAAGCTCGGGATAGCCACTGTGGCCTAGATCCTGTGCCAAGCGAATGACGGCTGATTCGCTGGTTTCTGTGGCCTTCCCCACCTGTGCGGCGGACATGAAGCATGCATCGCGCCAGTGCTCCGTAATATAGCGTGCAACTTTCTGTTTGGCAGGACTGAGCTCTGGGAAAATGGACTGAATATGATGTAGCAAATCGTCGGCCATGCTTCCCCCCCTAGTCTTCAAATGCAGGATTTACTGCATTTGCGAGCTACATTGCAGGATTTACTGCAATGGGTATTCCACGTCGCTGTTCCTAATCCTTCATCTCGGTGGAAAATTTCACAATTGTAGTCTCAGATACTCCTTAACAACGTGTCGTACTATGAAAAAGGGGCTGTATCAAAAGCTAATCGCTTTTGATACAGCCCCTTTCATGTACGCACCTTGACCACGGCAGGAGTTGTCAACGCTAGTTTCTCCGCATCTTGAGCGCCTCGGCAATCACCGATTGCACGGCGGGCGCACATCAGCCCCCGGCGGGGTTCTTAGTCAGGCACTCACAGCCCCGGTTCGCCCCTGTATGCCGTTGTATCTCTTCTAGGGTGGAGCAGCACTGGATCACAGCCACGTGATGAATGATCTCCTCATCAGTGACGTTGGCACAGTAACAGATGGGTTTGGGGGAAGGAAGATTCTTGAACCAGATCTTGTTAGTCAGCTGATCCTGACTGATGGTCGTAGTACCGTCTTCCGTATAATAGGCAACCTCGCACTCAGGTGTTCTGCACAAGAAATGACGTTCTTCGTCAACTCCAATACCAGGTCGGACCTGGTGTTCTACCGTAATGTTGGGCACCGTCTGCCCGGTCTCCCCGCAAACGGGGCATCGCGGAAGTGCAGTTGCTCTGGTGTCTTTCGCTGCAGCCATGCGGAGTACATCCTTCCTACGTCCACGATTAGTCCCTTCGCTCTCTTTCACTATCCCGCCCCTAGGCCTTGCCCGTGCGTAGTATCTGCGCAAAGGCTGTCGGCAGACCGGCTTCCACCGTCGCGGTAGCAGCGGCTTCATGATCGTAGGGCACCTCGATGATCGAGACGCTGACCTGTTCCGCTAGGTCGACCAGCACATAAGTGACATTGGGGTTGCCATGTTTCGGTTTGCCGGCGCTGCCAGCATTGATCACATGGCCGTTACCCATCTGGCGGTGATAAGCGAGATGAGTATGACCGCAAAGGAGAATGTCGACATCCCCCTCGCTAAGGTAGGCTGCCAACTCCTGCTCGGAGAACTGGGCGGTAAGGTACTCATTGTTCTTCCTCGGGCTGCCGTGCACTAGCCAGATCTTACGACCCGCGAGCTCTAGGCGCATCTCCTTAGGGAGATCGCGGAGCCATAACCTATTCTCGTCAGTGGTTCTCTCAATCGCCCAATCCAGTGAGATCCCGCCTAGGCGCGCCGCCTCTTCATCCTTGAAGTCGCATCCGCAGACCATCAGTTCCTCACCGACACCCTCATCGTAGTTGCCCTGGATGCAGGGGATCCCTTTGGTCCGGATGAACTCGACGACCTCATTGGGCCAGGGGTAGTAGCCAACCAAGTCACCCAGGCAGAGCGCTTGATCGACCTGCTGGGCTTCGATGCTCTTCCAGACCGCCTTCAGCGCTGGAAGGTTAGCATGGATGTCAGCGATCAGCGCGATCTTCATTAAGCTTTCAGCTCCTTTGCTTGAGGGAACCAGTGTCGTGTGCGGTTTACAAAGCGAACGAGCAGAAGCATCACCGGCACCTCGGTCAGAACCCCTACCGTGGTCACCAGCACGACCGGTGAATTGGCGCCAAAGAGGGTGATGGCCACCGCCACCGATAGCTCGAAGAAGTCGGAAGCGCCGATAAGGGCAGCTGGAGCGGCAACATTATGGGGCAGCTTCGCCCACTTGCATCCAGCATACGCAAACGCTGCAGTTAGTGTGTTCTGGAGAATGAGTGGCACGGCGATCAAGAGCACGTGCAACGGGTTTTCCAGGATGGCCTTGCCTTGGAATGTGAAGATGATCACCAGTGTCAGGAGCAGACCGATGGTCGTGATGCCGTCGAACTTTGGCAAGAACTGTTTGGTAAAGTACTCCTCGCCCTTGCTCTTGATCAACAGACGACGTGTAAAGAAACCGGCCACTAGGGGGATAACAACAAACAACACGACTGAGAACAGCAGTACTTCCCACGGCACCTGAACGTTGGAAACACCCAAGAGGAAAGACACGATAGGGACAAAGAGGAAGATGATCAAAAGGTCATTGACCGAGACCTGGACGAGGGTATGGGCGGGATCGCCCTTGGTCAGGTAGCTCCAAACGAAGACCATCGCGGTACAGGGAGCCGCACCTAGAAGAACCGCGCCGGCCACATAGTCTCGTGCTAGATCAGTGGGGATGAACGCCTTAAAGACTACATGGAAGAAGACGGTGGCCAGCCCAAACATCAGGAAGGGCTTGATTAGCCAACTCGTTCCACTTGAGATGATCAACCCCAAGGGGTTCTTGCCGACATTCTTGATCGCCTGGAAATCGATCTTGAGCATCATCGGGTAGATCATAATCCAGATCAGCACCGCGATGGGAATGGAGACTTGCGCATACTGGAACTTCTCAAGAAATGCAGGAACCCCTGGCAGAAACTTACCGATTAGAATGCCGGCGGCCATACACAAGAGCACCCACACTGACAGGTACGTCTCGAAAAACCCTATTCCCTTTGCCTTTTCTTTGCTCATCAAACTCGCCTCCGATCGGTTTGTTGCATGTTGTCTGTCTAGAACTCACTGGCGGCAGTCGCCCTCCCTATCGCATGGGCGGCACGGGACCAAAGGATCGCGTTCAAGATCATCGAGCCGCTGCCACTCGGTCTCCATATCCTTAACCGCACCTCGTGGATCGTCGAATGCGGCAAGGAATGATTGCAGCGTCCCGCCCATATTTTCCTTATCAAGTCGATAATAGATCCACTGGCCATCCCGACGCTCTTTGACTAGTCCAGCCGCCTTCAACACACGCATGTGCTGGGAGATCGCTGGCTGGCTGACGTCGATGATCCGCTCTAGCTCGCAGACGCACTGCTCACGGCTGGCAAGCAGCATGAGGATCTTCAGTCGCGTTGACTGACCCAGCGCCTTCATCACTCTTTCCCAATGTTCAAGCACACCTTAGCCCCCTACTCTTTCCCAATAACCTGACCCACCGCTTCAGTGATCTCATCCGTGGACAAGCTGCCGTTGAACTTCACCTCACCATTGATCATCACGATCGGCAGGCGGGCTTCACCATTGCGCAGCATCGCCCGTATCTCGGTCAGGCCACGAGCTTCCTTGTCAATCATGTTGACAAAGCGTGCCTGAACAACGTCGCCAAAGATCTGGTGCAGCTGCTGGGCGAGTTCGTCTACCTCCTCGCGCAGGCTCTTCTCAGAACCGCATCCAGCGGTCGCAGTGGAAGGGCCTCAGCCACAGTCCTGTTTCGACACTTCCAGCCCAAGTATTACTAGATCAGCTTTCATCTTTCGTCCTCTCCTCTGCTGCTTAGTCGATCTACTTGATCAGGTTTAGGAGTCCACTATGCCCACGTGGCGGCTCCTCCTGCCACGGAATGTACACGGAATGCTTGGCTAGTTCCGCTGCCACTTTCCGCATCCACGGATGCTCCGCCTGTCCCAGGCTCCCTAGAACAGGATCATTGGTCGCAGCACCAGTCCATGTTTGGTTGACGACCCACCATGCTGGCTCAATACCTGCACGCCGCAGGTCATCTTGTAGGCGGCTTGCCTCGAGCACAGGTGTGGTCTGCGCAAGAGTGACAATGACGACATGGGTCAGTGACCTATCACGCAATCGCGGCAGCAGCATCCTTACCTCTTCTGGAACATCGCCGGTATTGCGCTCCACTTCACGATGGTAGGACTGCGTCGCGTCCAACAGCAGCAGGGTATGCCCCGTGGGGGCGGTATCGAGAACCACGAAGCCATGCTCCACCTCAGCAACGGTCCTGGCAAAGGCACGGAAGACCGCAATCTCTTCGGTGCAAGGGGATGCGAGATCTTCGGCGAGCAGGGCTTTCCCCTCTTCATCGAGCCCCTGCCCTGCAGTGGCCATGACTTGTTGCCGATAGGTAGCCACTTCAGCTTCTGGGTCAATATGACTGACGGTCAGCCGATCTTCACTGGCCCCGGCCAGTGTCCGATCGATATGGGCGGCGGGATCGGTGGTCGATAGGTGGACGTGATGCCCGCGTTCGGTCAGGGCGAGTGCCAGGGCGGCGGCAACCGTCGTCTTGCCCACTCCCCCTTTACCCATGACCAGAACAATCCCCTTATCCTTGCTTCCGATATCCTTGAGGATCGCGTTCAGACCGAGTGGCATCTGGGGCTGCTCTTGGCCTGGGGTGCCAGTCGTTGGCCAGCCGGTGACGATCTGAACGTGATCAGGATCGGCGTTTAGATGTCCGGCTAGGGAGCGCAGTTGTGCGACGCTGGCTGGCGAGAAGGGCAGCAGCGGCACGGTCTTTCTTGGCAGCT
>CAZINL010000076.1:4839-13789 GCA_964540595.1 uncultured Clostridia bacterium
GCATCCCCTCAATCGCCTGCGCCTGCTGGTTACGAAACGCTCGCGCCGTCGAGTCATCGCTATCGGTCTTCAGCACGCCATTGACGATCAGCTGCTGATTGCCGAGCCCGATCTCGCGTAACTCCTGACTGGCTCGTGCCGCCTCAGCCAGTGCACTCGGGTCTGGCCTGGTGACTAGCACGAGGGTAGTCGTGTCACTGTTCGAAAGCATCGCGACCGTCTTCTCATACTGCTCCCGCTGTTTCTCCATCCCAGCTAGAGGACCGATACAGGATGTGCCGTGCGTGCTCTCGCCCAGAAACCCTGACCACGCCTTCGGAAGCGCTAACAAACGCAAAGTATGACCTGTCGGCGCTGTATCGAAGAGAACATGGTCATAGGACTGCACCAAACTGTCATCCGCCAAGAGGCTGGTAAACAGGTTGAAGGCAGCGATCTCGACGGTGCACGCCCCGGAGAGCTGTTCTTCCATGGAGGCTATGACTGAAGCAGGCAAGATGCCTCGATAGCCGCCAACCATCTTCTCACGGTAGTCTTTGGCTGCCTGCTCCGGGTCAAGATTGATCGCAAGAAGGGTTGCCACACCGGGGATAGGGGTAGGTTCTTGGCCAATCGCAGTCTCAAAGACATCGTCGAGGTTAGAAGCGGGATCTGTGCTTACCAACAGTATCTTCTTGCCTTCATTGGCCAACTGCACCGCCATCGCCGATGCTACTGATGTTTTGCCAACACCGCCTTTGCCCGTAAAGAACAAGAATCTTGTTGTTTCCACTGGAGAGCCTCCTTGTTAGTTGCGTGTCGCGGCCGTTAGTTCCTCGGTCGTCGGGTATCTTCCTGAAACGAGGAGCTCTCCGTCCACGAGTACGATGGGTAGTGCATCCACACCCTTATCGGTGAGTTGGTCTTGAACTAAAGGGTTGATCACAAAGGCTTCGGGCTGTTGCGAAAGGTTATAGCGCTTGACCGCTACGCCGCTCTTCCCCAACTTATCCAGGTCACTCGCCACGCGGACCAACTCTGGGTTAACGCTTGTGCCGCATACTCCTGTGCTGCAGCACATGGGAGGATCATAAACTTCGATCGTCTTCATATCGCACTTCCTTTCAGATCAAACAGTAGGTGATGACCACGGTGGTAGAACCGCTGCCTCAGCGCACCTGTAAGAACATCAACTTGGCCGGTAACCTAGTATCCCTCAAAACGACTGGCCATAACCTTATAAGCAACTGCTTATATCTTAGCATCAGTGAGGAGTATCTGCAACCCTCGCAACGTGGCAGACGGAAAACGACCAGATAGGACTGTTTACTCCCGACATATAGTAAAGACCCTAGCGGGAAACCGCTAGGGCCGTATCGATTACTCGACTAGATGCTTTTCCATAATCACTGTATCCACCCAGCGTCCATCTATGAGCCCCTGCTTCTCGTAGGTTCCGACATGGCGAAAGCCGAAGCTTCGATAGAGTCTCATGGCTGCGTCGTTGAACGCAAATGCATTGAGGATGATCTTGCGGTAGCCCATCTCCTTCCCGTGCTCGATGATAGCGCCAAGCAAGGTCTTCCCCACCCCCTGACCACGATGACTGCGGGCGACATAGATGGATAGAGATGAGACGTGGGTATAGCAGGCACGAGGTGAGAATAAGCTCAGGGAGGCAAACCCGACCACGCTTCCATCATCGCAGGCAACAATGATCGGCTCACGTGGTCCGTGGTTCCTGAACCACTGCGTCTTCTGCTCCAGCGTATGGGGCTCCTGATCTAGCGTGGCGATCCGATCGAGGATGCCCTCATTATGGATCTCCAAGATGGCCTCAATGTCTGCTTCAGTTGCGTGTCGTAGTAGAATACTCACCGAAACCATTCCCTTCTCAAGTCATCGTATCGTACACACCGGGGCATATGCCGTCGCTGGCCGCTGAGCCTCATGAGGAAAGAACTCCTTGGCATCTGTCATTTGGTCTGGCAGTCTCTGAGCTTCACTGAATCAGGCTTACGAAGAACTGATAGGCATAGCCCGCCACCATGCCACCGATATAGATGGCCGCAACGTAGAACGCCATGGCACGCGGTTTGAGAAAAGCTGACATTCCTGCAATCACAGGAATGCCTGTCGCCTTTCCTGTAATCAGAAAAGCCATGATGGCCCCTTCACTAGCACCAGCGTTGGCCAGCGTTCTCAGGAGGGGGAGGGCCGCCGAGTTTGATACATATAGTGGCAGGCCGATGGTCGCGCTCAAGGGGATGGAGTAGGCTTTATCTCCGCTGAACAGAATATCGATCCAACTCTTGGGTATGCTCAGCTCAACGATCCTGCCGATGGCGATAAACACGACGAAGTAGAGCATAATCTTCTTCAGCCCGATCTCAACAAACTGCTGAGCGAAGCGGTCCAAGTGATATCTATGTATGACTGATTCTCTGTTCGCGGATCGTTCATCATCATCTTCATCAATGACCGTGAACGATCCGCTGCTCCCAGCAGATGTGCTAGCACAACATGCTGCCTGTTCCTCTGCCGCAGCAGTACTGCAGCAACTAGATCCAGCATCGTTTTCGTCAGCCAGCCTGAATTGTCCTCTGAAGAAGTTCGTTCTAGTCTCAAGGAAGTGGGCCAAGAATCCTGAGGAAAGCCCCAATACGATCGATGTCACTACCACCGCTGACGCGAAACGGGTGCCAAGGAATGCTGCCTCGAAGACGTATTCCGATGGGCTAGTAAGAGGCGATGAGATGAGAAATGCCATGACAGCCCCCCAGGGCATCGCTGAGACAAACATTGAGATGAGAACGGCCATGGTCCCACAGGCACACAATGGGGTAAAGGCACCGAATGCGACTGCCCCTGGTATCGATAGGCCGGCTTTGGACACAAGCAAGCGCTTCATTCTTCCTGGATCCACATAGACGTTCACAGTGACGGCCATCAGGATTCCGATCAAGAGGACCAACCAGTCTGCTTTGAGGTAACCTATTACGGTGAGAATGACGTCATTCAACATGCTCACGAGTATCCTCCCTTTCACATAACGTGCACCTTGCACCTCTTGTATCATACAATCATTAGCCATGAGCGCCCTTAGTGGATGCTCTCGCCCAGAAAGGCTAGATCATCCACTGGTGTCCTACGGTCAGCAATTGCGGACAAAGAATATCGTTAGCCTCATTCAAGAAACCTCTCGCTGACAAGAGCAATTGTTCCCACAGTGCTTGGAGAATGTTCATGTTTCACTAACCCCAATTTCAGTTGCTTCTTCATTCATGCAAATTGCACCAAGTGTATTATGCATGTATTGGACAGACGCTTTAGCAGCATCTGGGGTTCGCTCTTTCGAAGGCGGTCAGCAATAGCTGCACAGAATTCAGAACTGGCATTGCCTCTCCCTCCGGCAGATTGGCAATGATCGCCCGGTAGTACTGTCTGATACTCGCATCCAGTTTTGTGGCTACGTCTTTCCCGCTATCGGTCAAAGCGATAACCACATACCGGCGGTCACCTTCGTCTCTGGTGCGCTCAACCAGTCCGTCTCGCACCAGATTATCGATGACCCTCGTCATGGTGGTCGAGTCCAAGTTCATCTTGGTGCTCAATTCGCTCATGGCCATACTGCCCGTCTTCAGCAGTCCTAACAGGCTATAGCACTGTGAACTGGTAAACCCGAAGACCTTGATCTGATCACGCTCGAAGATCTGAAAAGTGCGAACTAGTCTCTGCACCAACGCACCGACCTCATCAACGCAACAATCGTCGTTAGGGACCGCACCTTCAACAATGGTGGTAAGCTTATCGTCCATTCCTAGATCCCCTCCTAATACGATTGTATCACGCACTACTTGTATGCTACAAGTGCATTTAACCCATATTTGCTGTAGGTTTGCGTCTTTCCACTCGACATGAGCAGTGGCTGCTGAGCCAGTGTGTCTCAATAGCCACTGCTGATCGCTGCGTCCGGCTCCACCTTCGGCGATTACTTGGTGTCTTTGGCGCGCATGGCTGCGTAGTAGCTCTTAAGGTTTTCCGGGAGCTGATAGGGTAATGTCGGTTCTTCTGTGGCAGGGACACCCCCATACACAGCACGAAGGATGGCGTCAACAATCATCGCTTTGGGCGGCGTGGTGTATTCTTGCCCTTGATAAACCCACACACGACAGTCCACATCATCGCCACATAGGTCGCCGCAGGATTCACACAGGCTCTCCTTCGCATCGAGCTGGATATCCCGACCGTCAATCCGGATGGTTGGGGAACTCACAAACTCATGCGCTACAGCCTTTTCTTCTGTGTCAACGTTGATCTTATTGACAACGATATCAACTCCAGCCGCGGCTAACACGGTAGACACCTGATTGATGGCTTCATCCAGCGTCGCATCGGTCCCTTGGCACCGGGTACAAACGCTCAAATCGAGATACAGAAAATCAATGACCAGCGTACGCTTGTCTTCTAGCTCGATTACGGTTGGACCACAGCAACCACTGCCACAGGAACATCCTCCGCTCTTACTCACAACGACCACGTCCTTTCATCAATTGCACTGTTACCCGAATATGTAGACGTTAACTGTGCCAGAAAGGACGCAACAAATACGCTGTTACGGGCAGGGGCAGTTCTGTTTCTTGGGAGTGTACGAGAAGGCATGTCCTCGTGAATCAATATGAAACTCGCAACATCCGAAAAGAGCCATCCTCAGTTTCTGCCGTGCACGCTGGACTCTCGACTTCGCTCCTGAAGCAGATAGCCCCAGGGCCTTGGCGAGATCCTTTTGTGGCATGCCTTCGAATTCAACCAGGACGATGGCTTGGCGATACATATCAGGAAGTTGGTCCGCCATGCTCCGCAAGCATGAGAGCACTTCATCGTCACCTTCCAGCTCATAGGAAGCGTCATTGTGTTCCTCATAAACCACTGGTTCATCACGCTGGTGTCGGTAGTAATCGGCTATACAGTTTCTCACTATCTGGTATACCCAGGCCTGAACGTGTTCCTGACTCCTGGGTACAGCTTTGGTCGAGTGTATACGAACAAAAACATCCTGAAGGATATCCTCGGCGTCGGCTTGAACAGGGACCCGACGCTGGATGAACCGCAACATGGTGGCACCGAACTCCTCATAGACCGAGGAAAGCAGGCGTTCTGAGACTCCCTCAGCTGGTTCTATGGACAGGTCTCCGCCAGGGCTATGGGCCCCCTGATCTTCTTTCACGACAATCACCTTCTACTTCGTTAGCCTGCTGAGGCCGTGTTATCTATCGTGCCTGACCCAATCGTCACCCACACCCTATGATCTCACTTCGTCTTCAATGTCACAAGATCCTTTGGCGACTGCATCCCGCCAGCCCCTGATGGGAAATGTGAATGTTCTGCGGCAGTACAAGCTTGAGGCAGGCACTTCTGGGAGTGGCGTACTGCTGCGCGGCATTCAGGCGTATTTGGGGGAGCGGTAACGAAAACAGGGCTTCTCGTCGGCTTAGCAGCCATGACGAGAGGCCCTGTTCTGTGAGCAAAAGCACCGCACGCACAATTGCAGGCTGGGCCGGACGGAGCATCATTGCTGCCCATCGCTGCCCTGAAAGGACTTCAGCAACTCATTGATCTCTCCGGCCTCTTTACTGCCCAACCACCAGCCAATCAGATTGACCGCGAGATCGACGATCAAGATCGAGAGAGCGAAACCAGACGCATCGGCCAGGCCGTGCAGGAGCTTGGTCCAGAAACCGAAGGCGATCAGCGTCGCCTCCAGCACCGTGAAGTGGAGCGCTTTGCGTATCAGCGTCTCCCGCAAGGGCAACTCCTTAGGGGAGTAAGTCACTAGTGACGGTATGAGGCTGACGAGCCCGAAGATCAAGGGCGAAAAGAACGCCTCGTAACCGAAGCGCGCCGTTGGATCGAGCGTCAGCCCTAAGGTAGCCATCGCCGCCGTCACGCAGGTGGTGATAATGAAATACTCCAGCAGGCAGCGCTTGAGAAAAGCTCTGAAGCTCATGTGCTTTCTCCCAATAATCGTTTCTTCAGCTCCGGCACGTATTGGCGGGAGATGATAACTTCCTCCCCATTCCGCATCCTTGCCGCAAGCCGTCCGTTCAGGATTGGACGTACGCTGTCAACCCTCATTAGGTTAATCACAAAGGACTTGGAGCACCTAAAGAACCTTCGGTTCTCATATTGCGTGGCGAACTCGTACAGCTTGCACTTGAGCTCGTAAACCTTCTTAGCGGTGTAGGCATAGGTCTTGTTATCAACTGCTTCCACAAACAAGATATCCTGCAGAGGGATCTGGCTCATTCGCTCGTCCTGATAACCTGCAACTGTGGAATCGACTGACTTGATGAAGCTGACGATGCTTTTCACATCATCCCGGAGCTCATAGCATTGGATAATGGCCTGTTCTTCCTTATCCTTGTCGATCTTCGCAACGGAGACTCTCAAGCGCCCCACCCTCTTAAACCTAGCAATACGCCATTTTTGCCAATCTACTGCCATTGTAGCGTATTTCTAGCAGCGCCATCAAGTTCTCCGTAGCACCTGTTAACCGCGAGGAGGCGTCGTTGCCTCCTCGCGTACCTGTTTCGCTCAATACTCGGTCCGTAGATCCAGCTTCCCAGCATCCTTGAGCGTATAGTTGAAGAAGTCCAGCACGATCTGGTTCATCGTCTCGATGCAGTACTGGCTGTCTCTCTCGCCGGTGCCGAGCATCCGCGCCAGCGTCGGCGAGAAGAGCGGCAGGTCGGTGAAGTTCAGGTGCCCTGATCCACGAATGACTACGTCATAGGCCTCGACGGCATGCGCACTGGCGGATAGATTCCCATAGGCCGTTCCAGCCTGCCGGGCGTCCTCATAGTGGCTATCGTTGTACAGGTTCAGCAGGGGAACGGGATAGGGTTCGGCATCCAGAGTCGCCTTGCCGTTTTCATAGCCGATCTCCTCGCCTCGCATCGTGCCGTCGACCACGATCACCGCATCCACGTCCAAGCGTTGCCGTCCTAGCTGCGCCGCCGTCGCACCGCCTAGTGAATGGCCGAACAGGCCGATCTTCTCAGTATCGATCAAGGCGTAAACGGATGCTGGTATCGCCCCGTCGGCATTGCGCAGCGTCTTATCAAGGATGAAATCCATATCGCCGATGCGTAGATCCAGCCACTCATGGGTCTTATCGTAGGTGGTCTGTGCGTCATAGGCGCCGTTGGTAATGTTGACAGCATCATTGAGGAAGGTCGTATTGACCAATGTGCGGCTGCCATCTGCATGCTGCGCCGAGAAGGCGTGATAGCTGTGGTCGATACTGCCTACCACATAGCCATTACTGGCGAGGTTCTGAAAGGTGGAGAGATTGCTGCCGCGATAGCCAAACGATCCGTGGGAGAACAGGGCAAGTGGGAATTTACCCGAGCCCTCGGTAGTATCCGGATACCAAAACTGCACCGTCAGCTTTCTGCTCTCGCCCGTCGGGGAGAAGGGATCAACGCGTGTCGCATCCACAAAGGTCACGCTCGTTGTGGCCACAGCATAGGAACCTGTAGGAGCGACCGGCTTGAACTGTGGGAACAGGATGCCAGGCAGGATGGCAAAGGTGAGCAGGATGCAGCCATTGATGCAGGCGAGCACGGCGGTCAAAGCCTTGTATGGCTTCTCCGCTCTAGGTTTCCTGATGAAGTAGCTGGCGCTGAACACGGCCCAGATGGCGAGCAGGATGAATAGCCCCATCCAGCGGAAGCCCCACCAGTAGACGCGTGTAACCAAGAGCACCGAGAACACAGCGAAGGCCGCGATTCGCATGATGTGCTTCACCTTCGTCTGACGGTCCTTGGTCGCCATCCGGTAGACAAGAAATCCGATCTGAGCGATGAGGGCGATGAGCAATGTAATGATGCCGATCATTGGGTAATCCTCCCTTTCGTTCTGCTGTTAGAGGGAGTATAAACCCTGCTCTTTCGCTACTCAATGAAATGGCAGGTAAGTTGCGTTTATCCGAGGTGAGTTGCATTTTGGGGAGTCTCCGCCAAACGCAAAACCATGTCCAGCTAATGGACATGGTCTGGGGTTAGGGGTCGTTGTTGATCCGAGATCACCGGTATTCAGCTTCCTTACGCATTAGAGGGCTGTCCCTTTTGCGGGCACAAAGAGCCGGGATAGATCGGCGCCTTCTAGTTCCAGCAGTTTGATCTTGGTGGAGATGCCTCCCGCGTAGCCGGTCAGGCTGCCGTCTGCTCCCACGACCCGGTGGCAGGGGATGATGATGGAGATGGGGTTATGTCCGACAGCTCCGCCCACTGCCTGGCTCGACATCCTTTCCCTGTCCATGTTTGCCGCCACCTTTTTCGCGATATCGCCATAGGTGACGGTTTCACCATAGGGTATCTCACATAAGGCCCGCCACACATCCCGCCGGAAGGCACTGCCGATCGGAGCCAGCGGCAATCGGGAAATGGCGGGCCTTTCGCCCGCAAAGTAGCTGTCCAACCATGCCTTGACCACAGCAAATACCGCGATATCATTCTTCTCAACCAGTTCCCCGGGCACACTCCCGCCGAAATACTTCTGTCCATCTTTCCACAAGGCCAAGAGATTGTCGCCGTCGCTCGCCAGCGTGTAAGCCCCCACAGGCGACCAATAGGTGGTTGAATAATACATCGCAACTCTCCTTACAGCGTGTTCCAAAGGTTGACGGTTGCATAGCTGCGCCAGGGCCGCACAGTTAGGAAAAGGGGTCCCGGGTGCGGACCTACTTCTCCGCCCAACTGTCGGCCACTTGCACTTCCGCAATCACAGGAACGCGTTTGAGGTAGTGCGCACCGGCCGCCTCCATCGTTTTCTTCAGCAGTTCGGCCACGTTGTCTGCTTCGCACTCGTCCGCTTCGATCAGGATCTCGTCGTGCACCATGGCCACTATGTAGGCCTTGGTGGGCACGAGGGCGTCCACCAGCAGGCCGAGCGCCTGCTTGACGATATC
>CAZINL010000077.1:0-13715 GCA_964540595.1 uncultured Clostridia bacterium
GTGGCACCAACTGTTGCGGCCGGGATCTTGGTCATTGCCCCGATCGCCTGGTTGACGACCTGAGTTCGGAGCGTAGTATAGATCGACTGACCAACACCCACGCCCACTAGGAAAGCGATCGGCCAACGAGTTAACCATCTGACCTTTGGGAAGAAGCGGGCGTAGAGCAGCACGCCAAGTGCAATGGGGACGAGCATGGATAGTTGGCCTTTCTGAAACAGTGCCGTCCATCCATAGCGATGAATGTTGCCGATGGCCATGCCAATGGCGTGACCGGCCGTACTGCCAACAAAGACATGCTCCGCCACCCGATAGGCGGGATTTTCCTTAATGAGAAACGACCACATGGCGAGAATGCATATTCCCATGGTCCACATCCAAATGTCCGTCGAGACAGCCACGTTGTCACCTCCTCGTGTGGTGGTTACTTAGCCTTCTTGGTCAGCAGGTACCCAATGTTGCCGATGACGATGAACCCAATGATCAAGAGATGGCCCATTGACTGAGCATCCATCATGGCAAGGGATTGCCCAGGCTTGTTGATTAGGTGCTCATATTCGGCGGCACTTCGTAGTCCTCCCAGCAATCCCTTGAGCTGGCCTGAGTTGTAGAAGGGAGTGGCGGCGGGGACACTGACTGTCACAACCCCGACGGCATAGGGGATCTTCATGGTGTCTACTACCTGACGCAACCATCCGGTGATGCCAAGATCTGATGAGGTGAATCCATGGACAAAGGCGAAATCCTTGACTGTCTTCTTGCCCTGCATGATGGGGAGGTCGGCTGTTTTGTTGCCCCTAGCATCGGTGGCAATGGTGAAGCAGTCCAGTGCGAACAGCCGGATGGCGTTCTCATCGCCTGCTAGATAGCCTAGATTAGCGAAATCAGTCCCATACTTCAGGCCACGTTTCTCCAGATCCTTGATGATGTTGTCAGCCATCATCGGGCCCTCTGTAGTGAAGGAGACGGCTACCCATTTGATGCCACGTTCCGTCAGATGCTCTGCGACCACAACGGGTATCGCTGTGATATCCAGCCCAGCACCAGGACCGTAATCAAACGAAAGCAGCACCACGTCTTTGCTGGGATCGAGCTTTTCAATGATCTCGTATACGGCACGTGTCGAAGGACTGATTGGCAATGGCAGCCCTAACGGCCATATCATCGGCAGGAGTGTGCAGAGAAAGAGCAGCAGGTAGATCACTCTGCGATCGACATTCTGTATTCTTGACACCCAACTCATAATCCGGGGCACCTCCTTTCCTAGAGAGCAGGTCTATTCAGAGCCGCCGAAGTGGCCGCGCTCCCATCCTAGCAAGATGCGCAGACTGGTGACAAAACCACCAATGGCAGCACCGATGATGATGCCGCGTTGGCCGGCCATATTGGGTACATTCAAGAGCCACTGTTGAATCTTAGGCAGTTGCTTCCAGATGAGGGCACCAACTGGCGCCGCCCCCAACATGACCAAGACGGCAGAGAACAACAGCACCGATGCCTCAAGGCTTCGAGCACGAAAGGCGCGATAGGACGCTGAAGCGACGTAGAAGGCCAAAAGGGACCAGATCCCTGACGACAGTGGGGTCAGGATGTAGTTAAAGATGAGAGCGTAATTGGCAGAGGCAGCCTTGTCAGACAGGTTCAGCTCGACGTAAGTACGGAAACCGGCGTATATGAACATGGTGACAAGCAGGATAACACTGTAGATCCAGCCATCGCTCTTGCGGCTGATCTTCTTCGAGTGTACCCTGGTCAGGTTGACACAGGCCAAGCCGACTGCGAAAGCTGAGACGATGGTCATCCATGGGCTGATATGGTTCTTGAACAGATTGGAGAAAGTTATCCCCGTCCCTGGGATCGGGCCTGTCGTGATCGAGCTCAGCAAAACAATAATGCCCACCACAAAGGTGATAAGAACCGGAACCTCTTTCCGCACCAGTCACACCTCCTTTTTGGTTTTGTGGCTCTGGTTATTTGACCAGTATCTGCTGCACGAACTTGCTGCCGAATGAGGTCATGATCGTTCCTACGACCACCGTGACCATTACCGCCAGCTTGAAGTAGTCCTGGGCAGCGATGCCCCCGAGCTTCACCTTGTCTTGGGAGAGGTAAGCCCCCGCAGCGAAGAGCTCCTCGCCGATGATGGTGTAGTCACAGGCTGCAACGAAGAACGGTAGCTGATTGACAGAAGCGGTGATGGCAACCTGAATAGCGCCTACCTGAGCGCCAGCCTCCGCCAGCAGTAGTGACTCACCCATGAAGAGGCCAGCCATGAGGTTGGCGGCCGCCTTCTCACGATGCATGAATCCAACCACCCCTGAGGTGTAGGCATCCTGGTTATTGGATAGGAATCGTACCGTGTCTTCTTTGTAGAGTTCGATTCTGCCAGCGACGGCATAGGCCTGACGCACAGACTCCTGGGCCAACGGAAAGACATTAGGTTGACGGATGGTGACTACCAGTTGGGTGTTGTACTTGGCGGAGAGGTTCGTTACGTGGGAGAGAATTTCCAAGGCAGCGAAAGTCTCCGCCGCGGTCGCACCGATGATATCACCCAGGCCAGGGGTGAAGTGAGCCGGCTTGCCCATCTCAGTGGCTCGACCAATCGCTTCCTCCAACGCCTCTAGACCTGAGATGCGACGGAGCTTTACTCTAAACCGATCAGACCTCGAGAGATGGATCACTACCGCAGTCATGGCTGCTGCCACCACAAACATCCAAAAACCAAACACATTTCCTGCAACAAGCTTCATTTTCCTTTTTCACCTCCTCGAATTTCGGGTGCCCGGATCCAGGCATAGTTGTCCACGTTGTCCACTATTACGCCTATGCACAATAATTCAACAAGATGCCTTTCTCACTGTGATAAATCTCCCTGTATATCGCAATAGGCTGTCTCAGTACCTGTTGGGGACAACTCTCCGATGGCCAAGGGGCTGGGGCTCTGCCGGGGTCGCCAGAGATACACCTACTTCTATGTACACCAACAGCCGCTCCGATCGCTCGGAGCGGCTGCTTTCATTGTCCTTACGTGCTGGACGTGAGAACCGTCCCCACATCCATCAGGGTAACTTGGCGACCATGCCGATGGCGGTGTTCCCTTCTACGCGCTCTGTCCAGGCGACATATCGGCCGAAGACGAAACCACCGTTGTTCACGCCTGGCTCGATCACGACGTGCTCGGTTCCACTCGGTGTGTGTAGAAGCCGCAGTTGGTCCCCGGGGGCCTCCCACCACGTGATGTAGTGGTCGGTGGAGGTGTACCACCAGCGGTTCGCCGCCCCAGAGGCTAGCACCCTGGTCCCCTGCGCATCGTGCCAGAACATCAGTCTTCGCCCTTGCCAGACCACGCCATCAGCGGTGACGAGGACCTCGCCAACCTCTTCGTCAGAGGCAATGGTCTCCGTGCCGGCGTCGGAAACAAGTACTACCTGCTTGCCCTGTCCGTAGGCGATCAGAGCGCCGTGGATATCGTAGCCGCCGATCGGGGCACTCAACTCTGCCGTGGCCAAGATACGATGCTGATCGGTCTTGAGATCATGCAGGTGCAGCTGGACTCTGGGAGCCGCATCTTTGGTCCAGGCCGTCCAGACCACTCTACCGTCGGCGATGCGCAACCGTGGCCCCAACTCACCCAATGACGCCACGCCATCGATCAGTGCAGCCTCCTGCGCGATCTGCTTCACCTTGCCCGTCTCACTATCCCAAGCCCAGATCTTCCATGGATCGGTAAGCTTCTTCTGCATCTCGCCCTTCGCCTCGCACCAAACGAACCAACGGTCATCCGAGGCAAAGGCGGACATGGTGTTGCTCGGCTGCCTGACGATCTCTTCGCCCAACTGGCCGTTGACACAGGGGACGAGAGAGTCTGTGTCCTTTTGGCCAAGGTTGCGCAGGATTAGCGTGTCGCCCACGGCCCCCACAGCCATGTAGCCGCTAGGCAGTTGTATCGGCACGAGCTGAATGGTCGGTGGGGTAGGCGTCGGCGTGGGTGGGGGCGAACTCTCGACAGGAGTGATGGCAGTAGGCGAAGCCGGCTGAGAACAGCCGCCGAGAAACAACACGAGTCCGATCGCTACGCATCGAGCGGCGAACCGTTGGGCTGCACCATGGATCATGCGACTTGGTCCCCAACCCATCAGCATCACTCCCCCTTTGCCTGATGGTTCACGCTTCGCTATCTGGCGAAAAACTCCTTCCCCACTCCTAGTCGGTATGTGTACGGCGTCGACGGACTAGGAGTATCAAGTGTGATCTAGGAACCTTCTTACCAAGCCCTTTTTCGCTAGCCCTCTGGGAGTTCGGCGCACGCCTCCGCCTGAGCGCCTAAGCGAACGAAAGAAGACTTAGGCGTAAGCCCAAGTTCTCTTCCGGTTCTGGCTCCAGATCCCGAAGGGAGATGAAACCGTACACATCTCTAGTGCTTGACAGGATATATTTCGCCTCCCATAATAAAACACGATACTACAGGAATAATGGGGTAGCTCAATGACAGCAAATACTTCTGACTTAACGCAAGGTGGGATCCTAGGGAAACTGATGCATGTAGCGGTGCCGATCATGGGTACGCAACTCATGCAGATGGCCTATAATCTGACCGACATGTTCTGGTTAGGGCGTACTCCCAACTCAGTTACAGCGGTGGCAGCCAGCGGGCTGGGTGGGATGTTCTTGTGGTTTGGCGTGGCTCTGATGATGATCGGACGCATGGGGGCAGAGATCGGCACAGCACAGAACCTAGGGCGAGGCGATGCCGCCACCGCGCGAAGCTATGCACAGAACTCAACCCGTATTGCGCTCATTCTTGGCATCGTGTATGGTGCGGTGTTGATGATTTTTGCCGAGCCGCTGGTCGCGATGCTCCAGGTCAAAGAGCCGACTGTGTTCGCCAGTGCCTGCAGCTACTTACGCATCGTGGGACTTGGCGTTGCCTTCACCTATGTGTCGGCCGCCATCACCGGTGCGTTTAATGGTGCCGGCAACTCCCGCCTGAGCTTCTGGGCCAATGCAGTGGGGCTGGTGGTCAACATGATCCTCGATCCGCTGATGATCCTGGGGTTTGGCTGGGGCGTTACCGGGGCTGCGATCGCAACCATCATCGCCCAAGGCACGGTGATGGCGTTGTTTGTTTGGTTCGCAAAACGACACCCGCGTGGACCTTTTGAACAGTTTCATATTCTGGGGCGCTTGGATTGGCAAGTACTGCGTACCATTTCGCGCTGGAGCCTGCCGGTCGCGCTGGAGAGCGGGGCTTTTACGGCACTGGCTATGGTAGTGACCAGCATGGTCGCCGCCAACTATGGGGAGACTGCCGTGGCGGTGCAACGCGTGGGGAGCCAGGTTGAATCGCTATCCTGGCTCATCGGCGGCGGATTCTCCTCGGCTGTGACCGCCTTCGTCGGCCAGAATTTCGGGGCGCGCAGGTGGGAGCGTATCCGGCACGGATATCGCATCTCACTAGCTGCACTGCTTGCTTGGGAGGTCCTAGTCACGCTGTTTCTCGTGTTCGCTGGTCGGTTCGTATTCTCGCTCTTCCTGAGCGAACCACCAGAAATCCTGAACATGGGCGCCACCTATTTGCGCATCCTGGCAGCTTCTCAGATCTTCAGTGCCTTAGAGGGGGCATGTTCCGGTGTTTTCCGGGGAATGGGGCGGACATCCCCTCCCAGTATCTGCAGCATCGCGTCGAACCTGCTACGGCCGCTTCTCTGCTGGGGATTCATGCAGTGGATGGGGCTCAACGGATTGTGGATGGGCATCACTGTTTCAGCGTCTCTGCGTGGCCTATTTATGTTCATCTGGTTTACGCTGTATGAACGGCAGATACCGCGCGCCGATGAGCCTGCGCGAGCCATCAGTGCAGGCACGATGGCCTAGCGCCACGTCATAAGTGAGAGAGGGGCGGGCCAAAGGACCGCCCCTCAAAGTTTTGCTCTTAGCCTACATCGGCTCTTCTCTGTCGCTGTATATGTGATACTCTACCTCTTCTTCATTTACGATCGTGTAGTCATAAAGGAGCCCTTTATCGACGTCCTCTTTGATACGCTTGCGGGCGTAGTCTCTGGCCTCAGTCAATGACCCAAAGACATGATCCTCGATTACTTTCTGCCCACCACTCACGGATTCATCCCATACCTCAAAGGTGAATTTCACGTGACACCTCCCAGTTATTCGCACTAGCTCTAGTCTACGCTATTCTGCAACATATTCAACACCTGGTTTTCGCTGGCACCCTAAGCCCAACAGACCCCCGGGAAACAAGGACAACCCTCTTGACGGCGCCTTCGTAGTTGTCCGTCAAGAGGGTTTCAGATCACCTAAGTTGCTAACTCTACAGCTTGGCTGGATGAGTGTCTTTCTCACACTTCAACGAGCATGGGCCACAGACGAGCCTTGATGGTCGGGCTGGCGGCCAGCTCGGTCCTGATTTACTTCTACCTGCGAAGAATGCTTTAGGCTCAAGATTGACAGCGTGCTGAAAACGCCATATAGTTTGTATATATCTGCATGCGAACGTGCAGTCTGAGTGAAATCGTGCCATGAAGGCATCGAGCGCCACTGGAGTGGCGCCGTGTCGTCATGGCATTTTTCCATGCTTTACCCAATACCCTAAGCAAAGGAGATAGACCTATGACACTGCAAGAATTCTTCCGCGATAACCCCAAAGTCGCCGTCGCCTTTTCCGGCGGGGTGGACTCCTCTTATCTGCTCTATGTTGCCAAGCAGTACGGTGCCGACGTCAGGGCGTACATCGTCAAGTCCCAGTTCCAGCCCGAGTTTGAGTTGGAAGACGCACAGCGACTGGCCGAGCAGCTGGGTGTGAAATTGACCGTACTGCAGCGCAACGCGTTGGACAACGAGCTGGTCAAGCAGAACGATGCCCTGCGCTGCTACTACTGTAAGCAGGCCAACTTCGGCCTGATCCAAGAGCAGGCGCTGGCCGATGGCTATCCGCTGCTGCTCGACGGCACCAATGCCTCCGACGATGCCAGCGATCGTCCCGGGATGAAGGCTCTGGCAGAACTGGGCGTACGCTCGCCGCTCCGCGAGTGCGGGATTACCAAGGCTGAGATCCGCCAGCTGTCGAAAGAGGCGGGGCTCTTCACCTGGGAGAAGCCATCCTACGCCTGTCTGGCGACCCGTATCCCCACCGGCACGGCCTACAGCTATGGGGCGTTGGCCAAGGTGGAGCGGGCCGAGGGTGCCCTGTTCGAGCTGGGGTTTAGCGACTTCCGCGTGCGGGTGTTTAACGGGGCTGCCCGTCTGCAGTTGCCGCTCGACCAATTTGACAAAGCCATGGCCTTGCGCGAGGATATTCTCAAACGGCTCTCCGCCGAGTTCTCAGCGGTGCTGCTGGACCTGGTGCCGAGAGCATAAGTTGGGTAAAGGAGACCTGCCCATGGAAAAACAAGCTATGCTGGATCTACTCCGCCAAGTACAGAGCGGGACACTGACCCCCGAGCAGGCGCTGCTGAGGGCCAAGCTGCAACCCTTTGAGGACCTGGGCTATGCCAAGGTTGATCTCCATCGCGGGCTACGTCAGGGGGTCTCCGAGGTGATCTACGGGCAGAACAAAACCCCCGAGCAGATCGCCGGGATCGCCGCCAAGATGGAAGGACGCGGTCTCAGGGATATCCTCATCACCCGGATGTCCGCCGAGGCGGCAGCCTATGTCGAGCAGCAGACCACGTTGGAATATCACCCGATCCCGAGGATCGGGATCGTCGCTCGCACCGCGGACAAGCCCCTGGTCGGCTCGGTGGTGGTGGCCTCGGGTGGCACCAGTGATATGGCGGTCTGCGAGGAGGCGGCTCTGACCGCCGAGGTCCTGGGCAATAAGGTCACGCGCCTCTATGATGTCGGCGTGGCCGGCCTACACCGCCTGCTCTCACGTCTCGACGTTCTGATGCAGGCGCGGGTGGTAATCGCGGTGGCCGGGATGGAAGGGGCGCTGGCCAGCGTGATCGGCGGGTTGGTGGATTGCCCGGTGATCGCGGTCCCCACCAGCGTCGGCTATGGCGCCAATTTCGGCGGGCTAGCCGCCCTACTTTCCATGCTCAACTCCTGCGCCAGCGGCGTCAGCGTGGTCAATATCGACAACGGCTTTGGCGCCGGCTATCAGGCCAACATGATCAACAAGATGGAGAGTGCAAGATGAAGACGCTGTATATCGAGTGTAATATGGGCGCGGCCGGTGATATGCTGTTGGCCGCCCTCTTGGAGCTGCTCCCCGATCCGGACAGCTTTATCGCCGAGCTCAATGCTCTCGGCATCCCCGAGGTACAGGTCGAAAGAGCCCCGGCGGTGAAGTGCGGCATCACCGGTACCCATGTATCGGTGCGGATCAGGGGCGAGGAAGAAGAGAGCATCGACGTTCCTCACCACGGTCATGATCACGCCCACGGGCACAGTCATGACCACGATCACCACCATGAGCATGGCCACAGCCACGACCATGGGGATCCTCATCAGCATCATCGCCATGAACAACCTCACGACCACGAACACTCCCATGACCATCAACATACCCATGACCATCAACATACCCATGACCATCAGCATGGCGGCGGGCATCACCACTCCGGCCTGGCTAATATCGAACATATCATCAGCCATCTTCGTGTTTCTGAGCAGGTCAAGGCGCATGCTGTGGCCGTCTACGGGCTGATCGCCGAGGCCGAGTCCCGCGCCCATGGTAAGCCGGTCTCCCAGGTGCATTTCCACGAGGTGGGCGCCATGGATGCGGTAGCGGATATCGTTGGCGTCTCGCTCTTGATGGAGCGGCTGGCTCCCGACCGCGTGGTCGTCTCCCCCATTCATGTGGGCAGCGGACAGGTCAAGTGCGCCCACGGCATCCTGCCGGTGCCGGCACCAGCTACCGCCCATATCCTACAGGGAGTACCATCCTACTCGGGTACGGTCCGAGGCGAGCTCTGCACACCCACCGGCGCCGCGCTGCTGAAGCATTTTGCCGCCCACTTCGGCCCCATGCCGGTCATGGCCGTAGAGAAGATCGGCTATGGCATGGGCAAGAAGGAGTTTGAGGTCGCCAACTGTGTCCGTGCCTTCGTAGGCGTTGAGCAGTCAAGCGCCGATGGCCCCAATGGTGAGATCGCGGAACTGAGCTGCAACCTCGATGACATGACCGGCGAGGCGATGGGCTATGCCATGGAGATCTTATTTGCCAACGGCGCTCTGGACGTCTTCACGGTACCGATCGTGATGAAGAAGAGCCGGCCGGCTCAGATGCTGGTCTGCCTCTGCCAGACCGCTGATGCGGACAAATTGGCCAAGCTGATCCTGCAACACACCACCACCTTTGGTCTACGTAGGACTACCTGCCAGCGCTACATGCTAGACAGGAGCTTCGCGACGGTGGAGACGCCCTATGGACCCGTGCAGGTCAAGACCGGTTCCGGCTACGGCGTGACCAAGGCCAAGCCTGAGTACGAGGATCTGGCCAAGGCCGCCAAGGATGCAGGGGTGCCGCTAGCAACAGTAACCGCTGCCATCAAGACCACCCTTAACTAAAGACCATCCCCATGCACAAGAAGTGCCCATCTGCCAGCGAGGCAGATGGGCACTTCCTTTACGGTCACTGGGCTGCTTGGTGCCTTGTCCAGAGCATCACCATCAGGAGCAGACGGTTATTTCTCATACACATGGTAATAGGAGCGGCTCTTGTCCACTGAGATCGGAATGCCCGCCTCCTCAAACGCACCCGCGATACGCCGCTTGTCGACAAGCGGCTCTGTGGCATTCAGAGTCTTCATCACGCCGTCAACGATCCCATCGAACTGCCGGAAAGGTATCCCGATTCCCATCTCGTCTTTACCCCACCCACACCAGAATCTTGTGCCCGAACAGAGCATCGAGAAGTTGGCATTGCCATTGCCCAGGGGCTCTGCGGTCAGCTCGCTGCAAAAGGCCTGATTGCCACTGACGCTGCAGCCCTTCTTGAGTCCGTAGTGATAGCCATATCCCTGCATCAGGCGCATGACGTTATAGGCAGAAGTCACCATAATGACTACGTCAGGTGCATCTGAGAAATCTTCCAGCGGCATGATTTGTAGACCATATGATCTGCTCTCGATCCGTGAAAGGTTGGCGGCCGCATTCTTCGCCACGCTTGAGTCGCAGTACAGCCCAAGCCGCTGACCTGATTCGCCGGTGGTGAACGAAGCCAATGGTTCGGTCAGCCCGAGCACGTTTCTGGCGCCATTACACGAGAGGTTGTCAAGGCTCACCTTGAGCGCCACACCTGCCATGGCGACCTTGACCATTACACAGTAGGGCATCTTAGCAGATGGGTGTTTACCGTAGGCTGCGTCAAACCTGTCTTTGTCAGCAATGAATCTCACACCGACCACACGCCGCCTGATATCGAGGGCGGACATAAGGTATCTCAGAGAGACCTGCAAATTGGTATCGCTCTGCATTTGATAGACCCCCCATACAGATTTGAGCACAGGCTTCCCTATCTGCTAGGCAAAATGGGCCGCACACGCGGCCCATTTTCATCGCTACCTATTTGTAGTACGGATAGCATCCAGGTGGATACAGCGTATCGGCCTTATCGGTCCACTTATCCTTGATCAGATTCTCGGCCAGGTATTTTGCCCATGCAGCATCCTTATCCTCAGCTCGCACGACGACACCGACCGGGAACTCCGCTTTGTCGGCCTCATTCTCAGCCAGGAAATCCTCGACCTTGACACCGCCAGCGCGGACCGCGTAGAAGGCGAAAGAGATGACTGCATCCGCATCGTCAATACTCTTAGCCACATTGATGGTCTCTGCCATCACAAGCTTAATCTTCTTAGGGTTCTCGACGATGTCAACCTCGGTGTAGAAGTCTCCTGTCTTCTTGTCAGCGAGCTTAATTAGCCCGACCTTCTGCAGCATCTTGAGAGCGACCTCGAGGTTGCTGGGGTCGTTGGAGACCCCGATCACCGCTCCGGTGGGGAACTCCTCGACAGACTTCCACTTCTTCGAGTACATGCGGATAGGCGAGTAATAGTAGTAAGGCTCAACCATGACAAGGTTGCTCTTGTTGGCGGCATTGAAGGTATTGATCCACTTCAGGTGGTTGACGATCAGGCCATTCACATCGCCATCCTTTAGAGCTGTGGCAGGCATGGCGTTGCCATCGAAGACGACGATCTCGAGGTCGACATTGATCTCTTTCAGGATCTCTTTGGCGATCTGCAAGCGTGGTTCGACATTCGGGATGGTGGCCATCTTGATCTTGAGCGGTCCGGATCCAGCTCCGTTGGGTTGGCTCGCGGGGGTTGCTGCAGGCTTGGCGGCGCAGCCCGTGAGTGCCAGCAGCATGGTAACGAGGAGCGTGAGTACGATGATCTTCTTCGACATAGTGGTTCCTCCTTCAGCGTGCGTTACTTGAGTGAGCTCTTATAGATCCAGTTGCCCGCTGCCCTGATCGTTAGGACGATCATGAACAGCACCGCAACGGATGTATACAACACCATATTGTTGAAGCTCTGGTAGCCATAGTTCAGGGCCACCGCCCCCAGGCCCCCTGCCCCAACGGCACCGGCCAGTGTGGTTGACCCTAGGTAACTGACCGTACTGAGTACTAGGGTGGAGATAAGCGAGGGTACAGACTCCTTAAGAATGACCTTGAAGATGATCTGCATATCCGATGCGCCGAATGAACGAGCGGCCTCAATGACCTGCTTGTCCACGCCCATGAAGATGTTCTCAATCGTCTGCGCGATAAACGGCGTGGCTGCGATGGTAAGAGGAAACACGGCAGCTTTTTCGCCGATGGTAGTCCCCATTACAGCTTTGGTAATCGGTGAGATGGCAACGATCATGATGATCATGGGAAAGGAACAGATGCTGTTGATCACAAAGCTCATGGCGTTGTAGATGACCTTATTGGGGCGTAGCCCCCGCGGGTTATACATGACCAGAGCGATCGCGATGATGAAGCCAAAGCAGATGGAGAGCGTCATCACACTGCCGAGCAGTCTTAGCGTGGCTCCGATATTGGGCCAGATGATCTTCAGGAAATACTTCTGCCAAGTCGTCCAAAACGTACTGCTAAGCATAGTTAACCATCCCATTCATCGTGCTGTCGTCAACCTCAAAACGCACCCCGTGCTTCGCTAAGTATCGGGTCACATCGCGAGCGTGCTCGTGTGCAACAGAGATGTGGATGGTCCCCATCACACTACTTCGATACATCTCCATCTCGCCGCCATCGATAGAAAAGTCAATGCCCAGCTCTCGCGCCATCTGGGTCAGAACCGGTTGTCGCTCCCTGCCTGCAAACACAATCTTCATGCTGACCTCCCCATCCTTGGCGGGAAGGTTCGTACTGCCGATCAGGTTAACCAAGGCAGGCGGCTGTCTGAGAAAGATCTCCTCCACATCGCCGCTGACTTCCACACGACCGTTTTCTAAGATAGCGATCTGTTGGCAACAACTACGGACAACAGACATCTGGTGAGTGACGACCACGATCGTGATACCGATCTCCTCGTTGATTCGGTTGAGCAACGCCGTAATAGACTGAGCTGACTTTGGATCGAGTGCCGATGTGGCCTCATCGCACAGCAGCACCTTCGGGTTCATGGTCAGCGCCCTCGCGATGGCCACGCGCTGCTTCTGGCCTCCAGAGAGTTCGCGCGGCTTGGCATGGCTTTTCTCGGGAATGTCCACCAGTTCCAAGAGCCTCATGACCGTCTTGTCGATGGTTGCTCGGTCATACTTCCAGCACTGCATTGGCAAGGCGATATTGTCGTATACGGAGAGGCGTTCCAGGAGCGAGAACTGCTGGAAGATGACCCCGATTTCTTTTCTAAACTCACGGATCTCTCTTGATCCCAGATCCTGTACAGAGACCCCATCCACACAAAGATCACCGCTCTGAAACGGTTCCAACCCATTCATGCAGCGTAGGAGTGTCGACTTGCCGGTGCCACTTCGGCCTATGATCCCATAGATGCTGCCACGTGGGATGTGCAATGTAACATCCTTGAGGACATCGTTGTCCTGATATGACTTACATAGGTGGTCTATCCTGATCACTGTCGCATCCCCTTTTGAGTCCTATAGGCGATCGTTTCGTGCGTCTGCTCACTGACAGCGCCCATCCTGGGTCAGTAGGCGACCCTTGTCTCGTAGGTGCGGTCTGAGAACCGTCCAAGGACCACTAAGCCTATGGCTCGGGTCTATCTAATTTTAGCCTATACTTACTATAAAGTGAAGTAATGGATTCAGTAGTGTACTGTTGGTATGTGAAAGTTTTCACCATGTCACCTGTGAGCTACTAGTACAACGAGCACCCACAGGCGGCCAGATCCGCTGGTGGGTGCTCGTGTGGTCTAGGGTCGTTCGCCGCGCGAGGAGTAGCAGGATACGGTAGGACACTCAGCGAAATGGTCAGGGGCCACAAGTAGTATCGGTAGGAGGTGCTCGCGATGAAGAAGCTGGGATTGGTCGGTGGGATTGGCCCGGAGTCCACGCTGGATTACTATAAAGGGATCATTGCCAGATACAGGGAGAGGGTGCCGGGCGACAGCTATCCTCATATGATCATCGACAGTATCGATCTCGCCGAGATGTATGCCTATGCCTCAGACAAGCGGTGGGAACCGTTCACCGATCGGCTGGTCGAGTCGATCAAGAACCTGGCGGCTGGTGGTGCCGAGTTTGCGGCCATGGCAGCCAATACCGCCCATATCGTC
>CAZINL010000078.1:0-13599 GCA_964540595.1 uncultured Clostridia bacterium
TTCATCTTCTGCGTGGCGCTGCGGCATTTTTGATGACCTATTTTTACCCAATCTCTGGTATAGTAGAAGTGAAGGGAAGGGAGGCGGACTATGCGACGTTCGACGGCGCTATTGCTGTTTTTCCTGATCATGGTGGGACTCTCCACCTGGTATTTCATAGAACACTGGCGATCTAGTCAAGAGATCGAGAGCACGCTGCAGGCTCTTCAGCAGCGCCTGGCAGTGGGTGACCTATCCGCCGCTCAGCAGTATCTTGTGACTGGCCAAGAGCCCACCGATCTGACTCTCGCCTCGCTGGCAGTATTGGCCGAGGCTGGCAGCGTCCGCTGGCAGCCGAGTGTGATGACCGGCTGGCTGGCGCCCCTCGGTCGTACGCGCGCGACCATGCCCCTGACGCTCTCCGGCGGCCAGACCGAGCGGCTTAGTTTCGGCCTGACCAAGACCTCTGCAGGCTGGAAGGTGGTCACGCTGCCCAAGGTCATCGCTCACCCCGCCGCGCTGCTGACCAGGATTAGTGATCGCGAGGGCAGGTTGTTGATCGATGGGCAGGAGATGACCGTCGGCCTGATCCCGCAGGATCGCCCGCAGATCGGCTTTGCCGTAGTCCTGAATGATCGGCTGCGGCACTTTGAGCCCGCGGTGGTCACGCCCTTGGCCAAGTTACTACGCGCGGTGCGCGGTAAGGTGATCGAGACCGAAGGCGAGGGCGTGCGTCCCCTGGCAGCCAATGCCGAGTTCTACAACCTGACCGACCTGTCACGGCCCCCTGGGCTACCCCGACTGATCCCGGGCAGCGAGGGACTCGGTGCCGTGATCTGGCAGGGCAAGGTCTATGGAGTGGCTCAGATGGAGCCCTGGACCCCGGAGAAGATCCGCGTAGTACTCAATACCACCGATTTCAAAGGCCTTGAGCACCAGGAGGTGCGCGTCAGTTCCGCCCAAGGGTTGGAGATTGTCGACGTCGGGCGAGCCTCTCGCCCACTGCCCAGTGGTGCAGTTGCCACCATCCGCCGGATAGGGGAGGGGGTGGCCGCCTATGACGGCTCTGGTCAGGAGCTGATCCGTAGCAGCACGCGACTGGTCGTCCGCCCCGTCCCGACCGCGTCCAGCGTCGAGGTGCCGCGCGTCACGGTGACCAGCATCAGCCGTGGCACCGGTGCAGGCTTCGCGCCCAGCTATCGTGGTCGCCTGGAGCTCGCACCAGCCTCGGGTGCCGGGCTGAACCTGATCAACGAGCTACCGCTGAACGAATACCTCTACTCAGTAGTGCCCAGTGAGATGCCGATCAGCTTTGGCCTCGAGGCGCTGAAAGTTCAGGCGCTGGCGGCCCGCGCCTATGCGGTCTCGGGGATCTTGGGCAGCGGCTATGCGGCCTACGGTGCCCATGTCGACGACAGTGTCAGCAGCCAGGTCTACAACAATGTCCCTGAGCAGGCGATCAGTAGCCAAGCGGTGAATGAGACCGGCACGCTAATTCCCACCTACCAAGGCAAAGTGGTCGATGCCCGTTTCTTCTCCACCTCCAGTGGTTATACCGCCAACGCCCATGAGGTCTGGTCCGATGGCGACCAGTTCCCGGGTACCGTGATCCCGTATCTGGTGGCCAAGCCACAGGCGCCCGGGATCGGTGTCCTCGTCAACGATGCGTCCATGGCAACCTTCCTTAATAGCCGTGATATCAGCGCCCCAGATGCCGACTCCCCCTTCTTCCGCTGGAGCATCACCATGACCCGCGAGGAGCTGGAGGCCAGTATCCGTACCAATCTTGCCGATAGGCAGAAGGCGCAGCCAGCCTTTGTCCTGACCAAGGATGGCCAAGGGCAGTACGTCTCCCAGGCGATCCCGGCGACCGACCCCATCGGCACGCTGCAGGAGATTAAGGTGGTCCAGCGTGGTGAGGGCGGTAATATCATCAGTCTCGATCTGATTGGCAGTAAAGGAACTTACCGGATCATCAAGGAGTACAATATACGTTTCACCTTACGTCCCGTCCAATACCTTAGCGGTCGTCCAGGCATCGGCCTGAAGCTCCAAGACGGCTCCATCCGCGAGAACTACAGCATCCTGCCCAGCGCCTTCGTCGCCTTCGACCTGGAGCGCGATGGCTCAGGAGCCATTCAGCGGCTGACCATCCGCGGCGGCGGCAACGGGCATGGTGCCGGGATGAGCCAATATGGCGCCGCGGGCTTGGCCAAGCGCGGGATGAGCTTTGAGGAGATTGTGAAGCACTATTATCCTGGTTCATCGGTACAGGAGATGGGGAAGGTGTTTTGATAGCCACCACGGCATCACGGCACCAAGCCACCAGTGGGGACTGAGGAGTTCACAAGTCCACGAGAGGGAAACAGAGCAGAAACACGTGGAGGGATGATCATGTCCATCACCATCGTCACACAACCATACAACACCGCTGGCAAGGGCAGGGGTGGGGCCTCGGGGCCGGCAGCGATCGTCAAAGCCGGGTTGGTGGAGAAGCTCACCGCCCAAGGTCACCGGGTGGCTGGCATCCATGAGGTCACGCTGAGCGCTGAGGAAGAGGCCAGCTATGGCGGCTGGAACCGCGTCGCCCTAGCCGGGGGCCGACTGAGTGAACTGGTGGCTACGGCCCGCCAAGACGATGACTTCGTCCTAGGCCTGTTGGCCGACTGCAACGGGGTCCTGGGTATGCTTGGTGGTCTGCAGCGCCCTGCTTCTGATGAGTGGCCGAGCCTGCCGCGTCGGGTAGGTCTGGTCTATATCGATGCCCATGGCGATTACAACACCCCCGAGACCAGTCCCAGCGGCATGCTCGGTGGCATGCCAGTGGCCGTCGCCGCGGGTAAGGCGTTGCATCGCTTCCGTAAGGAGAACGGTCTAGCGCTACCGCTACAGTCCCCTGATATCGTGATGGCCGGGCTCAGAGACCTAGACGGTCTGGAGCGGGAGATGGTGCTCGAGGATGGCCTGGTCACCCTGACGGAGCAGGATCTAATCCAGCGTAGCGAGCGCATGCACGCGGCTCTGCGCGCCCTCTGCGCCCGCGAGGAGATCGTCTACGTCCATATCGATCTCGATATCCTCGATCCCAGCTGTGCTCCGGCGGCTGGCCTGCCCTCGCCGGGAGGGCTGACCGGTGAACAGCTGGGCGCCGCCCTGGCTGAGATGACCGCCCACCCGCAGGTAAAGGCACTAGTCTTCGTCTCCTACCGCGCCGACGACGACTATGATGGTGGCACCCTACGCGAAGTAGAGCGGGCCATCCTTGGGGCGACCGCTGGGATTACGAGATAGGATCACCGTTGGAGAAATGTAAGAGGTGGGATGCCGTTAGGCATCCCACCTCTGTCTCAATGTATGGCTAGAAGGGCAGATCAGGCGTTGGCATTTCGATAATCATCTCAGGGGTGATCACCGGCATCTTAACCTCAGTGTTGTACTGGTAAGTGGCATCCATCGTCATCTCCATCGGCATGGAGATGCCCTCAGCCTCGATCGTCATGGACATGTTCATGGTTACCCTGTCAGTCTCGCTGGTCGCGGCGTTGATCCAGCAGGAGTACTCCGCACGCAGGGTCTTCATCATCTGCTCCATCATCTGATCCATCTCGGCCTTCTCCTCGGCGCCGAGTTGATCGGTGATGCCGAACTCATCGAGCATTGGCTTGACGGCATCGTACAGCTTGGCACCTTCCATCTGAGCGGTCACGACATGGTACTGCTTGCCATTTTCGGTGAGATCCTTCTTGGTTAGGGCGACGTCGGCGTCTTGCATCATCTGGATCGACACCGCGGGGTCGATCTGCGTTAGGGCACCGATGTCGACGGAAGCGCCGAGGTCCATCTTCATCCACTGTCCGGTGGGTAGCTTGGTGTAGACGGTGCTGCCTTTCATATACATCTCGGTTTCCGGCAGGGGAGGCATGGCCACGCCATCGATTTCGGGCAGCCCAGCGATGGCCATGGCTACCTTGTAGTACATCTCATCTGGTTTGACGAAGGCACCGGTCATGTCCATCTCGACGTCCATCGCGGTGGGGGCAGCGCCCTCTGCCAACGGTAAGGCCATCTTCATCTGTGTCGTACCAGCGAAGCTGTAGCTGGTGGCGGCCAACTGTTTCGTGGTGGTCTTCAGCAGCAGATCCATGATCGGATCGTTGGCGGCGACCGATGGCTGGGTCGGCGTCGTGAGCTTGACCTGGTTAGTGGTTCCATCCCAGTCGACGCCAGCTCCCAAATGCTCACCGATCAGGCGCAGAGGCACATACGTGCGGCCTTCGATGATGGCGATGGGAGCCTTATCGATCACTTGACCGTTGATCTCGAGGCGGGTTGCCTCGCCCCGGGTGGTGTTGACCGGGGTGTCGATGGGGAGACTGGTCGCAAAGGCTGACGTGCGGATAATCACTGTGGAATACTCGTCACTCCAGCCAACTTGGGCTCCCAGTGCCTGGCTGACAAGGCGAGCCGGGACCATGGTAGTTTCGTTGATGAGACGAGCAGGGATTTCCTGCGAGATCAACTGCCCGTTGACCAAGATGCCAATGGTGTTGTCGTTGGCCATAGCGGTGCCAAGAGACAGGCAGAGTACGAGTGTGAGCAAGGCGATCAGAACATTCTTCTGGTTCACTATGTAGATCATCCTTTCCTACTTCTTGTGGCAAGAGTGCCACCATTACCGTTCTATACGGTAACCAGAGCCAGTTGTTTCATCCTTCTACCATTATCGTGTCTTACAGGCCTAGACTTTAGGGCAGGGATTCCCTAACGGTTCCGCGAATCTAGCCATGGTATGCTAGCTTCGGCCGCGCTTTAGGTATGAAAGCAAGGAGTTGTCGAACATGAAGCACCTGCGCGCTGTTCGCGTGGAACGTGACCGCATCCAAGCCGCTAGCGGCTACCCGTTTGAGCTGCCGCTGCTAAGGGGGCTCAGCGAGCTGAGCCTAGAGGCGGACGTCACCATCTTCGTCGGCGAGAATGGCACCGGCAAGTCCACCTTGCTGGAAGGGATCGCGGCGGCGGTGGGAGCGATCACCGTTGGTGCGGAGAGCATCCTCACCGATCCGACGTTGGCCTCGGCACGGGCGCTGGCGAAATGCCTGCGCCTGACTTGGCAGAAGAAGACCGCGCGCGGCTTCTTTCTGCGCTCCGAGGACTTCTTCAGCTATGCCAAGCGGCTCTCCGAGATGCGCAGTGAGATGGAGGAGCGCCTAGAAGAGCTCGCAGAGGAGTACCGTGACCGCTCCATCCTCGCCCAAAATCTCGTCAAGATGCCATATCGCAGCTCGCTACACGCCATGGAGCAGCGTTACGGGCGTGATCTCGATGCCCGCTCTCATGGGGAGAGTTATCTAAAGCTGTTTGAGGCGCGCCTGGTGCCCAATGGCCTGTATCTGATGGACGAGCCCGAGGCAGCGCTCTCGCCGACGCGCCAGCTCGCCTTCATCGCCATGATCAAAGACGCCGTAGCCGACGGCGGACAGTTCATCATTGCCACTCACTCGCCCATCTTGATGGCCTATCCCGGTGCGACCATCTACAGCTTTGACCGGCTGCCGCCAGTACCGGTGGCCTACGATGATCTCGAGCACGTACAGCTGATGAAGGCGTTCTTGAACAAGCCAGAGCAGTTTTTGAGGAGGCTGTAGAGAGCCCCCAGCCCCTCGTCCCTCGCCCCTTTGTCTCGTGTCTAGGGTCTAGCACAACCCCCTCTCGAGGGGGTATCGTTATGTAGACAAGTATCTAACCCTCGAAGGAGCAATCCCGTGACAATACCTATACCTCCCTATCTACAATCGATCCTCGCCCCAGGGGTGGAGCTCAATCCCGAGCAACTGGCAGCGGTCGCGCACCAAGACGGCCCGCTGATGGTGATCGCGGGGCCGGGGAGTGGCAAGACGCGTGTGATCACTACGCGCACCGCCGGGCTGATCGCCCGGGGGATCGATCCGCGCCGCATCCTGGTGCTGACCTTTACCCGTGCTGCTGCTCGCGAGATGAAAGAGCGGCTTGCCGCGATCCCTGCCCTGCAAAACCGCCCCTTGCAGGGGCTGATGGTCGTTACCTTCCATTCGCTCTTCTACCAACTGTTACGCAACTTCCGCTCCCAGCCCCGCACCTGCACCGATGGGCAGCGCAAGCGCTGGGTCGAGCAGGCGCTGAAGAACCTCGGCGAAGAGGTCAAAGAGGATCTGGTAGCAGAGCTGCTCGGAGCCATCGGCTACGCTAAGAACAGCCTGCAGACCATCTCCGACCTGCCGAAGAGTCAGGCACTGCTGATGGATGTCTGGCGCGCCTATGAGCAACAGAAGGAGGCCAGCGGCCTGGTCGACTTCGATGACCTGTTGGTGATGGCCTACGAGATGCTGCGCGATGACGCACAGGTCCGCGCGACCGTCCAAGGGCGCTGGACCCATATCCTGGTCGATGAGTTTCAGGACACCAGCCGGGTGCAGTTTGAGGCTCTGCAGCTATTGGCCGCCCCGCATAACAACCTCTGTGTGGTCGGTGATATGGACCAGGCGATCTACGCCTGGCGCGCCGCCAGCCCGGAGTATCTGCTCCGCTTCACGGAGCTCTACCCCCAGGCTGCCAAAGTCGTCCTATCCGCCAACTACCGATCTCTGCCACCGATCATCGAGCTTGCCAACCGCCTGATCAGCCACAACCGCGTCCGCCATCCGGTCGCGATCAAGCCGACGCGCACCGGCGGACAGGCTCCGCTCCACCTCACTCCCGCCAATGATAACGCCGAGGCCAAAGCCGTCCTGACCATGGTCAAGCGGCTGCAGTCCGAAGGCGTTCCCTATGAAGAGATGGCGGTGCTCTATCGCACCAATACCCAGGCGCAGCCGTTGGTCGATCTGCTGGTGGATGAGCAGATCCCTTTTGTCATCCGTGATCACTCAGCCTCACTCTATGACCATTGGGTCGCCCGCGAGCTATTGGCCTTCCTACGCCTGCAGGTCGAGCCCACCGATCCCGAAAGCTTGTCCCTGGTGGCACGGCGCCGGTTGAACCTCAGCGAGGAAGAGGCCAACGCCCTGCAGCACCTGGTGACTGCCAGTGGTGCCGGCTTTTGGACCAATCTTCGTCCATCTGGGTCCTTGAGAGCAGGGCTGGAGGAGCTGCAGCAGGACCTGGCAAGCGCCAGGGGGCTCCCTCCCCAGCGCGCTGTGGCCCACTATCTGAAGCGCTGGGGCTACGCCGACTACCTGCGCCGCTACGCCAAGCGCCGTGGTTACGAAGAGAGCAACTTCCTCGATACCGCCGAGGAGATCAAAGCGAGGGCCGAGGAGTATCAGGATACCGCTAGCTTCCTACAGCACGTGGACCGCGTGCGCTCAGTGGTCCGCCAGTCGGCGGCTGATCAAGAGCGCGCGGGGGCTGTGAACTTGATGACTCTGCATGGGGCCAAAGGCTTGGAGTTCCGAGCGGTTTGGATTATTGGTGTGATCAAGGGGCTCTTGCCCCACCACCTCGCGCAGAGCCCGTCGCAGATCGAGGAAGAGCGTCGGCTGTTCTACGTCGGCTGCACACGAGCCAAGGATCAGCTGTTTATCCTTTCCCCCCAGAACTACCGCTTTACACCAGCCGAGCCCTCGCTGTTTGTGCAGGAGGCCTTGGGTCGACCTACTTCCAAGGTGCCTGGGCTTAGCCCCCGCAGCTTCAACCCGGTGCCCAAGCCCCGTGCATCCAAGCCGACCAGGCGTGTTCAGGTGCGCCAATATGAGATCCCCGAGGATGGCACCACCGTCAAGCACAAGAGCTTCGGCACTGGCTTAGTCCAGAGCTGTGAGAAGGTGGACGACGGCGCGGGCGATTCCTATCACCGTGTCGAGGTGCAGTTCAGTTCGCGTCGGGCGGTGCTGAACTGGGAGCAGAGTTGTGAGATGGGAGTGGTCTCCATCGCGTGGCCTACTACCCGGGCGGAGAACATGGAATAGTAAGTTGCCGAGTCCGCGTTCACAGTCTGTTTGCAGATCCGGCACGCCCTGTCGATTGACCTGATTCGTGTTCGGGCCTAGAATAGACGAAACACCGCGACCTACCGCCTAGCCGTCTATTGCGAAGGATGGCTTAGGAGGTAGGTCAACTATTTGCGCAAGAAAAGCCGTCGCTTAGGGAATTACAACGGTATGAGACTTGGTGCCAGAGTCAGCGGACACAGCACCCTACAAAAAGGAGACGTTGCAGTGCTTCAACTAAAGGGCATCACCAAGAGCTACACCACGGGCAACTTTACCCAAGTAGCTCTGAATAACGTGGATCTGAGCTTCAGAAAGAGCGAATTTGTCGCCATCCTCGGCCCGAGTGGATCGGGTAAGACCACCTGTCTCAATATTATCGGCGGTCTTGATCAGTATGACAGCGGCGATCTGATCATCAACGGCAAGTCGACGAAGCACTTCAGGGACTCGGAATGGGACGCCTACCGCAACAACAGCGTGGGCTTCATCTTCCAGAGCTACAATCTCATCCCCCATCTCAGCGTCATCGATAATGTCGAAATGGGGATGACCTTAAGTGGCGTCTCTGCCGATGAGAAGCACAAGAAGGCCACTGCGGTTCTGGCCAAGGTCGGGCTAAGCGACCATGTTCACAAGAGACCCAATCAGTTGTCCGGGGGGCAGATGCAGCGCGTCGCGATCGCCCGCGCTCTGGCCAATGACCCCGACATCATCCTCGCCGATGAGCCCACCGGTGCGCTTGATACCACCACCAGCGCGCAGATCATGGACCTGATCAAGGAGATCGCTACTGACAAGTTGGTCATCATGGTGACGCACAATGCCGAACTGGCCGAGAAGTATGCAGATCGTGTGGTCCGGTTTAGAGACGGTGAGGTGGTTGATGATACCAATCCCTACGATGACGATGGCGGCGATACCGGCTATCAGCTCAAGAAGACCAGCATGAGCTTCGCTACCGCACTGAAGCTGTCGGGTAAGAATATCGCCACCAAGAAGTGGCGGACGGCGCTGACCGCCTTCGCCTCCAGTATCGGCATCATTGGCATCGCCCTGATCCTTAGCCTCTCAACCGGTTTTCAGCTGCAGATCGATAAGTTCCAGTCGGATGCGCTCTCTGAGTTCCCGATCATCATCTCGCAAACCGCGATGAACATGGATGCGGAGACGATGAGCAAGATCCGTGGCGAGATGCGCTCGCGGGTCACGGGGAAGAAGAACTATGAGGTCTCAAACGAGGTCCACCTCTATGACCCCTCGGAAGAGACCTTAGCGCACACCAACCTGATTACCGAAGCGTATCTGGACTATCTCGACGAGATCGACCCGCAGTTATTGAGCAGCATCGGCTACACGCGCATGACCGGGATGAACCTGCTACGCCGGGTCGACGACGTCACCAAGCCAGTCTCAGTGGCGATCGGCACCAACCGGCGTGGCGGCAGCGGCAACGGTGACATGCGGCAGATGGCCTCGGGCATGTCGAGTATGCGGTCAGTGGGTCTGTCCTCCTACCCCGAGCCGTTTGGAAACGCAACGACCTCTTATCTGGAAGAGAATTACGACCTGCTAGCGGGCAGCTATCCCCACGACGAGACAGATCTCATCCTGGTCGTCGATAACCAAAACCGCATCGACAAAGCCGTGCTGAGCAATCTCGGGTTCACCACCGAGGGCGTGGCGAGCATCGCGTTTGATGAGATCGTCGGGACGGAACTGAAGCTGATCAGCAACGACGACTACTATCTCCGTACCCCCATCGGCACCTATAGACCGGGGACTGACTACGCGGCCATGTATGAAGCCGATGATAGTCTCTCCCTTGCGATCGCAGGCATCGTCCGTCTGAAACCGGATGTCTCCTTTGGGATTGTGGGCGAAGGAATCGCCTATAGCGACCGATTAGTACAACGGGTGATTGAGCGGGGCGAGGACTCTGAGATTGTCAGTGAGCAGAGGGAAGCGGACTACAACGTCATCACCATGCAGAACCTGGACAAAGAGAGCAGACGATCCTTCATGGCCTATCTGGGCGGCGACTCGACACCGTTCATGATCTACCTCTACCCAACGGACTTCGCTGCTAAGGAATCGGTCTTGGCCTATCTTGACGCGTACAACAAGGGCAAGCCAGAGGCCGAGACGATCATTTACTCTGATCTGGCCAGTTCCATTACCGAGATGACCGACGGCATCATGAGCGGCATTACCCTAGTGCTGATCGGGTTTGCCTCGATCTCGCTGGTGGTCTCGCTGATCATGATCGGGATTATCACCTACATCTCCGTGCTGGAGCGTACCAAGGAGATCGGTGTGCTGCGAGCGCTGGGCGCGCGCAAGAAGGATATCACGCGCGTCTTCAACGCCGAGACCTTTATCATCGGGGGCTTCTCAGGCGCACTGGGTATCGGCTTGGCCTACCTGCTGGACATTCCTATCAACAAGCTGATCGAGCAGAGAACACAGCTAGCCAATGTGGCGCAGCTTAATCCTATCCATGCCCTCCTGCTGCTGGCGATCAGCGTGGGGCTCACCCTGCTTGGCGGTCTGATCCCTGCCAGAATGGCGGCCAAGAAGGATCCGGTCGAGGCGCTGAGGACGGAGTAGAGAGTAGGGGGTAAAAGACCTGGCGGTTATGAAAGGGCATGAAAGTGGTGAGGGGTCTGACGTGGTTCGCATACTCGAACCCCTGTCCAGGTATTGATAGGAACTCCAATCACCACCGAGGGGTGATTGGAGTTCAATGTCACAGGACACAGGAATCTGGATTACACTATCAAAGGAGCATCGGTTTATGCCGATGCTCCTTCTGCCACTTTCGCACATCGCATCCTTACTATTGGGAATGGTATGGCAGAGATAACCTTTGGGGAACCGGGCGCTTGTTCAGCTAACGGGCAGTTTAGTGAAAGAAGGAAAATGAGTATAATTGGGGAAATGTTAATAAGAGGAGAATGTGACTAACGAAACGAATAGATTAAGCTAAAATAATCGCGGGGGGTACAAAATATGACTAGATTGGGAACTTTATACTTCTTCTGTGGGAAAATGGGAGCTGGAAAATCAACTAAATCAAAACAATTGGCAATAGATAAACATGCGGTACTGTTGTCTGAGGATGAATGGCTTTCATCACTTTATCCCAATCAGATAGCATCATTTGAGGACTATCTAAAATTCTCGGCCCAACTCAAGCCGTTGGTAAAAAAGCACGTCCAAAACATATTAAGTGTCGGTACAGATGTAGTGATGGATTTTCCAGCTAACACTCAAAAACTGCGAAAGTGGTTTTTGGATATGGCGTCAGAGGTCAATGCAAGCCATCAACTAATTTTCCTTAATCTAAATAACGAGCAATGCTTACGTCAAATTGCACAAAGGCGTAACGAACAACCTGAAAGAGCAGTCTTTGACACGGAGACGGTGTTTATTCATGTTACGAAATTTTTTCAAGCACCAGAAGCATCCGAGGGTTTGAATATCTTGGAGTTTAGCGGAAGAGAATAACATGGATTTCAATGATTCGTGTGTATAGAGTACACCCTCTTCTTAAACTAACGGAGTACGTTAGTTGAGTTGCTACCATGCCAAGGGGTTGTCTCAAAAGTCATAGTGCTTATGTAGACTAGTCTCCAGAAGAAAGAGGCCGAAACTCTTGATAGATCAAGGGTTTCGGCCTCTTTTGACGAAACAGCTTTGGAGGGAAGTTGGGGGTCAGGCCTTCAGTTGTTCAGTTGTCTAGGCGAAGGTGTTGGCTGGTTCTCTGGCGTATATAGAGCGTATGTTCGCCAGAGGAGGTTCGCTATGCCCAGAGAACTACGTTGCCATAACCCCGGCGATTTCTATCATGTCATGTCCCGCGGCAACCACCGAGACGTCGTCTTCATGGGTGATGATGATTTCAGGCATTATCTCTCACTTATCCAGCGATATGCACTGCGTTACAGGGTGAGTGTTCATGCCTATGCGCTCATGAGCAACCATGTGCACCTAATGGTTCAGGAGGGCGAGTATCCATTGGGACGTTTCATGCAGGGGGTGCAGCAGAGTTACACCCAGTATTTCAACACCCGTTATGAGCAGACCGGGCATCTTTTCCAAGGCCGGTATAAAGCAAACCGCATCGACCGTGACGAATACCTACTGGCGCTCGTGAGTTACATCCATCAGAATCCAGTCAAAGCGGGCATCGTTACTGATGCTGCTGATTATCCATGGTCTAGCTATCAGCACTATCACCTGGGCGCTGATGGCTACGGAATAGAAACTGGGCTGATTGGAGGGCTGATGGTGCAATACGATGGGCGGGAGATCGCAGACTATGAGCTTCTGCCAGAAAAACCAGTTCCGAACGCCGAGAAGGATGTTCTCGAAGTCACGATGCTGAGTTCGGGGGATAGCCAACACCAAGCTGACACAGAGGATGGCGAACTCAAGTTGGTAGCTGATCAGGCTGCACGGTTTACCTGCGTTCCGAAAGACTGGATATTGGGGCGAAGAAAAGACTGAGCCACCTCGCAAGCGAGATGGCTCTTCATCTATGTTGCTACCCAAAGAGGCTACTCTCTGACGGCCATTGCACGCTATCTTCAGCGTTCCTTGTCCAGCGTTGCCATGGCCCTGCAGGCAGTAGAAAATGATCTACGAGCAGGCGGCATATGGTGCCAGAAGGTGCAATCGTTTCGAAAGAACTGAACAACTGAAGGCCTGACCCCAAATCCTCTACTGCTTGGGGGATCGTCACCGGCTGATAGACTGTTCTGAACTCACGTTTGCGATGCCATGAGCCTTTTGAGAGAGGCCTTTTGATAGTGACAGCACTATTCCGCCGATCACCAGCGAGAACCCAGTCAGATGATAAAAAGCAAGAGTCTCTTTAAGAATGAGAACACTGAAGATAATCCCGAATACTGGGCTTAAATTGCTGAAGATCGAAGCTGGCCCGCTCCCGATTTTGTCAACTCCATAGAGATTGAAGAAATAAGCGATACCTGCTGCCAAACAACCCATATACAAGACAACGAGCCATCCTGACCACGATAGGTGCCAGCTGACCAACTGGTTCTGCCAAACACCCAAAGGAATTAATACGATGGACGCAAACAGCATTGTGTAAACGCTGGTGACCACTGAGGGGAACTTTTTCATAGTCCTTTGTCCCAATGTGTTGAAGAGGCAGACAGAAAGGACATTAATACAGATGAAGAACTCACCCCTACCTAATTGGTAGGAGAAAAGTTGCGAAATGCGCCCTTGGGTGAAGATGACCGCCAGGCCAAAGAACGCAGCGACCATTCCCAGGACCTGACGCCTCGAAGGCCTGACTTTGTGAACAAAGAACGCTATGAAATTCGTTACGGCTGGGGTGGTTGCGAAGATTACCGAAGCGTTGGTTCCAGTGGTGTGCTGTAGTCCCAGTAACAACGAGTTGTAGGGTATGGTAACGCCGAGAAGGCTGAGCAGGAATAGGTTCAGGAGCTCTTTGTAATTGGGCTTTGGCGTGCTTGCCAGCATGGGCCAAGCGACGGGGAAGAGAACAACCAACGCCAAAACGACTCGGATAGCCGAGACCGTCAACGGGGGAATGCTCCCAGTGATTAGCCGACCCGCCACTGTGTTACCGCCATAAATTACTGACGCGAGAAAAAGGGCG
>CAZINL010000079.1:0-13426 GCA_964540595.1 uncultured Clostridia bacterium
GGCTACGGTGGTGGTATTCACTACCATAGGCCGAGAGCGACGATGGCTGCGGCCGGCGGTGGTCGAGGTTACACGCGGCTGCCTGGCGTTCTCGATCCTAGTAGGCCTCATACTCTGGGTATTCCGCCCCATCATCCTCGCGCGGCTAGGAACTGGCGCTTTACCAACTGTCTTGGGATGGGCGCAGAACCTCTACCCGCTGCTCTTACCAGTGGTCGTTTTCCTCCCCTTGACTGCTATTCTGTCGGGACTGCTGCAAGCCCGGCGCCACTTCGCTTGGGCCGCTCTTCTTCCGGTCATCACTAATACAATATGGACGGTTGTGGTCTTGCTCTGCCAGGTCATGGCCGTGCCACTGGCTACAGGGATCAGGACGGCAGCCGTCGGCGTGGCAGGTGCAGCCGCCATCACCTACCTAGTCGCCTGGCTCCTGGCCAGTCGTCTGCCCTACGATGAGGGCTTCAGGATCGCTTCGCCGCACCCCACGCGGGACTGGTGGGCGGTGGCCGCCCAAACTGTTCCGCTCATTTTGGTAAATTTGTCCAGTCAGATGGTCCTGTTTGGGGAACGCAGTCTAGCATCCACCGCCGGTGACGGCGTGGTAGCAGCCCTGAATTACGCCTTTCGCTTCGCCCAGCTGCCACTCTGGACCTTTGTCCTAGCCTTGAACACGGTCTTCCTCCCCCAATTGGCGGAAGGATCGGCACTGGAGCATCTCCAGCCATTGGTGGAGCGCATGCTGCGCCTGGTCGCTCTGGTCACCATCTCGGCTTCTTTGGTCCTTTGGTTTTTACGGGTGCCGATCATCAGCATCGTGCTAAGGCGTGGAAGTTTCGATCAACGCTCACTCGCCCTGACCGCTGATCTACTGGGTAGTTACACGCTCACTATCATCCCCATGGGGTTGGTAAGCAGCTGTCAGAGGCTGCTTGCGGCCAGGCAGGGACTTGCTCCGGTGTTGATCGGCGGGATCGCCGGTGCGACCCTGACTCTTTCCCTAGATCTCTCGTTGCTGCGCCGCCTCGGTCCCGTGGGACTGGGCTATGGAAGTGCAGCTGGCGCTTGGCTCAATCTCCTGGTGGTGCTGCTCGTCCTCACCCGTAACAAGATGGTCATACTTCCTACACAACTAGTGCAGTGGAGTCGCTCGTTAGTCGGGCATCTGCCACTGGCCGCTACTCTTGCCGGCTGCAACTGCCTGTGGACTGTTCTAGAGCCACTGTCACGGATTCGTATTTTCGCCTGGGTAGGCTTGGCGGCTCCAGCGACCGTGGTGGCATGGCTGGCCTGCCTGAAGTGGTCCGGTGATTTCGGGTGGGTCATGAGCTTGAGTGAGCTCCATAATCTCCGGGCTATGTTAACTAAGGAGGGAGATGAACAGCATGTCTAAGACGGATTGTCTCCTCATCATCCCCGCCTATAACGAAGAGCGCAATGTCGGGCATGTGCTGCGCGAGCTGAGAGGCTGTGGGGTCAGTCTGGACCTGATCGTGATCAACGATGGGTCAGCAGACCAAACCGTGGCGGTGGTCCAGGGAGAGCAGGAGAAAACGCTCTCTCTACCCTTTAACCTTGGCTATGGGTGCGCCGTTCAGACGGGCTTTAAGTTGGCGGCCGCGCTTGGCTATGAGTATGTAATCCAGTTTGACGCGGATGGGCAGCATGATCCCCAGGATATCGCGCCCATCCTGACCGAGCTCCGGCAGGGCGGCTGTGATCTGGTCATCGGCTCACGCTTCCGTGGTAGTGGCTATCAGCAGCTGGGGTTAGCCAAACGGGTCGGGATCAGCCTGTTTCGCTATCTAATCGCGATTTGCACGGGAGTAAGGGTGACTGATCCGACCTCGGGCCTCAGGGGGCTATCGAAACGAGCCCTTCATTACTATGCCACCATGGGTCATTTCCCCGAAGACTATCCAGACGCTGATACCCTCATCCAGACCCTGCTAGCGGGTTTTTCCGTCAAAGAGATCCCGGCCAACATGCACCAGCGACGTTCGGGAACCTCCATGCAGCATGGAGGAGCCAAGACGATCTACTACATGGCCAAGATGCTGGTCAGCGTCTTAGTCGTCGTTCTGCGAGCCAAGTTTCATGGGGGAAGCACGTTACATAGCACAGACTTTGTGAAATCTGCAGTGACTGAAAATCAGAACAGTAAGGGCTGCGTAGGCCTGCCACACTCAAGTCGCGCGAGCTCCTGAGGAGGAAGATGATATGGGTAGTCTCCTGAAGACGATCATGCTGGGGTTCGGCCTGCTCTCAGTATCTGCGGTCATGCGTCTGCTCGTCCGGCGGAAACTGAGCGAGCGTAATTCGTTCCTGTGGCTGATTGGGGCGCTCGCCGTGCTCGCCTTAGCTGTCTTTCCAGGCATCCTGGAGACCTTGGCCGCTCTAGTGGAGGTGGATTATGCCCCGGCACTACTCTTCCTGCTGTCCACCTTCATGATCTTAGCGATTCTGCTCCATCAGTCCATTGAGATCTCCATTCTGCAGAGCCGACTAAGGGAGTTGGTGGAGCAGGTGGCCGTGATGAACTACCAGCAGCAAGAGCGAGAGGCACAGCAGCGTGGCATATCGCGATCAAGTATGGCAGAGTGACACGGGATGGGCAGCATGTTGTACAGCCTGTTTCCAGTAGAGGCTCTTGTGGCTATCGCGACAGTGGCAGTTGGTATGATGTTTGGTCTGCTAATTGTCTTGATGTTCAGGGTCAAGCAGCGCGTTCGGTCCGGGGAGAGACGCTGCCGAAGCATGCTGCGCGCCATCGGATCGGTCAGTCAAGAGGGGAAGCTGGAGGAGTGGCTGCTAAACGTACTTAAGACCGTGGCCGAGATTGTGATAGCCGAGCATTATTCCTTCTACATCTATGAGCCGACAAAAGCTAAATACCAGCTCCGCGCGCTATGGCGGCGGGACCACGGGCAAGCGCAGATCGAGGTCGGCTATGGCAGGCTAATGGCTCATGGGCCAGAGGGCTATATGCCGCCTTTCACCCTTGACACGGGTGACGTGCCGGAAAAGGCTACGGCTAGCGGGGGCGGAGAGAACTCCCTGGTGACCATTCCCGTAGGACAAGAGCTGGGGGCCATCATCCTGGGCCTGACTACCGCCCCCAACCCCAGAGAACTGGCGTGGGTTGAGACTCTCTCCGGCGCAGTCCAGGGGCCTCTGCGTCTAATGCTGGCCATGGACCGGCTGATAGCCCAGAATAGGGCCGCCCAAGACCCTCATCAGGTTGCTCAGACACACAGCCCTGCGCTAACCCCTACACGCGGCTCCATGGAGGCGATCCTAGGCCTGCTGATTCGCCTTCTGCATGCAACGGGCGGCATGGTCGTCGCCCAAGAGGGCAAGCGCCTAGAGATGGTCGCATCACTTGGACTAAATGAGCCACAGCAGGAGCAGCTGGGCAGCGACCCCATCGCGTTCTGGCCTCTCATGGAGTTGGCCACGAAGGATGGAGCTAGGGTGATAGGCCCCGAGGATTCTGTGTACGGACGTCTGCCGATGGCCCTAGTGGCCATCGCCGAACAAGCGGTGGTAGTTAGCATTCCTGCCAAGCGGTTTGAGGCTGCTGCGCTCATTTGGCATCAGCGGCCTACTGCCCTCGAAGGTCAGCAACTGCTGGCCGCTCGCCCCCTTGCTCAGCGTCTCGGCGAGCTTCTCGACAGTCAGATCGGCCTCTTGACCAATGCCAAACGCTATCTCGGACTGCACCAAAACCTAGTAATGATGGTAGATAACCAAGCACCACATACGGTGGGGCATTGCCAGCTGATTGCCCGATATGCATTGGCTATGGCCAAGACGATGCATCTGGGTGAGCAGGAGTGCTACGACATCCAGGTGGCGGGGATGCTGCATGATCTAGGCATGCTCGGGCTAGGGCAGGGGTTGCTCGGCAAGCTCGGTCGCTATACCGCTCTGGAATACTCGACTATGACACGGCATAGCGCCATGGGCGCCGCCATGATCGAGCAGTTGACGGGCAATGACCAAGCCGCATCCTATGTCAGACATCACCACGAACGTTGGGATGGGCGTGGATACCCAGATGGTCTGGTGGGCCCAGCGGTCCCCATAGGAGCCCGGATCATCGCCTGCGCCGATCTTCTAGTCGCCAAGCTCACTGGGCGACGCTATCGTGATTCCCTATCATTCGCCGAAGCCTTAGGCCAGTTGCGCGCTGCCTCGGGAAGTCAGCTGGATCCGCAAGTGGTAGAGGCACTGTTTCGGTGGTACGAGAGCAAACGATCCACTGCCGCCCGATCTCGTTCCCTGGCTCCTTGCTGGGTGATGCGCTGCAGTCCGGAAGCGATCTGTTCCAGTTGTCCGGCCTATAAACGCATGGATCGGAATTGCTGGCAGATCGAGGGGGTTAACTGCGCGGCGCATGGTAATCAGTGTTCAACCTGCATGGTTTACACCGAGGTAATTGCACGCAGTGTGGACGGACAGGTCACCCCATGAAGGTGGTGAACAGATCGGAGCGATGGCAGGCAGCCCGCAGTCTAGTGGTCTACTATGGCAGTGGTCGAGCGGATCAGCTGCGGCAGTATGATGTTGCCATCGTGGAGCCAGCCGGACAGTCGGCGGCTGTCCGGGGGATGAAGGATGCGGGCACCATCGTCTTGGGGTATTTGAGTGTGATGGAGATGCCGTCGGGGGCAGCGGAGCAGGCCGTGGTGACTACCGACGACTATCTATATCACCAGGGCTCACCGGTAGTCAATCATGAGTACGGTGGTTCTCTGATGGACCTGCGATCGCCGCGTTGGCGGCGACTGGTGCTGCGCCGGGCAAGCGCTATCCTCGCTCAGGGGTATGATGGTCTCTTCCTGGATACCATCGCGGACATCGAATACCCATGCTGGGGGTGGGAGCTGCGCGTTGGACTGATCGGGGCAGCCGCAGAGATGGTGGAGCGGCTGAGACGGGCCCATGGCGACTGCCTCTTGGTCCAGAACAATGGGGCGCAGCAGTTGATCGGCCAGACGTACCGCTACCTAGATGGTGTCTGCTTGGAGAACGCTTCTCTTGACGAAGTTGGACGGGTGCTGGACTACCTCAGCCAGTTGCCGCGCTATCAGTCTGCCACGGCTCCACGCCTCCTATTGGTGAGTGATCATCAGGGCACGAGCTACGATGAGTACGTGACGCCGGACGTGCTCGTCTATCAGGCGCCACCTCACTATCTGTCGATGCCCATCTAGCACAAAAACCGGGTCATACGTTCTTGGCGTATGACCCGGTTTCGTCTCTAAAACTCGCAGTTGCCCACGGTTCTCGGGAAGGCGCTGACATCGCGGATGTTGGACACGCCAGTCAGATACATGATCAGGCGCTCAAAGCCTAGGCCGTAGCCGCTGTGCTTGACGCCACCATATTTGCGCAGTTCGAGATACCACCAATAGGGCTCCATCTCCATCTTCAACTCGTTCATCCGGGCGGTGAGCACCTCATAGCGCTCTTCACGCTGGCTGCCACCGACTAGTTCACCCACGCCAGGGACCAAGAGATCGCAGGCGGCCACGGTTTTGCCATCCTCGTTTTGGCGCATGTAGAAGGCCTTGATCTCCTTGGGGTAGTTGTAGACGAAGACGGGCTTGTTGAAGATCTTCTCAGTCAGGTAACGCTCGTGCTCGGTCTGGAGATCAATCCCCCACTCGACCGGGTATTCGAACTGCTGACCAGACTTCTGCAGCAACTCTACCGCCTCCGTATAGGAGACACGGCCGAAGTCGGCGTCAATCACGCCCTGCAGGCGGGGCATCAGGCCTTTGTCAACGAATTCGTTGAAGAAGGCCATCTCTTCGGGGCAGTTCTCGACCACATAACGGAGCACATACCGGACCATGTCCTCGATGACCTCCATGTTGTCATCGAGATCGGCAAAGGCGATCTCAGGCTCCAACATCCAGAACTCAGCCGCATGGCGGGCGGTGTTGGAGTTCTCGGCGCGGAAGGTGGGGCCAAAGGTGTAGACGTTCTTGAACGCCAGAGCGAAGACCTCGGCCTCCAGCTGACCGCTGACGGTGAGGTTGGTCTCCTTGCCAAAGAAGTCCTGGCTGGTGTCAACATGGCCATCGGTGGTCCGCGGGATATTGAGCAGATCCAAAGTGGTCACTCGGAACATCTGCCCAGCGCCTTCAGCGTCGCTGCCAGTGATGATCGGGGTATGGACGTAAACATAGCCCCGTTCCTGGAAGAAGCGATGGAGGGCAAAGGCGGCTACCGAGCGCACGCGGAAGACGGCGGAGAAGAGGTTGGAGCGCGGGCGCAGATGGGCGATCTCGCGCAGATACTCTGGGCTGTGGCGCTTTTTCTGCAGCGGGTAGTCGGAGTCCGACAGAGCTTCGACGGCGATCTCGGTGGCATGGATCTCAAACGGTTGCTTGGCCTGTGGGGTCTCGACCACCGTTCCGGTCACGGTCAGGGCCGTGGCAATGGGGAGCTTGGCGATCTCCGCGAAATTGGCCAACTTGCCTTCGAAGACGACCTGGACGTTCTTAAAGAAGCTACCGTCATTCAGCTCGATGAAGCCAATGGCATTGGACGCACGTAATGTCCGAACCCAACCTTGGACCGTGACAGCCTGGTTGAGAAAGGTGCGGGTCTGGCGGTAAAGTGACTTGATCTCAGTGATGCTCATGGTTTTGTCCTCCTTTGCGCCGGGTAGGCAAATAATAAGGCCCTTCATCCCAAATGTATTGGGACGAAGGGCCGTGTTCGCGGTACCACCCAAATTGCCTGTTGCCAGGCCAACTCTTAAGGCTATAACGGGCTTACCCGTCCGAGCCTACGGCGCCAGAGCGCTTTCGGTCGGAGGCTCCAGGGCGTTCTTCACTTCAGGCCATCGCACCGGGCTCACACCATCCCCGATTCGCTTGAGCTGCACCTGAAGCTACTCTTCCTGTCATCGCCTGCTCTTGGTGTATATTAGTATGAGTATATCGGGTGCGGAGTATTCTGTCAATCGGTTGCGCTTTCCTTTTGCTGCCCTTTTTTCGCACCCCACTAGGGACTCGGGACTAGGGACTAGGGACTCGCAAGTCACACCTTCCGCGCCCTGATCGCTAGGAACATCGGGATCTCCTTGCGCGCACGGTCGATGGCTGCCTTCTTCGGTCCTGGCTGCTCGGTCTTGTGGCTAGTCCACTCCTCGATATGATCGACCAGCAGACCCGCACTGCCCAAGGTGTTGATGTAGGCCTGCAGCGGGCGGTGGAAGTGGGTAGTGGAGCTCTGATCTTTACCCTGGGCGGCGAGCCCAGGATGAGTCTGGATCTCGATCTGATCGCTGGAGAGGTAGTGACTGATCAAGCGTGACTGCGTCGAGTTGGCGCTGTTCCAGTACCAGTCAGACTGGCGCGGGATGCGGAAGCAGGGGTGCATCATCACGATCACCAAGTGACCACCCGGCTTTAGGGCCTCACGGCAGGCCAGCCAGACCGGAGTCAGCGGGGTGATATTCTGGATCGAAAGAACGATGGTGGCGACGTCGTAGCTCTCCCGCTCAATGATGGGGAGCAGTTGGTCGTTGTCATCGATCAGTTGGGTGACGTCAGCGACGACGTAGCGAATATCCAGCTTGTCTTCCTCATTGCGTTTGCGGGCGGCGTTGATCAGTTCTTCGGCCGCGTCCACCCCGGTCGTGGGGCAGCCGTACTCCGCAAGGCGGCGGCAGAGCACCCCCTGCCCACAAGCCAGGTCGAGCACGCGCGGCAGAGGCTCGCCACCTTGGGCGATGTTGAGTATCTTCAAGAGGCCTGGAATGATGACCTCCTGATGGTACTCACTGCCTTCATCACCGACCAACTCATCATACCATTCGGCGACGTTATTCCAATGGGTCGCAGGCTGTTTGACCTGCGGGGTGTCCTCAGAAGTGGCTTTCTGTTTCTTGACGGGCCTGTCAACCTGGGGGCGTGGTGGCCTTTCTGGCCGGACCGCAGCTGGTTTGCCCTTGGCAGCCCATTGGGGCCGATCTCCAAACTGGCTGCTCGGTCGGTCATCCCGGCGTGCCTGAGCATCGCGGTCTCGTTCGGGGGCACCATCAAAGCTCCGGTCCTGTCTTCTGTCAGACCTGTCCATGGGTCTAGCCCCTGGTTTGCGGCTAGGCTGGCTATCCGGATCCCAATTCGATCTACTTGCAGACCTATCGGATGGTCGTCCTGGTGGGCGGCCTTTGGGGCTCCACTTCGGTTTGCCTTCGGTCCTATCGAAGGATGGTCGATCGTCTCGCTGTTGTATAGGCCGCTCCTCGCGGTCCCCGCTTGGCCTACCTTCAAACTTGCCGGATGGTCGTCCTGGTGGGCGACCTTTGGGGCTCCACTTCGGCTTGCCTTCCGACCTGCCCTCTTGGTTGCCTGCAAACCTCTCGAAGGACGGCCGATCGTCTTGCTGCTGCACAGGCCGCTCCTCGCGGTCCCAGCGTGGCTTGCCTTCAAACTTGCCGGATGGTCGTCCTGGTGGGCGACCCTTAGGGCTCCACTTTGGCTTGCCACCGAAGTCTCCATCCCGCTTCCAGGCTGGTCTGCCGTCAGGTCTGGGTGCTGGGCGACCGTCAGAGTTCCAGTCTGATCTTCCCTCGGGTTTGCCACCCTCAGGTCTTCCACCCCCAGCTCGCCAGTTGGGCTTGCCTCCGGGCCTGCTCGTAGGTCGATCACCGAACTCGCCGGTTCCATTGTGTGCGGGCTTTCCCGCTGGCCTACCGCCAGGCTTGCCCGAAAACTTGCGCGGCGGGCGGTTGTTGGATCTCATGTCCATGCTTTCATCCATCCTTATCGCAGACTAAAGTATCGATCTGTCAGGTCGGGTTCGCAGGGTATTGCTCCTTAGTTTACCACACCCGGGGTTTTTCATCAGCAGATATTTCCTTTAGGCAGGAACTGTAGACTGTGGTTGGCGTATATGCCTTCATGAGTAGACGTTGAACAGCGAGAGGAGCTTGCGATATGGCGATTAGAGACTACAAAGAGAGCGACCTAGATACCGTCAAGGCGCTGGTCCGCAGCGATAACGCGCTGGGGATGGATATGGTGGCATATGAGCTGAGCAAGGGGACGCGCTTGGTCTACGATGATGGAGTGATCAAGGGGTGTGCCATCGTTGCTCAGGCAGGGCGACCCGGACAGGTCACCGTGCGCGTCCTCGTCGACCCATCCTGCCGCGGGCAGGGGATCGGTAGGATGCTGTGGGATGCTATTCAACCGTTGGTTGAGGCGCCTGAGGTGACCATGGTGGTCACCTTCTATCGCGGTGATCGCGGTCACTCTAGGGAGTTCTTTTATCCACGCGGCTTCAAGCGCTGGTTTGGCTCTCACCTCATGTTCTATCGAGGCCAGAGACTGCCCGAAACCCATCTTGAGGCACGTCCTTTCGATGACACGCTATTTGGGGAATACGTCCGCCTTATCAACGAAGGCTTCGCACCGATGCGTGAGCAGAATGATATCAAGCCCTACCGCATCTACACCGATGATGCAACCGAGGATCAGGAGCTGCGTAAGAAGACCGCCCAGCAACATCGTGAAAACTCCTGGTTTTTCTATGACCACGGGCAACTGGTCGGCTGGGCAGAGTTGGACGGTGCGGAGATCGATACCATCGCCGTGGCTCCCGAGCACCAGCGCCAGGGCTACGGGCGCCAGATCATGCACTACTGCACTAACTACTTATTGGATAAGGGGGTTGACCCTGTGCAACTGCATGTGGTCGAGACCAATGCCCATGTCAAACGTTTCTACGAGTCCATCGGCTTTGAGCTGATCGAGACCTATGAGTACGCGCGAAGGGTACGGTAACCAATGATTAGGGCAGGGCTCACCCCAAGTTGGCTAAAGCAATGCACTCAACCAACGGTTGAGTGCATTGCTTTAGGTTGACGTTTATCTTTTCAACCATAGTTTGATTGACGTTGGTTGGAATTGGTGGAACAATGAAGTCAGTGACTCGAAAGAGAGAGGAGCGATACGGAATGCTAGGCGATTGCAGTCGTGGGCTTGATCTAGGTGAGCTGGGCGAGACGATCCGCCAACTACGGCAGAGCAAGCAACTGACCCAAGAGGACCTAGGCCGGACCTTGGGGGTGTCGCCTCAGGCGGTATCAAAGTGGGAGAAGGGCCAGTCAGCACCGGACATTACGCTGCTGCCGTCCTTGGCGCGCCTGTTTGGCGTGACCATCGACGCGCTGCTCAGCGGCGAACTACCCGAACAGGTGGAAGGGCATGCGGTTGTTGAAGAAGTAGTTGCCACGCCGCCTGACGGGGACTTCTTGGCGACTGTGAAGCCCGCGTTCAGTTCAGAGATCAGAAGTTGTACCGATTCGCTCCCCGCTGCGTATCAAACTGAGGACCAGGCCACAAGTCAGGCTGTCAATCGGATTGCCAATGAAGCGATGAACCGAGCCATGAATCAGGCCATGAATCAGGCCACGAATCAGGCGATGAACCAAGCCATGAACCAGAGCATGAACCGAAGAATGAACCGCAACATCAATCGTAATGTTAATCGCAACTGGAACTGGAATTTCAACCCCAATCCCAACGTCAACACCAACACCAACACCAATACCAATAGCCGTTCCGGCACTGGTTATATCGATTGGGGGCAGATGGGCTACGACGGTCATGCCCATGAAGCTGATAGTGATGAACACCATTGCCCCGGTTGCCATTCCACTTGGGGGGAAGGCGAGCATCACTGTCTGATCTGCCACACCAGTTGGGACGAGGGCGAGCATCATTGTGAGATCTGCCATACCACGTATGACGAGGGCGAGAACCATTGCCTCACCTGTCATGTCACCTATGATGAGGGCGAGCAGCATTGCTGTGAGTGCCAGGCTACTTATGACGAGGGAGAGGCCCATTGCCCCGTATGCCACGCCACCTACGATGAAGATGACCAGCACTGTCTCGAGTGCCATGCGACCTACGGTGAGGACGACCAGCACTGCCCTGAGTGCCACACGACCTACGACGAGGACGATCAGCACTGTCCCATCTGTCATACTACCTATGATGAGGACCAGCGCCACTGTCCCATCTGCCATGTGACCTACGGTGCCGACGAGCGTCACACCTGCGACCCTTCCCACAGCGAAAGAGGGATGTAATCTCCATCCCCTACTTGTGTTCTAGTGGACTTGTGGACTCTTCATACTAGTAGACTACCGTCAATCCCTTGACATAATCGCTGCTTGTCCGTAGAATGCTAGTATTGGAAAGACAATGATGGCGGACGAGTAAGGGATAGCCCGATTCCCAGAGAGCCGGAGTTTGGTGCAAATCCGGTATGAGGGTGCCCTGAAGAAAACCGTTCTAGTTGCCCGAGAAAAACAGGGGAGACCCTGGACCGAGTGCGCCGGCTGTCCACCGTTATCAGGATCCACACCCATCTGCGGGTGTGCTTGAGGTGGGCTGTGATGGCCAATTTGGGTGGTACCGCGAAAGTAGACCTTTCGTCCCGAGAGTTCGGGATGAAAGGTCTTTTTGTGTCCGGGGTCAGGTCTGCCCCCACAATCTTCCTCGTACCTGTAATTCTTAATTCGTAACCCTTAATTCTTAATTCCACTACGCGGAGGTGTATCGCTATGTCTCAATTCCCCGACTATCGTCTTGCCAAGATGGACCTACTCAAAGAGCTGGGCGTCTCTCTCTATCCTGAACGCTTTCCCGTGACCCATTCACTCCTGGCCGGTTCCCAGCTGTCCGACGGCACTTCAGGTGTGCGCGTGGCGGGCCGCGTCATTGCCATCCGCAAGCTTGGCAAGCTGACCTTTGTCCATCTCCAAGACGTCGAAGCTCGTCTCCAAATCTCGCTACGCAAGGATACCCTCGGCGAGGCCTATGACCAGTTCCACAAGACCGTCGATATCGGCGACTTCATCGGCGCTGAGGGCGAGGTCTTCACCACCAAGACTGGCGAGAAGACCGTGGCTGCCGAGAGCTATACTTTCCTCGGTAAAGCGTTGCGCGAGCTCCCCGAAAAGTGGCACGGCCTAACCGACACTGAGCTGCGCTATCGTCAGCGTTACCTCGACCTGATCTCCAACGCCGATAGCCGTAAGGTCTTCCTGCTGCGCTCCAAGCTGCTCCGCACCATCCGCCACTTCCTCGAGGAACATGGTTTCATCGAGGTGGAGACCCCTGTCCTGACTAACCAAGCCTCAGGCGCGCTCGCTACCCCGTTTGCGACCCATCACAACGCTCTCGACATCGACGCCTACCTGCGCATCGCGCCCGAGACCTATCTCAAGCGCTGCGTTGTCGGCGGCTTCCAGCATGTCTTCGAGGTAGCCCGCTGCTTCCGCAACGAGGGGATCAGCCCGGTCCATCTCCAAGACTTCACTATGATCGAAGGGTACAGTGCTTACTTCAACTACGAGGACAACATGCGCCTGCTGCGTGAGCTGATCCTTCACATCCTGGACGAGCTGTTCGGCACGCGCGAGCTGACCATCGGCGAGCATCAGATTAACTTTGGCCAAGAGTGGCCGGTGGTCACCTTCCGTGAACTGATCCTCAAGGATGCTGGGATCGATATTGATCAACACGAAGATGGTGCCTCCCTGCTCAAGGCGATCAAGGACAAGGGCATTCGGATCGAGCATGAGAACTTGGAGAAGCTGGGTAAGGGCAATCTAGTCGACCAGCTCTACAAAAAGATCAGCCGTCCGCAGCTGATCAGCCCCACCTTCCTTACCGCTCACCCCATCGAGCTCTCGCCGCTAGCCCGCCAGAACGACCAGAACCCCAATATCACCGACCGCTTCCAACTGGTGGTCAATGGCGCTGAGATCATCAACGCCTACTCGGAACTGGTTGATCCCATCGACCAGCGTCAGCGTCTAGAGGTCCAGGCTAACTTACGCAGCCAGGGTGACGCTGAGGCCATGCCGCTGGACAATGATTACCTTAAGGCCATGGAATACGGTATGCCACCGATCTCCGGCTGGGGGATGGGGATCGATCGCCTGTTGCAGGTGTTGCTCAACTTGGACAATATCCGCGATGGAGTGCTATTCCCCTTCATGCGTCCGCTGGAACAACAAGATACCGCTGAGTAATATCAAAGGAGCAGGCACTGTGCCTGCTCCTTTGGTATTAAGGAACCAGTCTGTGGGACTTGGTCAAGGACCTGCGCCTCTTACTCCAGTATCATGGCTTGAGTTTTGCCTGCAAAGCGGATTTAGTGGCCGAGAAACTCAGGTTGTTCTGCGTGCAGAAGTCTGCCAGACCTGTTTGCAGGGCTGGGAGCTTCTTCCCAAGCACCTGCTCAATGACCTGACGCGAGAGACCCCAATCGAGCAGCTCTTGAAAGGTAGTCGTGCCCTTAATGGTTCTTGCATCCTCAGTGACCTTGGGTGCTTCGGTTCCTGGCTTAATCGAAGGTGCTACTACGGAGTGTTTCTCAAGGT
>CAZINL010000080.1:0-13274 GCA_964540595.1 uncultured Clostridia bacterium
GCACCGCTATCCCACCTTTCGTTGCACAAATACTTCATATATGAACATTCCACCTATGGATTATATACTGTCAACGCTCCACTGTCCACCGAGAGAAAAGATTGAAGATCGGGGTCTGACCCCGATCTTCAATCTTTGGACGCTAGAGCGTCTGTGTCGCTTTGGCTACTTTGACTGCCAGCGCAGCTCGCGCCCAAGGGTAGCGCGCTTTGACGCGGTCAAATTCAGCGCCATCCGTGGCGAAGGAGGCAGTCCCTTCGATTAGGAAGCCGGTCCCCATGTAGCGGAGACCCTGCACGTCACGGCTGCCTGCGGTGACGAGCACCTGATCATTGCGGCGGATATTGGCCTCGGTGGTATTCATCCCGCCCACGGGGATCAGCAGATGGTCGCCATCGGTCACCTGGATGTAGCTGTTCCAGGTATTGACTAGGTGCGGACCGTCTTGACCCTGGGTGGCAATGGCCACGACCCCTTCATGCTGAAACACGTCAAGCAGTTTTTCTGGAAGCATGGCAAACACTCCTGACTATATGGATTGACAGATGGTGCCTCGCTTCATATATCCCCGAGGAGCGCGGCGGCTATGCAACGATGAAACAACTGAACAAACGGGGTCTGCCCCGTTTGTTCAGTTGTTGGCTCGACTTCAGCGATAGGAATTCAGAATGGCGTAAAGCGTTTCCATGAGGCTGCGCTCGGTCTCCTGCGGCGTCGCTTGTACACCCTGCATTGCCTCCGCCATCTGCACCATTGCGTCATAGACCTCGTCGGTCATGCCAGGCAAGTGGCACAGGTCTGACAAGGTGTCGACAGGCAACAGTCTTAGGATGGACAGGGCCAGCTCTTGGCTCATCCCGGGAACGGTTATCAGGTCGACGATGGAGGCGGCGTTGAGGTCAAAGGTATGGGTCCGTGGCGCGACTCGGTGCTGATCAAAGAGCGATGTCCCGGTGGTGAACCGTGGGTTGGCAAGCCAGATCGAAGCGACCGGATCGAGCTTCTGTCCATGTAAAAGCACCGACAGAAGCTCCTGCAGATCAGCGGCCTCGTCAGCGAAGCACGCGGCATAAGAGTGGGCAAAGCGCTCCAACGTCAACGCCTGTCCCTGATGGATGGCGTAGAAGGTTTTCAGATAGACGTTATCCAGCGGCGACAGTTGCTCCGCCTGTACGCCATACTGAGCATAGAAGTCGGCTTCTTGCCAGCTATTGCGGAAGCAGTCGCAGTGCACGAAGCGGTGGAAGAACGTGCTGACGAAACCCTCGACAGACACCGCTCTGGCTGGCGAACGCGGCGGATCGCCCGGGAACCCGGGAACCGCATTCTCCAGCAGGTAGGCCCGGTAGGGATCAGACCCCTGGAGTAATTCTTCGGGAATGGACGGTTCGTAGCTAAAGAGATTCTCCTTAACTCCATGGTAACGCTCCAGCTGCTCAACCTGACTGAACCAATACGGGAACGTGGTGGCCATCTTGGATGCTTCCAGAGGTCCAGCGCAGATCTCTGTCCGGTACTGCTCCAGCTTGTCGCGCATGGTCTGGTGAGCCGCGGTATCCAGCGTTAATGCTTGGGTGCTGGGATCGGCGTCGAGATCATCGACGGACATCACCTGGAGGTGCTCCGCAAAGCCTTCATCGAACGCCAGAACGGGATCGGTGCGCACCGAGATGGCATGGACCTGATTGGCGCCACCCGCCGGCCGCTCACCGGTCAACTGCAGCAGGATCACATGCCCCAGCTCGTGGGGGAAGATCTGATCCATGGCTCCGAACTTGCCGACCAGGGCCTGGGTTTGGGTCAGATCGACATAGCTGGTCTGTCGCTTGTCCTCATCACCGAGGTAGAACCCAGTTCGAGCGAAGCCCCCATCGTTGTTAGATAAAAGCAGGTAGGCAGGTTCGGGCGTTCGTCCGTCTACTCCCTGTAGAAAGGTTTGCAGCATGGCATACAGCCGGAGCAGCCGACCCGAGAAGCCTCTGGTGAGCAAGGCCGTCCATTGGCAGGGCTCCGGGTGTGGCTCGAAAACTGGATAGCCGTTTCGATGTTCTCCTGTCTCTCTGAGTATCATCAAGAGCTCGTTCATCTCGTCATCTGACTCCTCTCGGCATGGTCGTATTCCGTTCGCTACGGCGAGGCCTAGTTCCTTTGACGGGCGGTCCGCCAACTACTGAAGAACTGAGTGCCAGGCACCCTTCGATGCTACAGAGCCCCCAATGGTCAGATAATGAAAGTAACCGAGCAGATGGGGTCGACCCCATCTGTTCGGTTACTTTTATCTCCTTATGAAGTCCTTGACTAGCCATACGATGACGATTACCCACAGAGCAATGATGGCGGCTGCGCCGAGCCAACTCTTGGGCTTGCCCTCTAGTTCAGCGGCTCTGCTCCGTGCCTCAGCCATGACCTCTGGCGGAACCATCCTCACCGCCAGCGACACGCCCAACGGGACCAAAAGCAGGTCGTCGAGGTAGCCCAGCACCGGGATGAAGTCGGGGATGAGGTCGATCGGGCTGAAGGCATAGGCCACGACCAGCGCCGTGAAGGCCTTCGCGTACCAAGGGACTCGCGGGTCACGGTAGGCGAAGTACAGCGCGTAGACATCAGACTTGATCTTCTTGGCACGCTGCTTCCATGTGGTCAGTGTTGTTTGTCGCTGCTCTGCTTGCTGTCCCATGAGCTTCCCCTCTTCCGCTGTGGCTAAATGCGTCACCTAGGCCCCTCGCACCATCCTAAAACCGGAGTAGACTATGACACCAAGCATGATGCTGTCAATAACGATCTCCGCCCAGAGGCGCTTCTTGCTGATCTTGTTGGTCATCGAGTAGACGATGGATAGGGCGATCCCCACAGCACTCAAGGCAATTAGGCCAGGGTAAGTCATCCTCTCACCGATCAGACGCTCCGCCACCGCGTAGATGATCATCGATCCCCAGGTGAGGTTCTTGCGTAATTTTTCCTTCACCGTTAAAGTCCTCCTAAATTAGGGTGTGATGTTATTCGCTGCAAGATGCGCTGAAACCTGCAGGATACGCAACCTACAGGCTCCGGCTGGCGCGCCATATCTCACTTCCCGTCAGTCGCTTTTTGTAGAGCACTCGTCGATCGCTTGCATCCATGTTATGATCGCTCCAAGGCCTCATAGATAAAGACGAAGGCCTGGGAGAGTTGAACAAAGGAGTTGTGTTCAGATGCAAAAGATCCAAGTAGCGCACCTTGTCAAGTCAGAGGACTTGAACCACCACGGCACCCTCTTCGCTGGCAGGATGGCCGAGTGGTTTGTGGAAGCTTGCTTCGTCTGTGCAGCCAAGATCACGGAGAAACCGCAGAATGTCGTCTGCCTGAAGATGCACGGTCTGCGCTTCAACGCCCCGGGGAACAAAGGCGATATCATCCAGATCGAAACACAGATGGTCAAAGCTGGACGGACGAGCTTTGTGGTCTACGGTAGGACGACCAAGAACAACAGCCAAGAGACGCTGGCTGATGGCTTCGTCACCTTTGTCTTTGTCGACCACGACGGCAAGTCGATCCCCCACGGACTGACCCTTGACGCAGCGGCTAGCGCCGAAGACGTTGCCTTGCGGCAGCGAGCTGCGGAGCTGAGCTAGAGTATAAGGAAACGACAAGAATCCGAACAGATGGGGTCAGACCCCAACTGTTCGGATTCTTTGCTATTAGTGCTCTTGGATCCATCTCTCCCCGGCGCGGATCCGGTTCATGGCGGCGGGATGGGTGTAGCGGAACCACTCAAGCAGCTTCGGTGGATCATAATCGCTGGGGTTGCTGAGGGCGAGGCGCACCTCGCTGGCGATAAAGGCCTGGGGGTTCGCGGTGGTGTTGAGCGCGAAGCGGTCGGCTCGGGCCTCGACCACCCGCGTGACGGTATTCATCACCGGGGCGCTGAGGGTGCTCATGATGCTGAGCAGGAGCAGAGCGGCAACCACCACCCGCGGCTGGCTGGCCCGTGTCCAGCTAAGGCCGCCAGCCTGCTGTGGTGTACCAAGGATGCGTGCGACCAGCCAGCTGCCAAAGAGGGCGGCGAGGCTGCTGCCCACCCATGCCCAGAAGACGTCGCGGTAGACAGCGTGCCCCAGTTCGTGGGCGACGACTGACTCCACCTCGGCAGGCGGATAGTCGCGCAGCAAGGTGTCCCAGATAATGATCCGCTTGGTCGGGCCTAAGCCGGTAACCATGGCGTTAGCGCGGTTGGTCTTCAGGCTGGCCTTCTCCAGGAAGACTCCATCTAGCTTCGCCCCGGCGCGATCGGCCAGCCTCTGCGCCATACTCAGGACCTGTGGGTCGTGCATCGGCTCCCGCTCGACGAAGAGCGGGTCGATCAGCACCGGATAGAGCAAGGTGAAGATGGCACCAAGGATGGTGAGCGCCATGCCAGTCGCCAACCACCATCGCCGCGGCGAGCGGCGGATTAACCAGGCGACGATCAGGATAATCAGCAAATTGGTTGCCCAGCCGATCAGAAAGCTAAGCAGATAGTCCTTGAGCCAACCCCCTAGGGGTTGGACCGATAGACCCCAGCGATGCTCGCGGACAAAGCCGAGGTAGTAGTTGGCAGGCAGCGCCAATAGCTCACTCAGCACCATCACGATGGTGGTCAGCCGGACGATGGCGCGGGTCTCGCTGCGGCACGCCTGCTCCCACCGCCCTACCCACCTGGCGCCGACTGGGGTCAAGACCAAGAAAGCGAGCAAGCCCAGTTCCAGCAGCCGGATGGCCACGCCCAGGGTCAGTCCTTCGCGGCTGAAGCTCTTGCCCAGCTGCATGGCCGAGGCGCTAAGGTAGTCGTTGCCCTGCGGCACTGGGCTCAGCCAGCTGGCAATGACCGGCAGCACGATCACGGCTGCACTAAACAAGACCCCTGCCCACCACCATGGCCCGCTGTGGCGAGTGGTGCGGAAGAGGCGCGGCTGTCGTCTACGGTAGGCGGACCGCTTGTTCAGCAATGATCTTGTCCTCCTCTGCATAGTCGAAGAGGTTCGTCTTCTGGCGAGCCTCAAACAACCAGTCTTGGATCGGGTTGGCAGAGAGATACTCGATGGTATCCCGCAGTCCCTCCCGCAGGTTGAAGTGCTCTTGGTAGCCAAGCGCTTCCATGCGCTCGGTGGTTTGGAGGAAATGGATCGGTTCGGCCAGGGGGATGCTCCAGGGGAGCTTGGGCGCCGGGACCGAGTAGAGCTCGATCTCCTGACCAACAATCTCAGCCGCCATCTTGACTAAGCTCCGGTACGGGATCAGTTGACGGTGACCCGAATTGTAGATCTGCCCGATAGTCTGCGGGCTCTTTAGCAGCAGAATCATCTGGTCGGCGAGGTTGGCAGCATGGTCACGGTGCTGAACACTCAAACCACCATCGGGAAGCAGGATCTGGCTGCGGCGATCGAGCAGGCGGCGGATGAAATACCACTCGCGGGCTTGGGGATCGTAGGGACCATAGACCGCTGGGAAGCGGATGATGGTGGCAGGAAAACCAGAGGCCTCATGCGCTTCCATGGCGGTACGCTCAGCCATCACCTTGTGGTAACCATAGGCATTCTGGGGATCATCGACCAAGGGGTCTGTCTCGCGGATGGGAACTGGGCAGGTGCCGATAGGATAAACTGAGGCCGTACTGACCAGCAGGTAGCGGCCGGTCCGACCATGTAATGCCCTGACCGCCCCCTCGACATCGGCGGCATCATAGGCGACCATATCAACCACTGCGTCGAAGCTCTCCCCCGCTAGCTTCTCTCGCAACAGCTCGTGCTGCTTGCGGTCGCCGTGGATGACCCTCACCTCGGGATCCACAGGGGCTGGATGCTGCCCACGGTTAAACAAGACCACCTCGTGCCCACCGGCAAGGAGCTTCTGGACCAGGTGTCGCCCGACAAAACGATTGCCACCGATGATAAGGACACGCATGCTGGAATCCTCCTTTGGCTCAGCTACTCTGAGCATATGCGACGATGCGCGATCAATGAGTAAAACCCCTACCGGAGTCTTTTGGACATCCGGTAGGGGTTTCCTTCATCGTAGATGGATTTTCCGGCCCGCGCCTATTCGGAAAAACGCTTAGCAACCTGCTTGGCATTCTCAATGGCTTTGGCGATGATGGCCTCGCGCTGATCCCGGGCGTAATCCTGGCCTTCAGCCACTACGGTCTCGATCGGACCGACGCCAAGGAAGCTCAGTAGAGTTCGCAGGTAGCGGTCACCAAACTCCATATCCTTGGCAGGGCCCTCGGTGTAGAAGCCGCCTCTAGCCTGAATGTGAACTGCCTTCTTGCCTTTCATTAGTCCCACCGGACCTTCAGCGGTGTACTTGAAGGTCTTGCCGGCCACACAGATGCAGTCAATATAGGCCTTCATGCGTGGCGGAATACTGAGGTTCCACAGAGGGGTCACGAAGATGTACTTATCCGCAGCCACGAACTGATCGGTCAATTCACTGATCCGCCCTACTTTGGACTGCTCCTCGGAGATCAGATCGTCAAACTGTTTCCCCTGCGCCAGCTTCCCCCAGCCAGTAAAGACATCGGCATCGATAATCGGGATGTTGGTGCGATAGACGTCGATCTCGGTGATCTGATCCTCAGGTTTTGCTGCCTTATAGGCTTTGAGAAACTCTTGACCGACGGTAAGGGAGATCGACTCCTGAACAGGTTTGGGGTTAGCGGTAACATACAGCACGCGCGCCATGATCCATGCTCCTTCCGTAATGCGATGGAGAACCGTAGTTAGGTTCCCCTGCATCGGGACGGATCATGTCTTAAGCCGTGGCTTGTACCACCAGTATGGTGATACATCCGATCCTACAGCCCGGTCTAGGCGACAACTAGTATCTCTCTTGACCATGGTAGCACGGACGTCTTCCCTAAATACTTCATACGAATGAACTGATGCCATTGGCTCTCAAAGTTGGAGACCGTGATGCCAAGAACGTCAGAGATGTCCCCACCTGCGACGACGAGGTCACGGACCGCGCCTGTACCCCACTCCGCAACGATGAACTCGATGAGGACATAGCCCACATCATAGTGCTTCGTGGTTGTGTTCAACTCTTCCACCGAGGGAAATTCGGACCTCTGAAGGTAGGGCCTGGCCTTTGGATCACGAAACTGACCCGCGTAATAGAGAGCAACACTCTCGCTCAGCCACTTCATATCAGCGAGTCTTGGGTTCAAATTAAGGCAGACGGCATGGACCATCTCGTGAACTGCCACCTCGATCATGGACTGATAATTGTGGGAAGGACCTGGTTTAAGCGGGGACACCATCTGAATACTTCTTCCGTCAGTATCGGCCATTCCCACCACCCAGGACGGAGTACCCAGCGGCGCACCGATCGCCCTATGAAATGTCCTAAGGTCGGGGTGGATGGTAACCTGGATCACCGGCTGCATATTAGGACGAAGATCGCTTACGACTCTGGGATACTTGCCCTCGAGGGCAGCGACAATGTCGGAAATTACAGTCTCGTCGCGTTGTGTATACTTGACCACGAAATGCTCTCGCTCCAGCGTGATGTAATCTGTTGAGGATGGCGCGCGAAGCAAGAAGAGAACGCAAAGGACTAGGATTGCGGTGAAGCCGACTATTAGCAGCCTCAGATACCTATGGGCAGTTTTCTGTGGAGCTCCGCCATAGATCATACGGCATCTTCCTTTCCAGCACGGCGTATGGCGTTAGCCATGTCTGCACTGGGATCCCTTTCGGCATCGATCTGTAATTTCCTCCCACCACCGCATGCTTCGGATATGAGAATAGGTGGTACAGGGGCTCAACTAATGGCATGGTCCGCTTCGGCTTCTCCCTGACTGCTAATCGAAATAGTGCTATCTGAGTGCAGGAGCAAAGCAATCTCTGCCCGTCGGAGGAAACGTGTTCCGAGACAGATACGACACCCTTGGCTCATACTGAGCCTTACCCATGATGTGCATCTCCGACCAGCTCAGTAACACGCGCGATCCCCTCATTTACGCAGTATTGCTCCAACCCGTCGATGATCTCCGCGGTGGCACAAGGGTTAACAAAGTTGGCGGTGCCAACCGCGACGGCGGAAGCGCCGGCGAGGATGATTTCAAGCGCATCCTGCCAATTAGAGATGCCGCCCATGCCGATGATCGGCAGGTCGGTGGCTTGGTAGGCCTGCCAGACGGCTCGCAGCGCGATGGGCTTGATCGCTGGGCCGGAGAGGCCGCCAAAGGTATTGGCCAAGATCGGCCGACGCGTTCTGAGATCAATGCCCATGCCCAATACGGTGTTGATCAAGGAGAGGGCGTCGGCGCCGGCCTCGGTCACAGCCTGGGCAATCGCGCCGATATCGGTGACATTGGGCGAGAGCTTGACGATCAGCGGCAGATTAGTGGCTTGGCGCACAGCCCGCACCACTACCTGGGCGCTCTCCGGTCGGCTGCCAAAGGCCATCCCGCCCTCTTTGACATTGGGGCAGGAGATGTTGACCTCCAAGGCGGCAATCCCAACAACGTTGTTGAGGCGCTCGGCCAAGACACCATAATCATCCACGGTCTTGCCATTGATATTGACGATCACCGGGGTGTCATATTGAGCCAGCCCGGGCAGTTCATGGGCGAGGAAGTGCTCGACCCCGGGGTTCATCAGCCCAACGGAGTTGATCATCCCTGCCGGAGTTTCGATTAGTCGTTGACCTGGGTTGCCCTGGCGCGGTTCGAGCGTGATCCCCTTGACCGTGATGGCACCCAGGCGGTTTAGATCGACGAAGGGAGCGTATTCCCGTCCATAGCCAAAAGTCCCCGACGCCGTGGTCACCGGCGTTTTGAAGTGGATACCAGCAATGGTGACGGAGAGGTCGGGGGTCACCCGGGCGGGTCTAAGACCCGCCCCTACAGGCACGGCTGCTGTTTCGCTGTTGTCATCCTGTTCTACCCTGTCCATCCCTTCTAGGGACTGGGGACTAGTTTTGCGGGCGCAGCTGAGCGGCGCCCCTACATGGGACTTATTCCGCATGGAATATCACCTCCTCCGCATCCAGAACCGGTCCATCCTGGCAGAGAAGTCGATACGTCCAACCCTCGCCCTCGCGCACCTTAACAGTACAGCCTAGGCAGGCGCCCAGGCCGCAGGCCATGTGCGCCTCGAGCGAGAGCCAGGCGCGGACGTGGCACTGACGAGCGACCGCCTGCACTGCCTTAAGCATGGGCGTCGGGCCACAGGAGTAGATCAGAGAAATCCCGTGCTCGGCGATGGCATCAGGTAGATGGTCAGTCACCCGTCCCTGCTGACCGACGCTGCCGTCTTCGGTGACAGGGTGTATCTGGACCCCGAGGGCACTGAAATCGTCGATTAAGAGCAGGACATGGGCGTCACGGGCGCCGAGAAAAAGGTGCAACTGATGCCCGCCAGCGCCAAGCGTCTCGGCTAGAGCCAACAAGGGGGCGACGCCCATGCCCCCCGCCACCAGACCAATGGTCTGCGTCTCCATGGGGAGAGGAAACCCTTGGCCCAAGGGACCGAGTAGGTCGAGGTGTTCGCCGGGCTGTTTCTGAGCTAGCAGTTCGGTTCCAGCGCCGACGACGCGGTAGAGCATGCGAATGAGGCCACGCGCACGATCAATCTGATGGATACTCATCGGCCGCCTGAGCAGCGGCGCCTGGGTATCGGTTACCCGCAGGTGAACGAACTGGCCGGGCACAGCCATGGCCGCCAGTTCCGGAGCGTGCAGCGTCATGCGGTGGAAGCCGTTGCCAATGTCGGTGTGGTCGGTGATGGTGGCGGATGTCAAGACAGGCGTAGGGGGGATTGAGGCGCCGCCCAGCGGTGCCTGCGGGCGGGTCTGAGACCCGCCCCTACACGTGGGGCTTGGTGACTTGGTGCCTTGGTGACTCATCACATGCTCCCCTCCTCCAGATACTCCTGCAGCGTCCTTACCTCCAGGCTCTTAGTATGCTCGAGATAGCGCAGGCAGCGCCAGTAGGCGAGGAAGGTATCCAATGAGGTGAAGTAGCGGCAGGAGTGTTCCACTGCAGCCCGGCGGATGGCGAAGCCATCGCGTTCGGGCTGTTTTCCTTTGGTGACGGTATTGATTACCATCTCCACCTCGTGGCTCTTGATCACGTCGATCACGGTCGGCTTAACGCCGCCGATCTTGCCCACCACGGTGACTGCGACCCCCGCCGCCTTCAGGGCGGCTCCGGTCTTCTCCGTGGCGTAGATCGTATATCCCGCCCTCCAAAACTGTTTGATCAGCGGCACCGCCTCGGCCTTGTCGCGGTCGGCCACGGTGGCCAAGAGCGCACGCTTGCCGGGCTGCCAGCCCGCCGCCCAGAAGGCCTTGGCCATGGCCTCCTCACGGTTTTGGCCCATGCCGATCACTTCACCGGTGGACTTCATCTCCGGACCGAGGCCGATCTCGACCCCACGCAGCTTGCTCCAGGAGAAGACGGGCGCCTTTACCGCGTAGAAGCCCTTGGCGGGCCAGAGGCCATCGGGATAACCCTGCTGCTCCAAGCTCTGTCCCAAGGACACCTTGGTAGCGATCTTGACCATGGGCAGCCCTGCGACCTTGCTCAGGAAGGGGACGGTGCGGCTGGAGCGCGGGTTGACCTCGATCACGTAGAGCTCGCGCCCGCTGCGCACGAACTGGATATTGACTAAGCCTTTGACATTGAGCCCTAGCGCCAGCTTGCGTGTCGCCTCGACCAGCTCCTCGACCAGCCAGGGCTCGAGGTGGAACCAAGGGTAGACGGCAATACTGTCACCGGAGTGAACGCCGGCACGCTCGATATGCTCCATGATCCCGGCGATCAAGACCCGCTCGCCGTCGGCGATGGCGTCGACTTCCAGCTCCTGGCCCGAGATATAGCGATCGATCAGGACCGGATGGTCGGGGCTGATGCGCACCGCTTCGGTCAGGTAGCCAGCCAACTCATCGCCGCTGTAGCAGATCTCCATCCCCCGTCCGCCAAGGACGTATGATGGCCGCACCAGCACCGGGAAGCCCAGCTCAGCCACGGCGCGGTGCGCCTCTTCCAGCGACCAGACGGAGCGCCCGGCCGGGCGCTTGAGCTGCAGCTCTTCGAGCAGCTGATCAAAGCGCTGCCGATCCTCGGCGATATCAATGGTATTCAGCGAGCTGCCGAGGATAGGCACCCCATGCTCATGCAGCGCTCCAGCTAGGTTGATGGCGGTCTGACCGCCGAATTGTACCAGAGCGCCGAGGGTCTGTTCCTTGGCCATGATCGCGAGTACCTCTTCTTGGGCCAGGGGCTCGAAGTAGAGGCGGTCGGAGCGGTTGAAATCGGTACTGACGGTCTCGGGGTTGTTGTTGATCATGATCGGGCGGATGCCCTCTTCTTTGAGCGCTTCCAGGGCCTGCACCGAGCAGTAGTCAAACTCGATCCCCTGCCCGATACGGATCGGCCCGGAGCCGATGACCACTGCCTGCGGACCGCTCAGCGCGTCGGCTTCATCTTCGACTGCTCCAGCGGCTGCGGTGCCGTAGAAGTAGGGAGTCTTGGCCTCGGGCGCGTCTGGGCAGGTATTGACGCTCAGATAGACGCGGTTGACTTGGGCCTCAGCGCTGAGCGCCTTGATCGCACTCAGATTAGCACCGCTCAGGCGGGCTAACTCACTGTCGGCAAAGCCCATGCGTTTGGCCGCCGCCAGCAGTTCGACGGTCAGCGGCTCCTGCCGCAGCCGCTGTTCCATCGCCGTGATCTGCTTCAGCTCGGTGAGGAAGAAGGGATCGATGCGGGTGATCTGATGCAGCGCCTCCAGCGTCACCCCACGGCGCAGCGCCTCGACCACGGCGAACAGGCGCCGATCATCCTCGCGGACGATGCAGAGGCTAAGCTCATCATCGCTCATGCGGGCGAAGTCTACGTGCCAGAGCGAGCTAAACCCCTGTTCCAGCGAGCGCACCGCCTTCTGCAGCGCCTCGGCGAGCGTGCTGCCGATCGCCATCACCTCGCCGGTGGACTTCATCTGTGTCCCTAAGCCGCGATCGGCCACACGGAACTTATCAAAGGGCCAGCGCGGCATCTTGACCACCACATAGTCAACCACCGGCTCGAAGTGGGCTGATCCCTGGGATGTGAATGGGTTCGGGATCTCATCTAGGCGGTAGCCGAGCGCAATCAGCGTCGAGATGCGGGCGATGGGGTAACCGGTGGCCTTGGAGGCCAGAGCGCTGGAGCGGCTGACGCGCGGGTTGACCTCGATCACGTAGTACTGTTGGCTATGCGGGTCCAGGGCGAACTGAACATTGCAGCCACCCTCGATCCCCAAACCCCGGATGATGCTGATGGCAGCCTGGCGCATCATCTGGTAGTCCTCGGCGGATAGGGTCTGGGTTGGAGCGATCACCACGCTGTCGCCGGTATGGATCCCAAGTGGATCGAGGTTCTCCATGCCGCAGACGGCGATGCAATGGTCTGCCGCGTCGCGCAGCACCTCAAACTCGATCTCTTTCCATCCCTTGAGCGAGCGTTCGATCAAGGCCTGGTGGATCGGGCTAGCCTCTAAGCCCACGGGGAGCAACTGGCACAGTTCCTCCTCATTGGCCACCATCCCGCCGCCGGTACCGCCCAGGGTGTAGGCGGGGCGGACCACCAACGGGTAGCCAATCTGCTTAGCTAGGGGCAGCGCCTGCTCGAGGCTGGTGACGGTGAAGCTCGCTAAGATCGGCTGAGCGATGGCTTCCATAGTGTCTTTGAACAGTTGGCGATCTTCGGAGCGCTGGATCGCCTCCAACGGGGTGCCAAGCAGATGGACGCCGTAACGGTCTAGTACACCGCTCTCACCGAGGGTCAGTGCCATGTTCAGACCAACTTGACCACCGAGGGTGGCCAAGAGGCCATCCGGACGTTCGCGTTCGATGATGCGCGTGACGATCACCGGGTAGACCGGCTCGAGGTAGGTGCGGTCGGCTACGCCCGGGTCGGTCATGATGGTGGCTGGGTTGCTATTGATCAGGACCACCTCCAGCCCCTGCTCTTTGAGCACCTGGCAGGCTTGGGTCCCGGCATAGTCAAACTCGGCGGCCTGACCGATGACGATCGGGCCGGAACCGATGACGAGGATCTTCTTCAGTTGCTCATTCTTAGGCATGGGTGTGCTCCTTTCGTATGTGAAGCAGTCAACCGTTTGATGTCTGGGTGAGGAGAGACACTGGGTCTTGCACCTGCTGTTGCTCCCACTAATCCTAGGCCATCATCTTCCCGTCTCTCATCACTACGCGCCCGCCGACCATAGTCATGGTCGGCCAGCCGGTCAGTTCCCAGCCAGCGAAGGGGGTAT
>CAZINL010000081.1:0-11541 GCA_964540595.1 uncultured Clostridia bacterium
TGATGATGGACAGGCGGTGGTCATTGATCCCGGTGGTCATGCAGAGCGTATCTTGGAGGCCATCGAGCAGCGAGGCCTGAAGCTGTTGATGATCATCAACACCCATGGTCACGTCGACCATATTGCCGGCAATGAAGGGTTGATCGCCGCCACGGGCGCTAAGCTCGCAATCCATCATCTCGATGCGGCCTATCTTAAGGAAGACAAGCTGAATCTCGCTGGGCACTTTCATGTTAAGTTGAAGCCGCTAAATGCAGATTACCTGCTTGAGGATGATCAAGAGCTGAGCGTCGGCAGCCTACGGCTGAGAGTGCTGCATACCCCAGGGCACACTCCCGGTTGCATCTGTCTGCAGGTAGAGGATGCCCTTTTCAGCGGCGATACGCTGTTTGCGGGCTCGGTTGGCCGAACGGATCTGCCCGGCGGCGATCAAGAACTGCTCACGCAATCACTTCAAGAAAAGATCACCTCACTGCCAGACCACCTAACGGTCTATCCCGGGCATGATCGACCCTCGACGATTGCTCACGAGAAACAACACAATCCATGGCTGCAAAGGAGCACCAAACAGTGACTAGTCTACCCTGGGGCACCCTGATGGGCATCCGCCCCGGCAAGATTGTCCATTCCCTGTGGGATGAGGGGTGGGACGACGAGAGCATCTTTGGTCATCTATTGGAGCGCTATCAGATGACTGAGGCCAAAGCTCGGCTCCTACTCGCGGTCTGCAGGGCAGAACGGCCGCTGTTGCCGACCCAGAATGAGGCGCTCAAGCAGGTGGGCATTTACATAGGCATCCCGTTCTGCCCATCTCGCTGTAGCTATTGCTCGTTCCCCTCGCACTCCACCGAACACTGCGGGCATCTGATGACACCTTTTGTGGACGCCCTGATCGATGAACTGAGGATCGTCCTTGAGGCTGTCACGGAATCTGACCTGACCGTCCCATTGATCTACGTGGGCGGTGGCACCCCCTCAGCACTCCCCGTTGGTGAGGTGGAACGTCTACTGACCTCCTTGGCTGAGAGGCTGGCAGTAGCTGAGGAGATTACCTTCGAGGCAGGCCGACCTGAGACGATCAGTGATGATCTTCTGGGCATCCTAAAGGGTTTTGGCATCCAACGCCTGAGCATCAACCCGCAAACGATGAACGATCATACCCTTGAGCTGGTCGGACGTCGACATGGCAGTGGTGATATCAGGGCAGCGTACGCGCGAGCCTGCGAGGCGGGGTTCGACTGGGTCAACATGGACCTGATTGCCGGTCTACCAGGCGAGGATCCTGCCGACTTCCGCACAAGTCTTGATGAAGTGGCAGGTCTACGCCCGGGCAATATCACGGTACATACACTTGCTCTTAAGCGGGCTTCACGCCTGCGTCAAGGCGAGGGGTATGAGGCCCTGCCACCTAGCGGTGCAGTGGTGGAGATGGTTGATTACGCTGCTACCGCTCTCACGCAGCACGGGTATGAGCCTTATTACCTCTACCGGCAGCGCGATATTCTCGGTGGATTGGAGAATGTTGGTTACACGCTGCCTGGTCAGGCTAGCCGCTATAACGTGGCCATGATCAGCGAACGCATGACCATTCTAGGTTTTGGCGGTGGGGCGGCGAGCAAATTTGTCGACTCGCGTAACGGTTGGCGTCTGCAGCGTGTGCCCAACCCCAAGGATGTTTATGTCTATCTGCGCGGTGGCCGCAAGTGGGCGGAGACCAAAGTAGAATGGCTGCGAAAGATACATGATTCTGATGCACCATTAACACGGGACTCCTGACTCATGGCACCAGACTCTGGACACCCGAATTCATGATTGAGGTGATTCGCATGCTGACTAATGCCCCTAGGGGTTTGGAAGATATTCTACCGGAAGATGCTAGGCTGTGGCAGATGGTGGAACAGACGTTTGCACGCCTGTGCTGCCTGTACGGCTATGGTGAGATCCGCACCCCCACTTTTGAGCATACCGAGCTGTATGCACGAGGCGTCGGTGAGACGACCGATGTGGTCCAGAAAGAGATGTACACCTTTACGGATCGTGGCGGGCGATCGGTGACATTGCGACCCGAGGGCACCGCAGGCGTGGTCAGAGCTTTTGTCGAGCACAAGCTCTACGCTGAGCCTCAGCCGACCAAGTTGTCATATATGGGTCCTATGTTCCGTTATGGCCGTCCCCAGGCCGGTCGCTTGCGTCAGTTTCACCAGTTGGGGGTCGAGGTCTTCGGTAGCGACGACGCCGCCATTGATGCCGAGGTCATTGCTCTCGCCATGGACCTCTATGGTGGGATAGGCTTGACGAACCTTGAACTGCATGTCAACAGCATTGGTTGCCCGGCATGTCGCCCTCTGCATCGCGATGTGCTTAAGGAGTTCATGGCAGAGCGATTGCCCGAGCTGTGTGAGGATTGTCGGGGCCGCTTTGACCGCAATCCCATGCGCATCCTCGACTGCAAAAATCCGAAGTGCCAAGCTCTTACCGAAGGTGCGCCCGTCACTCGTCATCACCTATGCCCAGAGTGCGACAGCCACTTCTCCCGCGTTCTTAGTCTGCTTGACAAGATGGGAGTCCCATACGTTGTCGATGAGCGCTTAGTTCGTGGACTAGATTACTACACACGAACGGCCTTCGAGGTGGAAATACCCAATATCGGTGTTGGCTCTCTCGGTGGTGGGGGGCGTTACAATGGCCTAGTCCAGGAAGTGGGCGGGCCATCTACGCCGGGGATCGGGTTCGGACTAGGGATCGAGCGTATTATCTATGCGATGAAAGCTCAACAGGTCTCTCCACCACAAGCCGCTGGACTCGACTTGTTCATCGCGGCCATGGGTGAAGCGGCTGCCGACCAGGCCGTTGAGCTACTCGGACGACTACGCAGGCAGGAAGTGGCATGTGACAAAGACTATCTCGGTCGTAGTCTCAAAGCCCAGATGAAGTATGCTGACAAAGTGAAGGCACGCTACGTAGCCATTCTAGGCGATGATGAACTAGCGAAACAGATCGTAGTCTTGCGCGATATGCAGACCAAGGAACAGACTGAGGTTCCCATGGGGAGTCTGGCGTCCGAGCTGAAAGCCCGTCTCCAAATGGGGCAAGGAGGAAACCAAGGATGTTGAAAAGAACCCATCATGCCGGCGAACTCAACGAGAAGCTAGTCGGTCAGACCGTTGTGGTGAGTGGTTGGGTGCAGAAGCGTCGTGACTTAGGAGAACTCATCTTCATCGACCTTCGTGATCGCAGTGGTGTCGTACAGTTGACGGTCAACCCCGCCATTAGCAAAGAAGCCCACACCGAGGCAGAGAAAGTGCGCTCGGAATATGTGGTCTCCATCCGGGGAACTATTCAGCTGCGTCCAGAAGGACAGATCAACGTCAACATGGCTACAGGCAAGGTTGAGGTGGTGGTTGAGCAGTGTGAGGTGCTCAACCCCGCCAAGCTTCCGCCTTTCTACATTCAGGATGACATCAATGTTGACGAAACGCTGCGCTTGAAGCACCGTTATCTAGACATTCGTCGTCCCAGTCTACAGAACAACCTGATCATGCGCCACCGCATCAGCAAGCGGGTCAGAGACTTCCTTGACCAGCACGGGTTTGTGGAGATCGAGACTCCGATGCTGACCAAGAGTACCCCTGAAGGCGCACGCGATTACCTTGTACCTAGTCGCGTCAATCCTGGCAACTTCTACGCTCTGCCCCAGTCCCCCCAGATCTTCAAACAACTTCTGATGGTCGCTGGCATGGAGCGCTATTTCCAGTTGGTGCGGTGTTTCCGCGATGAGGATCTTCGTGCCGATCGGCAGCCCGAGTTCACTCAGATCGATATTGAGATGTCTTTCGTAGAGGAGAACGATATTGTCGGGCTGATGGAACCGTTAATGCGTGAGCTATTCAGCGACGTTCTAGGACACCAGGTTGCTACTCCAATCAGACGCATGACCTACGCCGAGGCCATGAACCGCTATGGTTCGGACAAGCCGGATCTGCGCTTTGGCATGGAGTTGATCGAGCTGACCGAACTGCTCTCAGCCACTGAGTTCAAGGTTTTCCAGCAGGCGGTGGCATCAGGCGGCGTCGTACGTGCCTTGGTTGCGCCAGGCTGCGCTGGCTATTCACGTCGCGAGACCGATGAACTCGTCCAGTTTGTGGCCAAGTACGGGGCGAAGGGTCTGGCTTCCATCGCTGTGACATCAGACGGGGTAAAGTCATCCATTGCCAAGTTTCTCACTGAAGAACAGCTGCAGGGCATTGTCGCGGCGACTGGCGCCCAGCCAGGAGACCTGATCCTGATCGCTGCCGACAAGGCAAAGACCGTCTGCGCCAGCTTAGGTGCGCTGCGCCAGGAAATGGGGCGACGCCTGGGTCTGATCAACCCCGATGAGTTCTGTTTTCTGTGGGTAGTTGACTTCCCACTGTTCGAGTACGATGATGAAGAAGGGCGCTACGTGGCCATGCATCACCCTTTCACATCGCCTAAGGATGAGGATCTATCCTTACTTGCTAGCGATCCAGGCCGGGTGCGCGCCAAAGCCTATGACCTAGTCCTCAACGGTGTGGAGCTTGGTGGTGGGAGTATCCGTATCCATCGACGTGAGCTGCAGGAGTTGATGTTCAAGACGTTGGGCCTCTCGCACGAGGAAGCTGTCTCGAAGTTTGGCTTTTTGCTGGATGCCTTTGAGTATGGTACGCCGCCACATGGTGGCATCGCGTTTGGCCTAGACCGTTTGGTCATGCTCATGCTGAAGTGTGAGACCATTCGTGATGTCATTGCCTTCCCGAAGACAACGAGTGCATCCGATCTGATGACCGACGCGCCATCTACCGTCTCTGATAAGCAGCTAGCCGAATTGGGACTGGCCCTACGCCGCTAGTGACACCAGCTGTCTAAACGGATTGCTTTGGTGAGTTTTTGTAACAAACAGTAAGGAATTGGACAATTGAGACACTTGCAGATGGTCATCGGCTGTGCTAGAATTTGATTCGACAAGTGAACTGCGACGAAGCAATCACAGGGATCAGTAACAGAGATCGTTGCCCTACTGTGTGCCCGAACACCGGTATGTTTTGAGCCAACACCAAAACATAGGGAGCTGGGATTTCGGACGGCGGTGCGTATGCCCCCTTAGTGGAAGGAAACGCTAAACCGTTGAACTGGCACCCACCTGCAAGCGCAGGTTCAAAAAGATCGATGGGAAGGGCATGGTGGGGAAACTATTTGCAGCCGACTCGGAAGAGTCGGCTTTTTGTTTGTTTCGACGGCGCCGAAATACTATAAAACATCCGCCACTGAGAGGACAAAATGCCTCCCCTGGCGAATAATTGGACTAACGAAGCTCATCGATACCTGCCAGCACCAGCCGTGTATAGGATGTGGAGGTATTTGCTGTGGACGGTTGACCTAGACGTTCAACCGTAACCGAAAGGAGGTAGTAGACTTGCGACTGGTAGATCTGCGTAGTGATACCGTAACCAAGCCTAGTCAAGCAATGCGAGATGCCATGTACCAAGCTGAAGTGGGCGATGATGTCTACAAGGAAGATCCGACCATTCAGCGTCTTGAGGAAAAAGCAGCCGAGCTCTTGGGCTATGAGGCGGGCCTATACGTCACCAGCGGCACTCAAGGCAACCTGGTGGCGCTCCTAAACCACTGCGGTCGCGGCGATGAGGTGATCCTCGAAGAAGACGCACACATCTACTTCTATGAGGTAGCGGGAATGGCAGCCCTCGGAGGCCTTCAGGCCCGGACGATCAAGGGTTTGTCAGGCGCTAAGGGGGCGCTAAACCCTAACGATGTGGAAAAAGCCATCCGCCCGGTCAACGTTCATTTCCCGACGACCGGCCTAATCTGCCTGGAAAATACCCACAATCGCGGCGGCGGCGCTGCTAGTACGCCGGAGCAGATGCACTCCGTCATCGACGTTGCTCATCGCCATGGTGTGCCCGTGCATCTCGATGGCGCGCGTGTCTTCAATGCAGCGGTAGCTCAAGGCATACCGGTTAGGCAGCTGGTCAAGGGGATCGATTCGGTCCAGCTGTGCCTTTCTAAAGGTCTTGGTGCTCCTGTGGGCTCGGTTCTGGTAGGCAAACGGGACTGGATCGAGCGTGCTCGCCGGTGGCGTAAGATGGTTGGTGGCGGTATGCGCCAGGCTGGCATTATCGCAGCTGCGGGCCTATTTGCGCTCGAACATAATGTCGAACGACTGGTAGAGGACCATGCCAAGGCCAGACGACTGGCCGAAGTGTTAGGCAGCATCCCGGGTTTCCGACCAATCAAGCCCAACATTCCCACTAACATGTGCTCGGTTGATGTGACAGCTGCAGGCTGGACCGCCAATCAGTTTTCGGCGGCCCTCCTGGAGCGCGGTGTCTTGGCCAACGCCAACAGTGAGACCACTGTTCGCTTCGTGACCCATATGGATGTGAACGCTGACGACATCGAACACGCCATCAAGGTCATCAGTGAAGTAGCGGCCCAAGCACCTACCGTTCGTAATGGAACCGCTCACTAGGAAGGTCGGATCAAAGAGCGAAGCTCTATGGTGACATTTCCGTAGGTGTCAGGTGGCTTGGAGCCTTGGTTGACTAGAAAAACAGGGAGGGACATTATGCTTGCTATTATCAACGGGCGCTTGATGACCGTGACCCACGGCACCATCGAAAGCGGTACTATCCTGATCGAGAACGGCAAGATCATCGCCGTTGGAACGGGTCTTTCAGTCCCCACCGATGCCAACGTCATCGATGCACAGGGGATGGTGGTGACCCCCGGTTTCATCGATGCTCACAGCCATGTGGGTATCATGGAAGAAGCCAATGGCTGGGCCGGAGACGACACGAATGAGTGCACCGATCCCAACACCGCCCAGGTTCGGGCCCTCGATGGCATCAACCCTGGCGATATCGGCTTCAAAGACTGCCTCGAAGGTGGTGTGACGACCGTCCAGGTTGGTCCTGGCAGCGGCAACGTCATCGGCGGAGAGATGTTGGTGTTGAAGACATGCGGTCATGTGGTGGATCAGATGGTGATCAAGGCGCCGTCGGCTATCAAGGCTGCCTTAGGAGAGAACCCCAAGCGTGTCTACGGTTCACAACACAAGATGCCAGCCACTCGTATGGGTTCCGCCGCTGTCTTGCGTGACGCCCTAATGCGGGCCCAAGCGTATATGAAGAAGCAGGAACAGGCCAAGGATGCCGAAGACAAAGCGCCGGCTCGGGATCTGAAGATGGAGAACCTGGCCATGGTCTTAAGACGCGAGCTGCCGCTGCGCGTTCATGCCCATCGGGCTGATGATATCGTGACAGCTCTGCGCATTGCTGACGAGTTCCAGATTACCATCTCTCTTGAGCACTGCACCGAAGGCCATCTGATCGCTGACTATATCGCCGAGAAGAATGTCTTCGCTGCCGTGGGCCCCACTCTCTCCGGCAAATCCAAGGTGGAGCTCAAAGAACTGGGTTTTCATACCCCCGTAGCTCTGGCTAAAGCCGGTGTCAAATTCGCCATCATCACCGATCATCCGATCATTCCCGAGAAGTATATCAATATCGCTGCTGGCCTTGCCGTTCGTGAAGGTCTAGACGAAACCATTGCCCTTGAGGCGCTTACCATGACCCCGGCAACCATGCTTGGTTTGGCGGACCGCTTAGGCAGTCTCGAGGCTGGCAAAGACGCCGATATCGTGCTGTGGAGCGACGACCCATTTGAGTTTATGTCCACTGTCCAATACACCATCATTGATGGTCGCATCGCGTATCAGCGGGAGGTGAAGTAGATGCTAGCCATTACCAACGCACGCCTCTATCCCATCACCCAAGACCCCATTGAGAAGGGGACTCTACTGGTCCGTGACGGTAAGATCGTTGATCTGGGCGCTGATCTCAAGATTCCTGCTGGAGCGAGAGTCATCGATGCCCAGGGGGCTGTCGTCATGCCCGGCTTCGTTGATGCCCATACCCACGTCGGTCTCTGGGGAGAGGCCGAAGGGCCGTCCAGCTACGATGGCAATGAGGGTTCTGCCGCGATCACTCCTCAGGTACGCGGGATCGATGCCATCAACCCGGCTCACCACAGCTTCGTCGATGCCCGGCAGGCTGGCATCACCACGCTTCAGACCGGTCCCGGCAGCGGCAATCCCATCGGTGGCGAACTGCTAGTCGTCAAGACGGCGGGGACCATCGCTGACAAGATGGTGGTCAAGGCACCCAGTGGCTTAAAAGCAGCGCTCGGTGAGAACCCCAAGCGCTTCCATGGTCAGGCGATGAAGAGGATGCCATCCACTCGGATGGGTACCGCCGCGCTGATACGTGAGAACCTGATCAAGGCGCGCGAATACATGAGGAAACAGGACGCCGCTAAGGATCATCCCGAGAAAATGCCTGAGCCAAATCTGGCATTGGAGAATATCGCGAAGGTGTTGAGGGGCGAGATCCCGATGCGCATTCATGCCCATCGGGCCGACGATATCGTGACGGCCGTGCGCATCGCCAAAGAATTTGGCATCAGGATCTCCATCGAACACTGTACCGAAGGGCATCTGATCACAGATTTTCTTGCGGCCCACGACTTCCCGGCTTGCGTTGGTCCTACCCTCTCCCATCGCTCCAAGGTCGAGACCGCCAATCTCACTTTTGAAACGGTAGGCGTACTGCAGAAGGCAGGCGTAAAGGTAGCGATTATCTCTGACCATCCCTTTGTACCGATCCCGTACTACAATATCTGCGGTGCTCTCGCGGTGCGCCACGGTGCGTCCGAAGCGGAGACACTTAAGTCCATGACGATCACCCCCGCCGAGATCCTAGGAGTCGCCGATCGTGTGGGCAGCCTAGAGGCGGGCAAGGATGCCGACTTCGTCATCTGGTCGGGGCATCCATTCAAGACTCGTTCACGCGTCTTGGCCACCTATATCGAGGGTAAGCCGGTTTACGAAGCGTAGCTTCGTAGAGGCGTTAAGGGGCCGACACCAGGTACCAGCGAACGATCGAAATCAGCATAGAGATGCGAAAGGGAGGGGTAACCCTCCCTTTTGGCATCCATGGATGTTATAATCACCATAAAGTAGTGTCTGTTTTCTCATCGAGCGCTGTGCGCTCGGAGGAGGTTCATACATGGATCTGTTTGATATTGTCAATCAAGAGAGGACCGCCCAAGCCGCCCCGTTGGCTGCACGGATGCGGCCCAAGAGCCTAGACGAGTTCATCGGCCAGGAGGAGGTCGTCGGACCCGGGAAGATGCTGCGTCGTGCCATCGAGGCGGACCGTCTATCCTCACTGATCCTCTATGGCCCACCAGGGACGGGCAAGACCACCTTGGCCCAGGTTATCGCTGAAAACACTAAAGCCCATTTTGACACCTTAAACGCGGTGACATCGGGAGTGGCCGATATCAAGCGCGTGGTGGCTGAGGCGAAAGATCGGCGGCGCATGCACAATCGTGGCACCGTCTTGTTCATTGATGAGATCCACCGTTTCAACAAGTCGCAGCAAGATGCGTTGCTGCCAGCCGTGGAAGATGGAACGCTAATCCTCATCGGCGCTACCACTGCCAATCCCTACTTTGATGTCAATTCAGCGCTGCTGAGTCGTTCGCGCATCATACGCCTGAGATCACTTGCTCCCGATGCGTTGCGGCAGATCGTCGGCACGGCACTGAAGGATCGCGATCGGGGGTTGGGACGCTTTTCCGTCAATCTCAGCGACGAGGCGCTTGAGCATATCGTTGCCTCAGCTCGGGGAGATGCCCGAGTGGCGCTCAACGCGCTTGAGCTGGCTGTCCTAACAACCCCACCTGGTCCGGATGGTGTAATCAAGGTTGACCGCAGAGTTGCCGAGGAGTCAGTTCAGCAGAAGATCGTGCGGTATGATAAGGACGGGGATCAGCACTACGATGTTGTCTCGGCATTCATCAAGTCCATGCGAGGGAGCGACCCCGACGCAGCTCTGCATTGGCTGGCCAAGATGCTGGAAGCCGGTGAGCAGCCACGCTTCATCGCTCGCCGCATGGTCATCTGCGCTAGTGAGGATGTTGGCAATGCTGATCCCATGGCCTTACTGGTGGCTATGGCGGCAGCCCAGGCAGTGGAGCTGCTGGGACTGCCTGAAGCACAGATTAACCTAGCCCATGCCGCTACCTATATCGCGTCAGCACCTAAGAGCAACGCATCTTATGTGGGCTTGGCCAGGGCACAGGAGGATCTACGTACCAGGGATTGTGGTGAAGTACCCATTCATCTGCGCGATGCCCACTATCAAGGAGCCGCGAAATTTGGGCATGGGCAAGGCTACGAATACGCCCATGACCATCCTGAGAACTTTGTCCGCCAGCAGTACCTTCCTGATCCGCTCGCGGAGAGGCGTTACTATGAGCCCACGGATAATGGCCGCGAAGCGGAGATCAAAGCACGCTTAGAGCACCTTTGGGGGCGACTTGATGCTGACTGAGTATAGAACCGTAGAGAGATCCAGCCGTGTGAAGATACCAGTGGGCTTATGCCGCTTCATCTCCTCGGTGGAACCCGTGGTCTCTGAAGAGCAGGCGAGAGATGTCATCGCGCGAGTGAGCCGTGAGTTCGCCGATGCCACCCATAACGCTTGGGCATATCGCATCGGTACTGGTCCGCAAGCCATTTTTAGGTATTCTGATGATGGGGAACCAGCTCAGACAGCGGGACCACCGACACTGGCTGCTATTGACCATCGTGAACTCACGGATGTCGTGGTGATCGGTACGCGCTATTTCGGCGGAGTGAAGCTCGGTGTCGGTGGGTTGATTCGTGCCTATCGGCAGTGCGCAGATGCAGGGCTTGATGAGGCTGGTTATCTCACCAAGGTAATCACCATACCAATCGGGATCCGCTGCGGCTATGACCAGCTGGGAACCATCATGAATGAGTTGGAAAGCCTAAAGGGGAAGATAGACCGAATTGATTATGATATCGATGTGACCGTCATCGCGCGCATTCGTCCCATCGATCTACCGCAACTGCGGGGACGGGTGACCGATATTACCCGCGGCAGTGGGAGAGTGTGGGAACCTAGCGAGTTGGTAGACTGAGACTCTGGATTCAAAGAGGGGGTGATCCTACTGACGAAGAAGAAGGTCGTTGTCGCCATGAGCGGTGGCGTTGATAGTTCGTTGGCTGCAGTGCTGCTTAAGGAGCAGGGCTATGATCTGATCGGTATTACCCTACGACAATGGGTTCCCGAGGAATACGAAGAACTAGAACTCCCTGAACGGGCTTGCTGTAGTCTGTCGTCGGTAGAAGACGCTCGTCGAGTGGCACAGCAGTTGGAGATCCCCTATTACGTGCTGAACTTCAAACAGGCGTTTCATGATGAAGTGGTCACCCGCTTTGTGGAAGGTTACCGGCGTGGCGAGACTCCCAATCCCTGCATCGCCTGCAATCGCTATATTCGTTTTGACAGACTCTACCGCAAAGCCATGGAACTAGGGGCAGACTACGTTGCCACTGGCCATTACGCATCGATTGAGCGCAGTCCCAACGGTCGGTATCTGTTGAAGCGTGCAGTAGACGAGGGTAAAGATCAG
>CAZINL010000081.1:11551-13267 GCA_964540595.1 uncultured Clostridia bacterium
TGTATACCATCAAACAAGAACAGCTGGCTCACACGCTTTATCCTTTGGGAGGGATGACCAAAGCCCAAACTCGCTCGCTAGCGAGACAGTATGACCTGGAGGTGGCTGAGAAGCCTGACAGTCAGGACATCTGCTTCGTACCCGACGGCGACTATCGGAGCTTCCTCTCTAGCTATTTGGGTGAACAGCCAGCTCCAGGGCCGATGGTTGATATGCAGGGCAATCTCTTGGGTCAGCATACGGGTCTGGTGAACTACACGATTGGTCAGCGTAAAGGCTTAGGCATCGCGGCCCCACACCCGCTCTACGTAGTCGAGCTTCGGCCTGAAACGAATACGTTAGTGGTAGGCAGTAAAGACGAACTTGGCGCGTCCGATCTCGAATGTTACGATCTAAACTTCATTCCGTTTGATCGACTGGAACGGCCAATCGCTGTTGACGCGAAAGTGCGCTATCGAGGTACCCCGTCAGCCGCGACGATCAGCCCGATTGCAGGTACAGATCGTTGCCACGTGCATTTTGCGGCTCCGCAGCGTGCCATTACCCCCGGACAAGCAGTGGTGTTTTACAATGGGGAGTGGGTTGTGGGTGGAGGTACGATTGCGAGACCAAACCCGCAATCTTAGGTCTCCGCGTCCACACTAATCTGACCAAGTACAATTGACATGGACGAATAAGCGATGGCAAAAGGCCGACTGGATTTACTTCCAGTCGGCCTTTTTAGTTTTGACGTTGATCAGAGCCCTAGTGAATGAGAAGGTAAGGGCTTGTCAAAGCTATAGTTGAGAGAGTTTATCTCTCAAAATTGGGCATTCTCCTTACCGGTCCAGATCGAGTTGACGAGGTGAGACCGATGCGTACACTGAGCGATCTGATAGGATTGCCCGTTGTCAACTTGCGCAATGGGGAGATGGTGGGGGAGATCGATCAGCTCCACTGGAACGCCGCCACAGGCGAGATTACTGCCATTGCCGCCCGTGGCAGCCATGGCCTCATCTGGTTCCCTCTTGAGGAAGTCGAGCGCGTCGGACAAGACGCCATCTTTCTCAAGAGTGGTCATCAGGCTGAAGGGCAGCTTGAACATGGATCCTGGTCCATAGACGGCCTGACCGTCTATGACCAAGATGGTAATGAGCTTGGCAGTGTTAGCGATCTGATGGTCGATCTCGCTCACGGCAAGGTTATGGGTCTCAATGTCTCGGGCGGATTGTTACGGGATATTGTCGAAGGACGGCAGTTTGTTCCGTGGGCGTCAGCGCAGCTGGGCAAAGATGCGATCATTGTGGGTGGCGTTCAGGATTACCGAGAGGATGGGAAGTAAGGATGAACAGCATGATATGCCCGCGTTGCCATAGCCGAGCCGTGGGGCGGGTGGGTGTTGATCAGTTCTATTGTGCTGACTGTTGCATTGAGTTCATTCAGAAAAAGAACCAGATTCGCCTCTATGAGGTCGATCCCGAAGGTGCTCTCGTTGCCCTTAGTGAAGAGCATCGCCTATGTTGAATGATCTTCCACATGGTAGCCTGATCCTCATGATCGTATCGGCTTAGCGTCTCCATGGCTAACCAAACCAGAAAGGAGTGACCCGTGTATGCGTGTCAGCCGCAAATTTTGGGGTGGGATGATTGCTGGAGGGATCGTCGGTGCAGTCTTGGGTGTCGTTGCGACTCCAAGGATGAGGACTTCCTGGTCACAGGTGGGACACTGGGGAACGGG
>CAZINL010000082.1:0-3355 GCA_964540595.1 uncultured Clostridia bacterium
ATCTGGATCTATTTCCTAGTGATCAAAGCGTTACGTGTGGTAGGGCGCGCCTAAAAAGATTGAAGATCGGGGTCTGACCCCGATCTTCAATCTTTTGCTTCAGGTCTACTCTCTTGGCAGTCTCAGCAGCCGCAGGAAGCTACGCAGAAACTGCGGCAGGTCGCGGCGTTCTCCGTAGTAGCTGCGAAAGAGGCTCTGCAGCAGCGCATACTTGCCGCGGTAAGGGTACCACTGTAGTTCGGCGGACTGACGTCCACGGCTGACCATGACCGACTTCTCGTGGCAGAAGCTCCGTAGGCCGATCTCGCCATGGTAGCGTCCCCAGCCACTCTCTTTGACCCCGCCGAAGGGGAGATGGTGGTTGGCAGTGGTCACGATCACGTCATTGACCACCACGGCGCCCGCCACGATCCTCGCGGCTACTCGCTGAGCCTTAGCGAGATCCGAGCTCCAGACACTGGCGTTCAGCCCAAAGCGTGAGTCGTTGGCCAGGCCGATGGCCTCTTCCTCGCTATCGAAGGGGATAACAGGTAGCAGAGGCCCAAACGACTCTTCCTGCATCAGCCTCATCCCCTGCGTCACGTCGGCCAGGACTGTGGGCGGGATGAAGAGCCCTCGGCTGTGATCCCACTCCTCAGGCTTGGTCCCAGTTAGTAGCCGCGCCCCGCGCGCCAGCGCATCGTCCAGGTGGTCGCGGACTACCTCCAGCTGGGCGGGGAAGGTCATGGAGCCAAGATCCGCATCGTCATCCGCCCCTTGGCGGAGCTTCTGGACCTCTGCCACCAAGCGGGTGACGAAGCGCTCATAGAGCGGGCGTTCGACGTACAGCCGCTCCACCGACATGCAGACCTGACCGCTATTGGTAAAGGCGCCCCACATTGCTCCTTGCACGGCGCGCTCCAGGTTAGCATCGGCGAAGACGATCATCGGGTCCTTGCCGCCCAGTTCCAGGGTAGTGGGGATCAGGTCCTTGGCTGCCTGAGCCGCGATGATCTTGCCGGTGCGCACCGAGCCGGTGAAGAAGATGTAGTCGGGTTTACCCGCGGTTAGCGCTGCTCCTAGATCACCACCCCCATGGGCGACCTGCACCACGCCTACGGGGAGCTCGGCTTGAGCAAATAGCGCCTCGATCAGGCGGCCGACTAGGGGGGTGACCTCGGAAGGTTTGAGGATGACCGTATTGCCGGCCACCAAGGCGCTGAGCATGGGGATCATGGCCAGCTGCAGCGGATAGTTCCAAGGCGAGATCACCAAGATGACGCCGCGCGGGATGTACTCCACGTAGGAGCGCTTGCCCACTAGCATCAGGGGTGTGGGGTGCTTCTGCCGGCCAAGAACCTTGACAGCGTGGCGCTCCATATGGGCGATGGCGTCCAGAACCGGCATGATATCGGCGGTGATAGCCTCGACTTTGGTCTTGCCCGCGCTATCAGCCACCACCTGGGTAATCTCCTCCATCCGTTCGACCATCAACAGCCGTAGACGGCGCAGGTAACTCAGGCGCTGCTTGATAGACAGACCGGCCCACGCCGGGAAGGCCTCACGGGCGCGGGTGTAGATGGCGGGCACCTGCTCGACAGGTGTGGGGTCGAGTTCGCCGATCAGTTGGCCAGTGGCAGGGGCATAGACCTGCCAACGTGGGCGGCGTTGGTCCATAGGTTGGACACCCTTTCATGGCAGGCGAGCGCCTGCACAGTTCGTGCGATCTTCTCATGCTCAGTGGGTAGACTAAGTTGGGGGGTGATGATCAATGGGGCGGCTTGACTTCAAACGCAACCTCAGCAATACCGATCGTGTTATTCGGTTGGTAGTTGGCTTTCTCCTTTTAGCCGTGCCTTCCTGGCTGGGAATGACAGCCTTCTGGACACGGGTGATCTATGGTGTGGCAGCATTCGATATCGCCCAGGCCATTGCGGGCTACTGAATCGGCTACGACCTGCTAGGTTGGTCAACCTACAAGCCTGAGAACGTAAAGTAGTAGTAGGCATACAAGAACACAAGTCCACAACTAAGTTGATGGGGCGCCTGCATCCCTCGGGCGTCCTTTTGCTTTGTACCTTGCTCCGAAAACTATGGCGGAGGCTTGCTCCCTTTACAGCCACCTTGCCCAATGCTACCATCAAGACACTATCGAGGTATGGGCATCACGGAAAGGTTGTGGACGAATGAGCTTGGAGCGTCTAGTCGGCGGCAGGAGGTTTGTCGCGTCGTTTAGCGGGGGCAAAGACAGCACCCTCTCCGTTTATCGCGCCGTACAGGCCGGGGGTAAGTTGGAAGCGCTGATCACGACCATGAACAAGGAGCGGCACGGCTCCTATTCGCACTGCATCTCTCGTGAGCATCTGACAAGCCTGGCATCGCTCATGGGCACTGCCGCCCATCTGACCGAGACGGACAATGCCCACTATCGCGAGGATCTGGTCGACTGCCTGCGGCGCTTCAGCGATGATGGTGTGGAGGCCGCTGTGTTTGGCGATATCGATCTGATCGGGCATCGGGAGTGGATTGAGAGCGTCTGCGAGGATGCGGGGATCACCGCTGTCTTTCCTCTTTGGCAGGAGGAGCGCAGGGCGGTCGTCGAAGAGTTCATTCGCCTGGGGTTTGAGGCGGTGGTCAAGGTTGTTGACCTCGCCTGCCTGGATACCAACTTCCTCGGACGAACCCTAGATCAACGGATGATTCAGGAGTTTGATCAGCGAGGGATCGATATCTGCGGCGAGAGTGGCGAATACCACACGCTGGTAGTTGATGGGCCGTTGTTTGCTGCGCCCTTAGTCTACGCGATCGAGCGGGTGGTCGAGGAGAACGGATACGGGATCCTGATCCTAAAGTAGCACTGTCACATCTTGTCTCCTGCTGGACGAATGCGGACAGAGACGGTGCAGACTGCTATACTGGTAATAAAGTCAATGCATTACAGGAGTTGAACAATACCATGGAGCTGCTCACAAACCCGCTCTTCTTGATGTGTCTGGTCATCGCCGCTGGGCTCTTGGTCGGACAGGTCAGCATTGGCCGCTTCAAACTTGGGGTCTCCGGCGTTCTCTTCACAGGTATCGCCGCCAGCTACGCCGTTTATGCGCGCCTAGTGAATCCTTATCGAGCTGCGTGGGTGCGAGGGGAGGTCGTCCCGGATGTGGCGGGCCGGATCCTCAGTCGGGGTTTGATCGATAAAGCTTATTTTGATCTTTTCCTGCTGCTCTTTGTCGCCACGGTCGGCCTCTTGGCAGCCAAGGATGTAGGCAAGGTCTTTCGTGGCTATGGTGTACGATTTCTGATCCTCGCCGCCGTGATCACTTCCACCGGTGCGGCGGTCGTCATGATGCTATTTGCTCTGATGCCAGCAGTGAATCAG
>CAZINL010000082.1:3365-3716 GCA_964540595.1 uncultured Clostridia bacterium
CGTCTTTACTGGAGCTCTGACCAGTTCGCCAGGCTTGGGGGTGGCGTTGGAAGCGGCAGCCGCTTTGGCCGCTGGTTCTTCCATCATCTCGGTCAGCGATGCGCAAGCGAGCGTCGGCTTGGGCTATGCGGTGGCGTATCCGTTTAGTGTTATGATCGTGATTACCGGCATTCAGCTGTTGCCGAAACTGTTGCGTATCGATGTCAAGGACGAAGCCAAGCGACTGCGCGAGGACCTGGCGTCACCGTCCAGTAGCGAGGGTAGCAAGGACGAAGGCTCCGTGGACTACCTGGCTTTCATGGTGGTCTGCTTGGTCGGCTTTCTGCTCGGCAAGCTGGCGCTGCCGCTGGG
>CAZINL010000082.1:3726-12975 GCA_964540595.1 uncultured Clostridia bacterium
TTTGGCAGGGTGAGCTTGGAGACCACCGGCGGGGTGCTGGTGGCAGCCCTAGTCCTAGGGAGCTGGGGCAAGGTCGGTCCGTTCAATTTCACCATGAGCCAGCGCTCCTTGGGTGTGGTCAAGGAGATCGCGCTGCTGTTCTTCCTGGCCTACGTGGGCCTCAACTACGGCCACCAGGCGGTAGCCGCTATCTCGGGTCCTAACATTCTCTTGGTCTTTGTCGGCGCGGCCTGCACCGCCAGCTCGTTGCTGGTGGGGGCGTTGGTCGGGCGCTATCTGCTGAAGATGAACTGGGTGCTGCTCTCCGGCGCCATCTGCGGTGGGATGACCAGTACCCCCGGGCTCGGTGCAGCGATCGACTCGACCGGCTGCAATGAAGTCGCCGGCGGCTACGGTTCCACCTACCCGATCGGCTTGTTGTGTAAGGTCATGTTGGTTTTGCTGATGAACAGGCTGGTGTTCTAAGATAAGGGGTGTCCCATCACGCAATTCCCGACCTAGCTCACACCAGATGTGATACAGATGGCTCTGGGCGCGCAAGAAAGTATAGAGAAGATCGGTGCCGAGGCGCTGGACATCACAATGTTCGAACAAAGGATGGTGGCGCATGGAAGCTAGCCTAGTCAAAGAAGTTGCCATGGAGTTCGGTGCTGATGCCTGTGGAATTGCTGACGTTGCCAGGTTTGCTGGTGCCCCGGCAGGCTTTCATCCCAGGGACATTTTCAGTCAGTGCCAGAGTGTCGTGGTCTTCATTAAGCAAATGCCCACCGATGCAGTCTTCGCTGAAAACCCGGTGCCCTACACCCATATGGCCTACAAGATGTATGAGGAACTCGACCGGATCGGAATGGATCTCTGTCGGTTCTTCCAGAAGAACGATATCAAGGCTATGCTCATCCCCGCCGACGTGCCTTACTTGTCCTGGGATCAGGATGCGATGCACGGCAAGGGGATCCTATCGCTGAAACACGCTGCAGTCTTGGCCGGGCTGGGCATCATGGGCAAGAACACCCTTCTGATCAATGAAACACTCGGAAATATGGTGTACATTGGAGCGGTACTCATTGATGCAGCCATCGAAGCTGACTCCATGATTGAAGATCTCAGTTGCCCAGCCCACTGCCACCGCTGTCTTGATGCCTGTCCGCAGCAGGCCATGAATGGAGTGACAGTCAATCAAAAGCTGTGCCGAGAAAGGTCATTTTTCAAGGCAGGGCGAGGCTGGGACCTATACGCCTGCTGTGAATGCCGCAAGGTCTGCCTATACCGGACTGGTCGTCCAAAAAGAGCCTAATGAAGAGAACTGGGGAGCATCTTCCGGTGCTTCGCAGTTCTTTTTCTGTTCTTTAAGGGCAATCGGGTTTCATTGTTATAGGGCGGCGCGATATATCGTCGAAAAGTGTCATTGTCCATCCGTTTATCGAGATATAGACCAACTTAGTGATATACTTAACAAAGGACCGCCACCTTCAACCAAGGAGTGATGATATGGCTTTTAAGGATTTGCAGGACTTTGTACAACACCTGGATGAAAAAGGCATGCTAAAGAGAATAAAAGTTGAGGTTGATGCCGAGCTGGAGATTACCGAGATTACCGATCGAGTCTCCAAGCAATATGGACCAGCCCTACTGTTTGAGAGGGTGAAGGGATCCCACTACCCCGTGCTCATCAATGCCATGGGCACCTATGAGAGAATGGGTATGGCCCTCGGGGTCAAGAACCTCGATGACATCGGTGACGACATTGGCGAGTTCATCGATATGTCCAACTATCTAGGCCTGATGAAAAAGGTTCAAGCGCTGCCCAAACTCGCCAGGATGGCCGCAGTCTTCCCCATCAAATTACCCGTCAAAGGGGCTTGCCAAGAGGTCATCGAGAACGATCCGGACTTGTCCAGTCTGCCGATACTGAAGTGCTGGCCCGGTGATGCAGGCAGGTTTGTTACGCTGCCATTGGTGATGACCAGGGACCCCGAGACCGGTATCCAGAACACGGGCATGTACCGGCTTCAGGTCTATGATCGGAACTCGACCGGGATGCATTGGCACTTACACAAAGACGGGCGGGAGATTTACGACAAATATAAAGCCATCGGGGGGAAGATGCCCGTATCCGTTGCGCTCGGCTGTGACCCTGCGATTACATACGCCGCCACCGCGCCTCTTCCGAAAATGATCGATGAAATGATGTTTGCCGGTTGGTTGCGTAAGGCCCCGGTGAAGATGGTCAAGTCGATCACCAATGATATCTACGTTCCTGCCGATGCTGAGTTTGTTCTCGAAGGCTATGTCGATGTCAACGAAGATCTTAAGCTGGAAGGCCCTTTCGGCGATCACACCGGCTACTACTCGTTGGCCGACTACTACCCCGTCTTTCATGTCACGTGCATCACCCACAAGAGAAATGCCGTCTACCCGGCCACAGTGGTGGGCAAGCCACCCATGGAAGACTGTTATATGGGTAAGGCCACAGAAAGGATTTTCTTACCGCTGCTCAAGATGCAGTATCCCGAGATCGTCGATATCAACTTCCCGCTTGAGGGCGTCTTTCACAACTGTGTCATTGTCTCGATCAAGAAGCGCTTCCCCGGGCACGCCAAGAAGATCATGAACTCCCTATGGGGCATTGGCCAGATGATGTACACCAAGATGATCATCGTCGTGGACGAGAGTGTCAGTCCCCAGGATCTTTCTACCGTGGCATGGAAGGTGTTCAACAACATCGATGCTCACAGGGATGTCGTCATCTCGGAGGGGCCCCTAGATGCGCTGGACCACGCCTCCAATCTCCGCCACTATGGCTACCGGATGGGCATCGACGCCACCAAGAAGTGGGTCAGCGAAGGCCATACCAGAGAATGGCCCGACGACATTGAGATGAGCAGTGATATTCGGGAGCTGGTCGCCAAAAGGTGGGCTGACTATGGCATTGAGTAGTGTGGTCAAGAGGGTCCACAGTTATGGTGTGTTGGTCATGTTCTCGCACACCATCTTCTCCTTGTCATTTGCTCTGATCTCCATGCTCCTGGCGGGCAACGACTTTCCCAAACCAGCGACTATATTGTGGATCTTGGTGGCCTTTATGGGGGCGAGAACTGGCGCCAATGCCATCAATCGCGTTATTGATGCCGAGATCGACGGCAAAAACCCCCGCACTGCCATGAGGCAGATCCCCCAGGGTCTGCTGCAGAAGAAAGAAGTCATCATCTTCACGGCAGTCTGCTTCATGGCGATGCTGCTGGCGGCAGCGATGCTCAACCCGCTGTGCGTGCTGCTTTCGCCCATCGCCCTCTTCCTGATGATCATCTACTCTTACACCAAACGGTTTACCTGGGCCTGCCACCTGGTCCTGGGCATTACCTCCGCTGCTGCCCCTGTGGGCGCTTGGATTGCCGTCACAGGCCGTATCTCGTGGCTGCCTCTTTTTGTGGGCGCAGCCAATACCTTGTGGGTCGCCGGCTTTGACATCATCTATGGCTCCCAGGATTACGGCTTTGATACCGCCAACGGCATTCACTCCATCCCAGCCAGGTTTGGCGTCAGAAACGGATTGCGTATTGCAGCTGTATTTCACGCTGCGACCCTGTTCTTGCTGGCCTGCGTCGGACTGTTGAGCCCACAGCTGGGGGTAGCCTACTTTATTGGTCTGTTGGTCATAGCGATTCTGTTTGTTATCGAACACAAGATGGTCTCACCTGACAATCTGACCAACGTCAAGCTCGCTTCCTACAGTATCAATCAGCTGATCAGCGTGACTTTCCTTGCCTTCGGCGTGATTGATGCATTGTTCTAGACTACGATGGGGCGCACGCGTCCAGAGAGAGGGGGTAATGGATTGAAGAAGATGGTGGTTGGAATCACCGGCGCCAGCGGCAGCGTCTATGCGGTCAGGCTGATTGAAGAACTCCTGCAGCGAGGGATCTATCTTCACATTATCTGCACTGACAATGGCCGCAAGGTCATGCAATACGAGACGGGGCTTGATATCGCCGAATGGGTGCAGGAGCTAGGCAAGAAGTATACTCATGTCAGGCTGGAGGATGTAGACAACCTGTTTTCCACGGTGGCCAGCGGCTCGAGTAGATTTGACGCGGTGATCATTCTGCCCTGCTCTATGGCAACGTTGGCAGAAATCAGCAGCGGGATCGGTAAGAACCTCTTGTGCCGAGCAGCCGATGTGGCTCTCAAGGAAAACAGGCAGCTGATCATTGTGCCAAGAGAAACGCCACTCAATGCCATCCATCTCGAAAACATGTTGAAGCTATCAAGACTCGGGGCCGCCATACTGCCAGCCATGCCTGGGTTCTATCACCAACCGCAAACCATGGATGATCTGATCAATTTCGTTGTGGGCAAAATCATGGATTATCTCGCCATTGATAATCAACTATTCAAGAAATGGGAGGAGCAATAATAAATGAAAAAAGTAAAGAACAGCCTAATTGCAGCCGTTCTGATCCTACTGACACTGTCCCTCGCGGCCTGTTCCCCGGCCAGCAAGACGGCGGCCGATCCAACACCCAAGAAGACATTGAAATTTGGGGCGATTTCGTCTGTTGATGTGGTCCCCCTCATCCTGGCCGAAGAAAAGGGCTTCTTTAAGCAGGAAGGTATCGATGTCACCTTTGAACCCTTTAAGAGCGCCAAGGACCGGGATGCCGCTTTCCAAAGCGGGGCGCTGGATGGGATCATCTGTGATCAGATTGCTATCAACCTCTATCAAAATGCAGGGTTTGATGTCAAGATTACCGGCATTACCGATGGGGACTTCATGCTAATAGCCAGCCCCGCATCAGGCATCAAATCGGTCAAGGATCTCAAGGGCAAGAGCGTAGCGATATCAGAGAAAACGGCCATCGAATACACCCTTGACATGATCTTGATCAATAACTCCGTACAGCCTACCGATGTAGTCAAGTCAAACGTTCCTGCCGTCCCAACCCGCATGGAGATGCTGCGCAACAACAAGGTCGATGTAGCCCTGATTCCCGAACCATTTTCTTCCCTGGCCATCAATGACGGCGGCATCCTACTCGGCAGTGCCAGCCAGCTGGCCAATTATCCGTCCGTTATGGCCTTTCCCAAGAACATCATTGACACCAAACGCAGCGAAATCGTGTCTTTTCTTAAGGCATACAATCTCGCTGTCGACTATATCAACAGTACGCCCATCTCCGCCTACGAAAGCACTGTCATGAAGACCGTGGGCTATCCCGATGAGATGAAGGGGAAGATTACCCTGCCCAAATTCACAAAGAACCCCACCCTTCCCCCGGAAGCCGACCTCAAATCCGCCATTGATTGGTCCAGCAAGAACGGTCTGGTGTCCAAGACCCTCAATGCCAAAGATCTCGCAGTAACCATTGACGTCAAATAACCTCACCTATATGGATACTGTGTGACTCTGACCAATGGAGGGTCTATGCTGGAGATAGAAGGGCTGTCCGTCAGTTATCGATCAGGAAAACAAACCGTGGACGCCCTGGGCCCGATCAGCATGAGGATCGCATCCGGCGAAATCTATGCTCTGATCGGCCCCTCGGGCTGTGGTAAGTCCACGTTCCTGCATGTGCTGGGCGGAATTATCCAGGATTACGGTGGACGAGTTCTGCTGGACGGGACGCGTCTGGACCCCAAGAGACATGATATTGGGTTTATTCCTCAGAATTTCGGACTGCTTCCCTGGAAAAACGTCGATCAGAACTGTCTACTCGCGTTAAGCATCAAGGGGAAGACCGTAGATGCCGCTCTGCGAGAACGGATTGACCGCATCATGGCCGTGCTAGACATTTCACTGTTGAAGAACAGGTATCCCAATGAGCTCAGCGGCGGCCAAAAGCAGAGGGCTGCCATTGCTAGGACTTTTATCATGGAACCTGACCTGCTGCTGATGGATGAGCCGTTTTCGGCTCTTGATGCTCTGACTAGGGAAGATGCTCAGGATCTTTTCCTTGACATATGGAACCAGTTTAAGACCACCACCGTTTTTGTCACCCACAGCATCGAAGAAGCGATCTATTTGGGCAGCAAGATCGTCATCCTGTCTCACTGCCCGGGTACCATCGTTGAGACCATTGACAATCCTCTCTTCAATACTGCCAACGTGAGACAGAAGTCGGAGTATCTGAGCCTATCGACCCATCTGCGTAGCGTCGTCAAAAGGGGATGGAAGCGATCCGAACAGCTGTAAAAGTCAAGACCTTCATGCAGGGGTTCATCACTCTAAACGTATTGTGGTATGTCATGGCGACTGCCGCGCCGATGAGGGTGCTTCCCAAGCCCACTGACGTCTACCTCCATATGGGCGATCTGTATGGCGATAGTCTTTATATTCATCTGTTGGTGAGTCTTTACAGGATCGCGGCCGGTCTGGGAATCTCCTTGGTCGTCGGTATTGTCGTGGGACTGCTGATGGCCTATTCCAAACTAGGGAACAGGATCGTCAATCCACTGGTTTACTTAACCTACCCAATACCCAAGACAGCACTGCTGCCGGTGGTCATGCTCATGTTCGGGTTGGGCGACAGCTCCAAGATCATCATGATCGTCCTGATCTTGGTATTCCAGATTATTGTCGCGGTACGGGATGCCGTCCTCAATATCCCGCCCGACTACTACAACCACATCAGGAGCCTCGGTGCCTCCAAGGTCCAGATCTTCCGTCACATCACTCTACCTGCTGTCCTGCCTGCATTGCTGACCAACCTGAGGCTATCGCTGGGCACCGCGCTATCCATCCTCTTCTTTGCCGAAGGCTACGGGACACGCTATGGAATAGGCTACTATATTCTTGATGCCTGGACCAGGATTGACTATCTCGGCATGTATGCCGGCATCGTGGCTATCGCCTTATTGGGCTTTGTCTTATTTGTCCTGGTCGATAGTCTTGAAGAGCATGTCTGCCGATGGAAAAGGTAATCCCGGATACAAAAGGGGGTTGTCGCACAGCCAGTAGGGCCGCGCGACACCCCCTTTGCATTCATAGACTCGCCTTGATGACTTTCTTCGCCCTTAACCTATTGGGGTTGCATTCATCTTAGTCTTCATTTTCTGTTGCCGCGCATCTCCACAAAGGTCTATCCGCTCTCTATGCAGAATCCAAACTCCAGTACATAAAGGGAGAGGATAGAATGGCAGGCACCTACATCGACCCCGCTATCGCCAAACGTATCGACGAGGTCTTTGCCGACTGGGACAAGGCTGGCTCCCCGGGAACTGCACTGGTGGTCCTCAAGGACGATCAGGTGATCTTTGAGAAGGGCTACGGCTACGCCAATCTGGAGTACGATATCCCGATCACGCCGTCATCGATCTTCCATGTCGCCTCGGTTTCCAAGCAGTTTGCTGCCTTTGCCATCGCCCTCCTGGCCCATGAGGGGAAGCTCGGCCTGGATGACGACATCCATCGTTATCTGCCTGAGATACCGGACTTCGGCCAGACCATCACCGTCCGCCACCTGATCCACCATGTCAGCGGCCTGCGCGACCAGTGGGAGCTGCTGATCATGGCGGGTTGGCGTATGGATGACGTGATCACCACCAACCACGTGATGAAGCTGGTGCGCAACCAGCGCGACCTGAACTTCACCCCGGGTAGCGAATACCTCTACTGCAACACCGGTTATACCCTGATGGCCCAGATCGTGGGGAAGGTTAGCGGGCAGAGCTTCCGCGAGTTCACCACGGAGCGGATCTTCAAACCCCTGGGGATGGAGCATAGCTTCTTCTACGATGACCATGAGGAGCTGGTCAAGAACCGGGCTTACTCCTACGCTCCCAAAGATGATGGTTTCAAGAAGAGCGTGCTCAGCTACGCTACGGTCGGCCCGACTAGCCTCTTCACCACTGCCGAGGACCTGGCCAAGTGGCTGGTCAACCTGAACCACCCCACGGTTGGTGCGCCAGAAGTGATCGAGCAGATGCACCAGCGCTTCACCCTGACCAACGGCGAGACCATCCCCTACGCCTTCGGCCTCTCCTACACCGAACACCGCGGGCTGAAGCTCGTCGGTCATTCCGGCGCGGATGCTGGCTATCGCACGTATTGCGGACGCATCCCCGACCATGGGCTCGGGATCGTGGTGCTGACCAATCTAGGCACCGCTGTCCCCTACGACCGGGCGCTGCGCGTGGCTGAAGTGTTGCTAGAGGAGCACCTGCAGCCCGAGGCTACCGAGCCTAAGCCGATGCTGGGCGTTGACCCGGCGACCTGGGCTGATTACCTAGGCGAGTACTGGGTGCCCCAACTCGCCAAAGTCGCTACCATCGCCCAGAAGGATGACCACCTGGTGATGGTAGCAGCGGATGAAGAGGATACTGAGCTGATCCCGATCAGCGAGACCAGCTTCTACGCGCCACGGCAGAAGGACACCCTGTCATTCGTCCGTGGCGAAGACGGCAGAGTCACTCACTTCAGCATCAAGGTTCGCGGCATGGTCATCCCTGCTCGGCGAATTATGGTTCAGCAACTGAGCGCAGAGCAGATCACGGACTATGTCGGCGACTACTACAGCCCCGAGCTGGGGACCACCTATGCCCTGGTTGCCAAGGATGGCCAACTGCAGTTTGAGCATCGCCGTCATGACGGTTTTGGTCTGCAGCTAATCGACCACGACACCTTCCAGTCCAAGCGTGCCGGCAACATCCGCGTCGACTTCGCCCGGGAGGACGGCCGCGTAGTCGGTCTGAAGTGGACCGGCGGCCGCGTGCGCAGCGTGTGGTTTGAGAAAGTCAACGGGTAGCGATCTAGCAAACACGGGCCAGACCCCCTATTAGCTCTTGAGAAAGCCGTGAAGCCCAAGTTGGGCTCCACGGCTTTCTTTACGAGTAGAAATATCACAAACTGGCGGTGCCACTGCAACATGATGATCGACCTCCTCGTCTAACCCTGTGACATGGGTTCTAGGGGAGGTCGATCGGTATGGGAAAGGGACGCGGACTGAGGCCATGGGTGGTGGCAGTGCTGCTGGCAGCCATCATCGTTGTCCTTCCGGGCAAGGTGTCGGCGAAGTTGATGGTGGTAGGGCCAGAGCAGGCTATCGAGGGCGCTCCCATTGTGGTGGTAGCCACGGTCCTGGACCGGGAATACAGCACGCCGGGTATCCTCGATCTAGTGACCCGTACCGAGGAGCAACGCAGCGTGGTGCTACAGATCAATGCCGTGTTGAAGGGCGAGGTGGACCGGACACAGTTGTCGTGGCAGCGCACCAAGCCGCTGTTGACGACGTATGCCCGGGGCTACGGCTTCGG
>CAZINL010000083.1:0-12916 GCA_964540595.1 uncultured Clostridia bacterium
TTTGCCTTCTTCGCCTACGATGTGGAGACGGTGGCGGACGGCATCCTCGATACCCCGTTGCGCTTTCTCTGGGTGGGGGTGATCTCCATGATCCTAACCACCGCGACCATCTTCCTGCTCTTCATCACCATCATTGGTATCCCGGTGGCGATTGCGGCGGTGATCACAGCGGTCCTGACCGGGGCCTTGGGGATCACGGGTGTGAGCATGGCCATTGGCGCCAAGGTGGTCCCTCTGCTGAAGCGGGAGATCCATCTCAGCCCGTTCCTGCAGCTTCTGGCGGGGGTTTTCCTGGTGACCCACCTCGCCTGGATCCCGGTGCTCGGCTGGCTAATGCTGGCGGCGCTCTCGATCATCGGTTACGGTGCCGCGTTCTCGGTCTGGTGGCCGCGCATCCGCGGATGGTGGAGTGAGTATCGCCGCAGCCGGCGAGAGAAGAAGATGATGAGAAGGTAGGAAAACAGTGAGCGGCTCGCCGTAATGACGAGCCGCTCACTGTTTTTGTCAAACACGCACTCACATCCTCATAGACATGAAACGATAGCCTGGTCCAAACAGGGAAAAGGATGTGAGATCATGCCTGAACTAGCTTCGATTATCATCCCTTGTCGCAACGAAAGCGGCAATGTCGCCATGACGGTCAACTCGATCCTGGGGGTCGCGAACGACCTGCCGTATGAGATCATCATTGTTGATGATGGCTCTGAAGATGGCTGCTGTGACTTCCTAAAAGATTGCCCTATTACAGGGGTGACCTTGCTGGAAAAGCGGGGCTTAGGCGCGGCCAATGCGCGCAATGTGGGGGCCGATGCTGCCAAAGGAGATGTCCTGGTCTTCTGCGACGCCCATATTACGGTCGAGGATCGCTGGCTCGACCGCTTGGTCGGCCTGTTGCGCGCGCCGGGGGTGGATGCCGCTTGTCCAGCCATGGGTGTGATCGGTCAACCAGAGGTGGTCGGCTATGGCCAGACCTGGGACGAGGAGCTCAATGTCCGTTGGATGGGGTGTCCCGATGGCGTTATCCCCACGCCTTTGGCACCGGGAGCGTGTCTGGCGGTTAAGCGGGCAGCTTTCTACGACGTCGGCGGCTTTGAACGGGGCTTTCAGACCTGGGGGCATGAGGATACCGAGCTCTCGCTCAAGCTGTGGCTCTTTAACCACCCCATCTATCTTGAACCGGATGTGACCGTGCTCCATCTCTTTCGCCCCAGCCACCCCTATCGCGTCACCATGCGCGAGTACCGCTATAACCTGCTGCGCATGGCTGTGAGCCACTTCGGTCGCGATCGGATCGCCAGGGTCCTGCAGATGGTCTTGGTGGATCATGATGCCAAAGAGATCCTGGCTGATCTGGCGGTCAGTGATGTCTGGCAGCAGCGGGCAGAGTACCTGGCGCGGCGGACGTATGATGACGAGTGGTTCATGGAGCGGTTTGGCATCAAATTCTAAGAGCCCGCAGCAGAGCCGGAATTACCTAACCGGGCACCCCAAAAGGGACGCGGGAAACCACTGCCTCGCTTAAAGGCCGGGTGGTGCGGGTGGAGGGAGCGTTCGAAGCCAACTTCTTCAGGGAGCGAAGGCGGGCGCAGGAAAAAGAACGGACTTGGAATCGCGACTAAAAGCGTACCATTTACCATAGGGGTGTGAGGGCGCGACGAAATTGCTGGTGTCGTCTGCCTTTGCGCGATATTGGCCGTTCCCGAGCCCGACTGAGTTCCCACCTTGAGGCTTCGAGCGAACGTAACCCGTCCACCAAGGCCTTTTCCCATTCCACCCTGTTCTTCCCACAGCTTGCGCTACTATCCTGGGGAAGTCTATAATAATATGAAGCATCTATGCGGAGGTAGCGTTCATGAAGATCGGAATTATTGGTCTCCCCCTAGTCGGGAAGACTACTCTCTTTAACTTGCTCACTCAGGCCGAGGCCGAGACGTCCAAGTTCTACTCTGGGCGGACCGAGGCCAACCACGGGATGGCGCGCGTCCCTGATGAGCGCATTGATTGGCTGAGCGCTCAGTTCAAACCGCGCAAGACGATCTATGCTCAGATCGAGGTCACCGACCTCCCCGGCTTGACCCACAATACCGAAGGTGGTTCAGGTAACCCCTTCTTGGCCAATATCCGCACCGTCGATGCCTTGGTACATGTGGTGCGTGCCTTCAAGAGCGACGAGATCGAGCATGTTGAGGGTAACCTCAACCCCGTTCGGGATATAGACTCGGTCAACTCTGAGCTGCTGCTCGCTGACCTTGATCTGATCGAGCGGCGTATCGGTCCCGGAGCAGAAGGTCGAGATGGAAGCCCTACAAAAGTGCTATGAGGCGCTGGAGAAGGAGCTGCCTTTGACCACGGTAACGCTCAGCGATGCCGAGACTGCCGCGCTGCAGCACTACGAGTTCTTCACCGAGAAGCCACAGCTGGTGGTTATCAACGTCGATGAAGAGCAGTTTAAGGCCAATGATTACCCGCAGAAGCAGGCGATCGAGGCGATACTGCAGGAGAAGGGTATCCCGGTCTTGGTACTCTGTGCCCAGACGGAGCGCGAGATCGCAGAGCTGCCGACCGAAGACCGTGAGTTGTTCATGGCCGATCTGGGTATAGAGCAGCCCGGGACCTATCGTCTGGCGCGCAGCATGTATGACCTTTTGGGCCTGATCTCTTTCTTCACCGTCGGTGAAGATGAAGTCCGCGCGTGGACGATCAAGAAGGGGCTGGACGCCAAGCGGGCGTCAGGGAAGATCCATTCGGATCTGGAGCGCGGCTTCATCCGCGCCGAGGTGGTCTCCTATGATGCTCTGCGCGAACATGGCACCATGGCCAAGTGCAAAGAGAAGGGCGTCTTCCGTCTGGAAGGGAAAGACTACATTGTCAAAGACGGCGATATCCTCAATATTCGCTTCAACGTATAGCTCCGCATGCGCTTCGACGTGTAGTTCCGCATTTACTATCGTCTAGTTCCGCCGGGAGAATCTCGCAAGAGGTTCTCCCATTTTATGCCCAAAAAGAAGGACAATACGCACACTTCACCGAATTAGCCAATAACAGAAATGTACAAGTTATGACCATTTGTTACTTAACGGACGCAGCATCTGATCGCTTTTCCATTGATCGCTTATCCATGATAGGAGGCGGGGCGTATGTGGGCAACGTTAAGTGCCTTTCTGGCAGCTGGTATGGCTTATTGCCTCTACCGATTGCGGCAGCAGACGGCCCGAATCGAGAGGTATCAAGGCGAGGTCCAGGAGCTGCAGGGGCAGCGGCAGCAGCTTGCCAAACGCAATGACGATCTACAGGCGGAGGTAAACCGCAGCATTTTTGAGCTCTTGGCGCTCTCCGAGTTTACCAACGTGCTTGGGACCACGTCGAACCTGGATGAGCTCTTAAACCTCGTGGTCGATATGATCAGTCGAGTGGTCACCTATGATTCCATCACGGTGATGCTGCTCAATGAGAAAACCGCTCGCCTGGATATTCGCGTCGCCCGGGGCATTCCTGAGGACGCGACGAAGCTGACCATGGGCAGAGGCGAGGGGATCGGCGGTCAAGTGTTGGCCACGGGTCAGCCGTGCCTCGTTCGCGACGTACTAGAAGACCCTCATTACATCCACGTAGCCGCAGAGGGCGAGACCTTTCGCACGTTGCTTAGCATCCCTCTGACCGTGGCCGGGCAGACCTTTGGGGTGCTCAATATCGCCCGACTGGCTCCGGATGCGATTAGCGCCGATGAGATGCGTATGCTCCTGGTGGTTACCAGTCAAGCGGCTTTTGCGATCCAGAACGCTATTCTCTACGGACATATGAGCCATCAGGCGATTACTGACGGCCTGACCGAGCTGTACAATCACCACTACTTCCATAACTACCTAGCGACGGCACTGGAAGAGGCACGCTGCCAAGGACGCAACCTCTCGGTGCTGATGATCGATATTGACCTTTTCAAGAGCTTCAATGACCGTTATGGCCACAAGACTGGGGACTATGTCCTGCACCGTGTCGCCCAGACGATTAAGGCCGCCGTGCGCAAAGGCGACTTGGTCGCCCGCTATGGCGGTGAGGAGTTTGCGGTCGTGCTGGCTGGGGCTGGCACCAATTCCGCGCTCGAGGTGGCGGAGCGGCTGCGCAGGGCCGTCGAGGAAGAGCGGTTCCTTTACGACGGTCACATGCTTCGCGTGACCGTAACCGTCGGTGTGGCGACCTACCCCAATGATGCGTCTTCCATGGATGCCCTGGTCAGCCGTGCTGACCAGTCCATGTATGCGGCCAAAGGTGCTGGTCGCAACCGGGTTGCTTTTGCCGACAAGGAGGTCGTCTGATGGTGGTGGGTGTTTGGCAGCGTATGCAAACTAGGACGCTGTATACCCGAGCGCTTCGGACCCAGGGGGTGGAAGCCCAGCTGGACATGCTCAAGCAGGTCCTCAGGCTCGATCCCCAATACCGCGACGCGCATCGCAGCATCATCTCCCTCGGGCAGAAGCATGCGCTCTGGGTGGAGCTAGACGGCTTCTACCAAGATCTTGCCCAACAACACCCCGCAGCTGTTGCGGTACACAACTACTGGGGGGTACTGCTATTCCTAGCCGGTCGCCCCGAAGAGGCACAAGCGCAGATGCAAGAGGCTAAGCGGCTCGATCCGACCTATGTCACAGCCCGTAACAACCTCGCCTTGATCAGCGCCGAATACTACGGTCGCTACGACGAGGCCATCGCCGAATACGAGCAGACCCTCAAGATTGAGCCCAGTGATGTCGCCCACGGGAACCTGGGTCTCTACTACCAACGCGTCGGCCGGTCCGACGAGGCCCTGGTGCACCTGATGCGCGCGGCAGAGCTTAAGCCCTCAGGCTATCACTTGGCCGCCTTAGGGGATTTCTTCTTCTACAAGGGCGACCCTGAGACGGCGCGACAGTGGTATGAGCAGGCGTTCACCCGCGACCACGCCTCATTGGGATTGGGTCATCAGCGTATTCACGCACGACTGAGCCTCGCCCGCTGTTATTTTGAGCTGCAGCGCTACCAGGATGCTATCGACACCATCGAGGCTAGCTTCAGCCTGCCCGGGGCTAAGCAGAGCATCGGTCTCCACAGGACATTGGGACAGGCCTATGGCGCCTTGGGTGACCTTGCACAGGCCGTGACTCATCTGGAGCAGGCCCTATCGCTGGCCGCTGACAACGAGATGGCGCAGGGGGCTATCTACCGTTCGCTGGCTCAGGTCTACTACAAGACCGGGGAGTATCACAAGGCAGGCACGGCCCATCAGCTGTCGTCCAGCGGGCGCTATGATACGATGGACGCCGGTGGGCGGTCCGAGCTGATCATCCGTGGTCGGGAGTTGGCCAAGGCCATGGTCGAACGTCCCGATGATGCGGCGATCCGCCTCGAGTATGGTAAGAACTTGTATCACCAAGGGCGCTGGGAAGAGGCCCAGCGTGAGCTACACGGCGCACTCGCGCTGCGGAACGACTTGGCTGAAGCACATCGCTTGATCGCCTGGATCTGTCTCTTGCTCGATGACCTGGTGGAAGCGCAGCACCATATTTTCATGACGACATACTATCAGCCTCAGAGCGATGATTCCTACCTGTTGCCGGGGATTGCGGCACTTTTTGAAGGCGAGTATGACCAAGCCGCCATGAATTTCAAGCGTGCTCTGCTGCTCAACCCGAGCTCGGCCCAAGCGCACAACTACCTCGGCGATGTGTATCAGTACGAGCATCGCTATGAGGACGCCAAGCGCTGTTTCGAGCAGGCGATCGCGATCGCCCCGGATCTACAACCCGCACGCTACAACCTCGCCAATACTCTATATCAGCTCAACGAGTATGCGGTGGCGGAGGACCATGTCAGGCGCCTCTTAGCGGCGCAACCGACCCACCTGATGGGTTGGCGGCTCTTAGGTGAGATCCAGATTCAGTCGGGGCAGCGTGAGCAAGCTCAGATCACTCTGCGGCGAGCCATGGCCATCAATCCCTTCTGCTTGTCCGTACAAGCACGCATCGGCGAACTGCAGGCAAGCAAAGAGGTAGCCCAGTGAGCGACATACAGTACAGCAAAAAGCACCGCCACGCAGGCGGTGCTTTCTCGTACCTATTTACCCTGAGCCAAGATCTCGTCGAGAGTGTAGTACTTGTCGTCCTTGATCAAGAACGGTAAGGACTTCACACCGGCGGCAAAGGCGGCCTTTTTGAGCGTCAACCGTTCAACGGTGGGTAGATCCTCGAGCAGATAGTGTTCAAAGGCGATATTGTGTTGTGAAAGCACCGCTTCCACCTCTTCACACTTGTGTCAGGTCGAGCTCCCATAGACTTTCACCAAACTAATGCACACCCTTTCATCTGAGCAGTCTATACGAATTATAGGATACCACAGGTTCGTCCGTCAATCCAGGAACTTACATGACTTCATTACGGTAGTGCGCAAGATGCTAGACTATGGCGAGGCCTTTCATAGCCATGTGTCCCACGTGGACCTCAGACCGACAATCTACACTCATAGTATCGCTAAATAGCAGGTAGTTATGCAGACCTGAGCGGCAGCGATCGTCCTGATGGGAGCACTGCGGTCAATGATATATCGGTTTCTAGCAAACGGGATACCAGGCGGACAGGATTCGGGGTGGGCTTGTCGAAAGTCTTACTATCCTGTCTGTTACGCAAGAATGAGTGATGCAAGACGTTAAAGGATTTGAGGTGAAGCTTCGTGCGCGGCCCGTTGGAGATCCTGATCAAGTCATCCATAGCGATTCTGATGGCATCCAGTGTCTATTTTACCAGTGCCCTGTGGTCCGGTCCCAGCTATCCCACTCCAGCACCGGTCTCTCCACCGGTGGCGGCGCCACAAGAGCAGGCGCCGGATCCCGCGCCTGTGCAACCCCCGATTCCCGTCAAGCCCGCCAAGGTGAAGGGGATCTATCTGACCGCGTGGACGGCCGGTTATCAACCACGCCTGGATACGCTGATCGACCTGGTCGACCGTACCGAGATCAACACCATGGTCATCGATGTCAAAGATGAGATCGGCGATATCACCTATCCATCACAAGCCCCGATGGTTGATGCAGTCGGCGCCAACAGCCGGCCGCGAGCGACAGATATCGATGGTCTGCTGAAGACGTTGACCGATCGTGATATCTACAAGGTGGCCCGCGTCACCGTCTTTAAGGACCCCCGCGCGGCCGAGGGTCGTCCCTCCTGGGCGTTGAAAACGGCTAGTGGCAGTCTGTGGCGCGATCGCACCGGAGCAGCTTGGCTTGACCCATACAATCCAGAGGTGTGGGACTATGTGATCGGGGTCGCCAAAGAGGCCATCGCCAAGGGTTTTGATGAAGTACAATGGGATTATGTGCGCTTTCCTTCCGATGGCGATATCAGCGCCCTCGTCTATCCTGCTAGGGAGGCAGGTGATACGCGGACCAGGGTTGAGGTGGTCAAGAGCTTCTTGGCTTACGCCAAGAAGCAGCTAGAGCCACTCGGGGTCCCGATCTCAGCCGATCTATTTGGTCTCGTGACCTCGGCCGATGACGATCTCGGCATCGGCCAGACCTTGGATCTGGCCAGTGAAGTGGACTACATCTCACCCATGACCTACCCGTCGCACTATGCGCCGGGAAGCTATGGGTATGACAATCCTAATGCCGCCCCCTACGGGGTCCTGGACCACGCCATGAAGGATGCCATTCGACGGTTGGGCGAGGACAAGCGGTCCATCTTGCGCCCCTGGTTGCAGGATTTCGACCTGGGGACCCCCGCATACGGACCCGATGAGCTGCGGGCGCAGATCCAAGCCTGTGAGGACAACGGCATCGAGGAATGGCTCCTGTGGAGCGCCACCAACACCTATACCGCAGCAGCCTTGCGCCAGCCATAATCACACTTGAGGCCACTCCATGGACAAATATGGAGTGGCCTTGCACGTTTGGCAGGTACCAGCGCATATGGTAGAGGAAGAGCCGATTGAAGGAGCTGCCGCCGATGCATATTTTGAGTTTGGAAGAGGCTCAACTCGACCTGACAGTCTACGCCGAACTGTACGGAATCATCTTCAGTGACTACTATGTTCCCCTCACGATCGCCCCCCAGCGACTGGAGCGTCAGTTGATCAGCGGCAGCCTCTCACCTACCTACTCGCTGGTGGTACTGATGGATGATCGCCCGGCGGCCTTGATCCTGGCAGGCATCGAGCCAGTGAGCGGGCAGCTCTCCGTTCAAGCGCTGGGGGTCATCCCTGAGCTACGCCGTCAGGGGATCGGGCGCGCCATGATGCAGGAACTGCAGCAGCGTGCCCGAGCTGCGGGTTTAGAGATCCTAACGCTCTTGGTGATGCGCACGAACCGGCGGGCGCTGGTTTTCTACCAGCAGATGGGCTTCCGCTCGGTGGGGTTGCGGGAGTGCTATCTACTCACGCTGCCCGCACGCCTGCCCCAGACCAGCCCGCGCCTGAAGATAACCAAGATCCCAGCCAATCTGTGGGACAGCCGTGAGCCATCCGGCCCTGCCGCTCCCCCCTCCCTGCAGGTGCTGGTGGCTTCAGCAGGAAATCACAATGTCGGCCATCTGGTCATCAGCGGGGAAGAGACGTTGACCATCGAATCACTCTACGTACACCCCGCATGGCGACGCCGCCCCGTGGGTGTCTCGCTCTTGCGTGCCGCCCTGGCCGCCAGTCCACTGGCGCAGAAGGTCCGGGTCAACTACCTTCCCTACCAAGCTAAAGAGATGCGCAGGTTCCTGCGCCGCCTGGGGTTTCACTGCTTTTGCCGTTTGGAGGAGATGGTTGCCCGCTTAGGCCCCTCGTCAGCAGGAAACCGCGCCCCTGCTGTGGAAGAAGATGGTCAGCAACCTCTTGATACTGACCACTAACTTGATATGAGGGGGAGACCAGATGGATCCACGTTTAACCATGCTTAAAGAGCTAACCGATGCACCAGGACTACCTGGCTACGAACATGAGGTGCAAAAAGTCGTCCGCCGCTATCTCGAACCCTATGCCGAGCTTGAGACTGACAATCTCGGCAGTATCATTGGCAAGAAGACGGGCAGTTCGGACCGCCCACGGATCATGATCGCCGGACATATGGATGAGATCGGCTTCATTGTGACGCAGGTGACCAAAGAGGGGTTCATCAAGTTCATCCCTCTAGGTGGCTGGTGGGAACAAGTGATGCTGGCCCAGCGCGTGGTGGTCAAGACCGCCAAGGGCGATATCGTCGGCGTGATTGGCTCCAAACCGCCCCATCTGCTCTCAGCTGACGAACGCGGCAAAGTGGTGCAGAAGAGGGACATGTTCATCGACATCGGCGCCAAGGATAAGGAACAGGCCGAAAAGGAGTTTAGTGTCCGCCTAGGCGATCCGATCATCCCGGTTAGCGAGTTTACCCAGATGCGCAATGAGAAGTTGGTGATGGCCAAGGCCCTCGACTGCCGCGCTGGGGTGGGCATCTTCATCGACGTGATCAAAGAGCTCAGCCAGATCGACCATCCCAATACTGTCTACGGGGTCGGCACCGTCCAAGAAGAGGTCGGCCTGCGCGGTGCGGGCACCAGCGCTGCTGTAGTCAAGCCCGATATCTGCTTCGCTCTCGACGTGGGCATCGCGGGTGACATGCCAGGGGTCGGAGAGAGCCTCTCCGCCGAAAAGCTGGGCAATGGGCCGACGATCATGCTTTACGACACCAGCATGGTCCCCCATCTCAAACTGCGCAACTTCGTCGTCGATACCGCCACTGAGCTAGGCATTCCGCATCAGTTCAACGCCCTCCTGGGCGGCGGCTATGACTCCGGCAAGGTGCATACCTACGATCGTGGTGTACCCAGCTTGGTGATTGCCCTTCCCACCCGCTATATCCACAGCCATACCGGCATCATCCATATGGACGACTACGCCCATACTGTGAAGCTACTGGTCGAACTGATCAAACGCTTGGATGAGAGAACTGTGGCTGAGCTGGTCAAGTAAGGCCATAGGTCAGATCACAAATCGGGACCGCAGTAGCGGTCCCGATTGATTGTACTCCGTTCATCTCCACAGGCACTTAGGTAGACCCTATGCCAGGTACAGATCCCAGTATGTCACGGTATAATACAGAACCATTCGACAGCCAGACAGAGGAAGAAGCGATCCAAAGTCAAAATAGTGGATGAGTGATCATACTGGAAGGGAGACCGCGCTATGAATAAGCGGATTTCGGTCCGCCAATATTTGGTGGATACTCTAGGAACCATGGCCCTGGGGCTATTCTCGTCACTGATCGTCGGTCTGATTCTCGATCAGATCGGCAGCAAGCTGGGGCTTCCGCTTCTGGTTGACTTGGGGCGGGTAGCAAAATTCATGATGGGGCCTGCCATCGGCATCGCCGTGGCCGCCGGGCGCAAAGCCCATCCCCTGGTTGTCTACTCTTCGGCGGTGACCGGTGCCCTAGGGGCGGGCACTACCTTTGCGCTTGCCAGTGGGGGCTTTGGCATTCGGATCGGCGAACCGATGGGGGCGTTCATCGCCGCCCTAGTCGGGGTGGAGATCGGCAAGTTGGTCACCGGCAAGACCAAGGTCGATATCGTGGTACTGCCCTCGACCGTGATCATCGTCGGCGGCCTGGTGGGCAAGTACGTGGCCCCAGTGGTCGCGCAGATGATGACCGCCATCGGCGAGATCATCAATACCGCCACTGTTATGAGCCCGATCCCCATGGGGATCATCGTCTCCACCGTGATGGGTATCGTCCTGACGCTGCCGATCAGCAGCGCTGCTCTGGCCATCGCCCTGGGGTTGAAAGGTCTCGCTGCCGGGGCGGCTACCGTCGGCTGCTGCGCTCAGATGGTCGGCTTCGCGGTGGCCAGCTATCGGGAGAATAAGATGGGTGGTTTGGTCGCCCAAGGAATAGGGACATCGATGCTGCAGATGCCCAATATTATCCGCAACCCCCTGATCTGGATCCCAGCCACCCTAGCCAGTGCCATCATCGGCCCCTTGGCTACCACCATCCTGCCTATGACCAATATCCCCGAGGGGGCGGGGATGGGGACCAGCGGCCTAGTCGGACAGTTTGGCACCATCGCCGCCATGAGCGGTACCGAGCCCATGGGCTCGATCGTGTTAAAGATCGTTCTACTCCACGTCGTGCTTCCCGCTGGCCTCACCCTGATTATCTCGGAGTGGATGCGCAAGAAGGGGTATATCAAACCGGGCGACATGAAGCTGGATCTATAGGGCTGATCACAAAGAAGGGGTCGAATCAAGAGTGCTATAGCGCTTGATTCGGCCCCTTCTTTGCAGACCAACATAGCGAGAGCCGTGGAACTGGATCTTGTTTTCCCGTACGTCCAGGACGCGGCTCTGTCTTCGCCGAGAAGGTTTGGATTTCGCTCCGCTTTGAGCTGCTTGCCATAGCCTGTGTCTTGGCGAGTTTGTGAAATAATTCATGAAACCGAAAGGACAATGGAGAATAATGTAGAAAAAGAGAATGTTTCTTGGCTTATGGTTGCACTTTTGGAGGTTCTTGTATATAAGGTTGGGCCGGGCGATTAAGGCAGTCGACCTTAAGGGTAATGGGGAACTCATTCTGTCCTGTGATAGACTCAGCTTCTGGGAGGGAAACCATGGATATCATGCCGGCTCGTCTTCAGGCGATCAGTAAGACATTGGACGTGGATAGGATCTGCGCTGGCTCGACGCTCGCTGAGAACGTTTACGTCCCAAGTGGCGCATTGGTTACCAAAGCCGGGACGGTGGTAACCCCAGCACTTCTGCAGCGCCTGCAGCAAATGGGTCAACCGCTGATCACCATTGACATGGTCAAAGTCTATCGACAGGCCATTGACGATAGCAGGCTCCTCATGAAGCTGGCTTCTGCCGGTCGGGTGATCCCCGCCCGTGAGGTTGAGACCATGGTCGAGCCGTTTCTATTCGAGACCGGTCGTGAGACGAATCTGGCCGCCCTGCTAACGCAACTGCAGTCCCGGGATGACTACACCTTCCAACACACGGTCAGCATTGGCGTGATCGCCATGATCTTGGCGAGATGGCTGGGTCATACCGATGACGATCTGCTGCAGGTCGCATTGTCCGGTACGCTGCATGATATTGGCAAGGCTCAGATCCCGCTCGCAATCCTGAATAAGCCTGGCCCTCTGAGCGATATGGAGTATGCCCGCATGAGGCGTCACCCGGAGCTGGGTTATCAATTGGTGAAGGATTCCCGGGAATACAGTGAAGACGTCAAGCAAGCCATCTACCAGCATCATGAACGACATGATGGCAGGGGGTACCCAAAGGGTGTGCATGGTCCGCAGATTCATCCCTACGCGCGCATCGTAGCAGTGGCCGATGTCTACCATGCCATGACCTCAGCACGCCCATACAAAGGCAAACGCAGTCCCTATGAGGTACTGGACCACCTGAGCAAGGACATGGGCCAGTTGGATCCAGAGATCGTCATGGTCTTCGTCCAACGCATGATTACGTATCTGTCCGGATGCTCCGTACTGCTCAGTGATGGCCGCACGGGCCAGGTGGTCTTTGTGGATCGTGCTCAGCTGTCCCTACCCATTGTCAGAGTTGGTAGCGAACTGCTAGACCTCAGGGAGCACCCCGAGCTTAGGATTATCGAGGTCACTGATCTACATAACCTTGTGGGATGATACTGCACTGCGGTCCCACCACAGCCAACTGATCATTTCACCTGACTGCATCGAAAGGGAGCCATCGCTTGATGACTCCTTTCAGATGGTGCTGGAATGGGGACCAGCGGCCTGGCCGGACAGCTTGCTACCATTGCCGCCATGGGCGGTACCGAGCTCATGGGCTCGCTCCTGCGTAAGATCGTTCTACTCCACGTCATACTTCCCGCTATCCTTACTTTGATTATCCCGGAGTGGATGCACGAGAATGGGTATATCAAGCCGGGGATATGAAGCTGGATCTA
>CAZINL010000084.1:0-5560 GCA_964540595.1 uncultured Clostridia bacterium
GTCGCCCAGGGAGCGATCAAACTTCTCCGTCAAGCAGCGGGGTTCGCCACCGTCCACATCCACCACCCAGAGGCGGCTGAGCGTAGCACCGGCAAACTCGCGGTTGTTGCCGAAGTAAGCGATCTGCTTGCCGCAGGGAGACCATGCCGGCATACCGAACATGCCCGTGCTCTTGGTCAGCTTCTTGATCTCGCCGCCCTGAGCGGAGACTAGCCACAGGTCGGTGATTGGGGTCAAGGCAGGATCTTCAGAACGGTTGGATGAGAAGACAAGTTGCTGACCATCCGGTGACCAAGCAACGCCGCCATTGTCATAGTAGCCGGTGGTGATCTGGACAGGCTTGCCGCCTTCGATATCCATGACCCAGATCTGGCTCTTACGGTCGGTGAGATAGCCTTCATCATTGGACTTGTAACGAATGCTGTCGATGACGCGGCCAGAGTCCTTGAGCTTCTTCTGTTCGGCCTCGGTCTCTTCTTTCTTGCGCGGAGCGAGCATGGCCTCATAGCTGTCGTTCTTGCCCATTCTGGCCACGAAAGCGATCTTCTTGCTGTCCGGCGACCAGACCGGGTTGCCAGCGCCATAGCGCATGGTGGTCAACTGACGAGCTTCACCGCCATCGCGCTTCATCAACCAGATCTGACGGTCGCCGCCACGATCGGAGACAAAGGCGAGCCAGTTGCCATCGGGAGACCAACGGGGGGTAGAGTCGCTCTTGGGACCGCCGGTGAACTGCGACGGTTCGCAACAGCCGCACGCACCCACGGTGTAGATCTGGGAGCGGTACTCCTTGGTGCCTTGGTCGATACGAGTCTGGACATAAGCGATCTGCTTGCCATCCGGCGAGATCTGCGGATCGCCCAGGAACGTCAACGAATAGAGATCCTCAGCTGTAATCTTGCGTTTCTCACAACAGCTCATTGTTCAAGGCCTCCTTTGGAAAGTGTTTAGTACTCCTAAGTTTCGATAATTCGCGATGTATGGGGGCTGTTCCTGCTCGGGGGACGAAAAAGTCCACATCGCGGGAGCGATGTGGACAGAACTCGTTTTTCCGATCAACCAGCTGGGGACTAGGGACTAGGGACCAGGGACTCGTCTAGTCCGTCGGATCCAGAAGATCCCGCAACCCGTCTCCCAACAGGTTGAAACCCATCACCGTCATCAGGATCGCCACACCCGGGGCGATGGCGGTCCAAGGGGCACGGAGCATGAAGCTTTGCGACTCCTTAAGCATCCGACCCCAAGATGCATCCGGGGGCTGGGTACCTAGGCCGAGGTAGCTGAGACCCGCCTCGGCCAAGACCGCGGTGGCGAAGCTGATACTCATCTGCACCAAGATCGGTCCCAGAGCATTAGGCATGATATGCCGCCAGAGGATGCGTAGATCCCGTACCCCGAGCACTCGCGCCGCCTCGACGAAGTCCCGCTCCTTGAGCGCCAAGAGCTCCGCCCTAGTCAGTCGAGCAAAGACCGGGATGCCACCGATGCCGATGGCTAAGGTCGTATTCACCAGCCCAGGGCCAAGGACGCTGATTACCATGATCGCTAGCAGAATAGCCGGAAAGGCGTAGAGCCCGTCGACCACGCGCATGATCAGCTCGCCCACCGCACCACCATAGTAGCCAGCGATGGCTCCCAAGCCAACACCTAAACCCGCGGCAATGAGGGTAGAGATGGTCCCGACATAGAGTGCCGCCTGGGTGCCGACCATGATCCGGCTGAGTAGATCACGGCCATACTCATCGGTCCCCAGCCAATGGGCCGCCGACGGCGGCAGATGGCGCTGGGCAATGGTCATAACATTGGGGTCATAGGGGGTGTAGATACGGCTGAGCAGAGCCACCAGGATCAGCCCGGCGACCATGGCGAGACCGACCATCAGACTCTTGTGGCGCAACCACTGTGGCAGCGCTCTGCCTACAGCCGCCTGCTGGGGCGGCTCCGCCGTGGCGCTGCGCTGGCTCTGTTCCATCACCGACACGTGCTCACCTCCGGTGAGAGTCCCAAGTCTCAAGTCCCTAGTCCCAAGTGGGGACAAAGAAACCACGAATCAAATACAAACAGATCATTGACAGCAGCGCTGTCTGTAGGGGCGGCCCTCGGGGCGGCCCTCGGGCCCGCCCGCGGGTCGCCAACTAGCGACCCCCACGTCCCTCGCCGCTACCTTCCAGGGTCTAGGGACTCCGGACTTGGGACTCAGAACTCGATATCTACTGATAGCGAATACGTGGATCCAACCGACTGTATAGCAGATCCACAGTGAAGTTCAGCAAGATGATGATCGTCGCCGTAAACATCACCAGCCCCTGTGCCAGAGGTAGGTCGCGGGAGTTCACCGCCATCAGCGTTAGCTGACCCACGCCGGGCAGGTTAAAAACCTGCTCGATGACGATGCTGCCTGCCAATAAGCCTCCCAGATGCATCCCCAAGACCGTCAGCACCGGGATGATGGCATTCTTCAGTCCGTGACGATAGAGTACCACCCGCTCCGACAGTCCCTTGCTCTGCGCGGTGCGCATGTAGTCTTGCCTCAGCACATCCAACATACTAGCCCGCGTCATGCGGGTCAAGATCGCTGCCCGCTGCAGCCCCAGGGCTAGGCTGGGCAGGATGAGCGACTTCAGAGCCAGCCAGGGGTTTTCGGCGAAGGGGACGAAGCCACCTGGGGCGAACCAGCCCAGTTCCATGGAGAAAACCAAGAGCAAGATGATCCCAGCCCAAAAAGCTGGGATGGCGATCCCCACCTGGCTAAGCGCCATGGTGATTAGGTCCAGCCAGCCACCGCGGTGCGTGGCGGCTAAGATGCCAACGGGGATCGCAATCCCCGTAGCGATGATGATCGACAGAGCCGCCAAACCAGTGGTAACAGGCAGCCGCTGCCAGAGCAGTTCACCGACTGGTGCCGACAGGCGCAGCGATCTGCCTAGGTCGCCTCTCAGCAATTGACCCAGCCAGCGCCAAAACTGGACGTAGAGCGGCTGATCCAGCCCCAGCTCATGGTGGAGCTGCGCCACCGCCGCCTGATCGGCCTCGACCCCGAGGATGATCAGAGCCGGATCGCCTGGGATCAGGCGAAAGACCACAAACGCGATCAAGGCCACCACAAACAGGGTGGCCATGAATACGCCCAGCTTCTTGATCCAAAAACGCATGGCTGATCGCAGCCTTTCATTACTGGCATTCCTGGGGACTACTGCACCTTGTAGACCCGGCTGACATCCGCCACATAGACCGGATAGGTCTGCCAGCCATGGACGTTCTTGCGTAGGGCGACCAATTGCGTCGGATCCATGATATAGACCGCAGCCGCCTGATCAGCTAGGATCTCCTGGAGCCGCTGATAAACCTGCTTGCGCTGGTTAGTATCAGTGGTGGTGATGCCTTGGGCAACCAGCTGATCATACTCGTCATTCTTGAAGTTGAAGAAGTTCGAGGCGAACTTGCTCTCATAGCGCCCTAGAACGGAGTGCGGGTCAAGCTTGCCGGTCAGACCGGTCACGGTCATGTCGTACTTGCGCCCCTTGTAGACATCCTCCAGCCAGATCGCCCACTCCACCTTCTGGATCTTGGCCTTGACGCCCACCTTGGCCAGCTGATCGGCGATGATCTCACCAGCCTTGACATGCAGATCGTAGATCGCTGGCAACGTCAGCCCCAGTTCAAAACCATTGGGATAACCAGCCTCAGCCAAGAGCTGCTTGGCCTTGGCAGGGTCATAGGGATAGCGGTTGGTGAGGTCTGCATAATAGGCTGCCATGACTGGGCTCATGTTGCTGCCCAGCTTTTTGCCATAGCCCCAGGCGGCACCCTGGATGATCTCATCCTTATTGATGGCGTAGTTGAGCGCCTGCCTTACCTTGGGGTTATCCAGGGGAGCCTTGGCATTGTTGAGCACCAGGAGTTGAACCAGGTTCATCGGGCTCTCGATCAGCTTCGTATCCGGCCCGCGCTTGATCTCATCGGCGGCTTCGTTGGCCACACGAGGGATGATATCCACCTGTCCAGCCTTGAGGTTCATCAGTGCCGTATTCGGGTCGGCCATGATGCGGAAGGTCACAGTATCGAGGTAGGGCAGGCCCTTCTGCCAATAGTCTTGGTTCTTCTCCAGCTTGACCGCCTGACCGCGCTGCCAGTCGACCAGCTTGAAAGGTCCAGTCCCGATCGGCTTGGCATCGAGAGTCGCCACAGCTTCTTTAGGCACGATGGCTGACGACACTGCGGCTAACGTAGACAGAAACGGAGCCTGGGGCTTCGCTAGGCGCATCTGTATGGTATTCGCGTCCACCACCTTGACCTCGACCAGATCTTGATACTCGCTCTGGCGCGGATGGCCAGTCGCCTTGTCGCGGATGCGGTCGAAGGTGAACTTGACATCCTCGGCGGTCATGGTCCGACCGTTATGGAAGAGGACATTTTGACGTAGCTTGAAGGTGTAGAGCTTGCCGCCCTCTGCGACGGTCCAGCTCTCAGCCAGGGCTGGAACCAACTCGCCCTTGGGATCGCTCTTGAGCAGACCCTCATAGACATTAAAGATGATCTCTTCGGTCGCAGCCGCAGTAGCCTTGTGTGGATCCAGCCTATCAGGATCAGTGGGAACGGCCACGACCAAGCTGCCGCCATAGACCGGTGACGAGGGTTGTTGCCCCGGGGTGGTCGGTGACGGGTTGGGTGCGGTGTTGTTGCGAGCGCAAGCGGCGAGACTCAGGGTTAGCGTTAGGATCAGGACCATGGAAATCATGACGCGCTTCATCGGGCACCTCCAAGAATGGGTCGTCCGAATTGTCGTGAGTATACTTAAGTATACTCACCTCTGTTTACTAACCCTAAGATAACACAAACCAACCTCTCCCGCAATCCATGGTTTCTTGTCAGATCCTGATGGTGCACAGAGAGGTTACCCTTATCTTTGCCGTAGGTGATTGCTCCAACACATGGGCAAGTACAAAGCAGAAGGCAAGTTAGTTAACAAAGGGGTCTGACCCCTTTGTTAACTAACTTGCCTCAGGTAGATAGGCTATACCACGGTCAAGATCTCCGGACCATGACTGGTGATGGCGATGGTGTGTTCATACTGGGCTGACAAGGAGCCATCTCCCGTTCTTGCGGTCCAACCATTGGCGTTCAAGGTGCACTGCCAGGTGCCGGCGTTTACCATCGGCTCGATGGTAAAGACCATGCCTTCGCGTATCCGCATTCCTTTACCCGGTGACCCAAAATGTGGGATCCACAGCTCCTCATGCATAACCTGCCCGATACCGTGCCCGGTGAAGTCTCTGACCACGGAGAACCCCTGTCCCTCCACATAGCTCTGGATGGCGTGGCCGATATCACCGATGCGGTTGCCTGCCTGCGCTTGTTCGATCCCTGTATATAAGGACCGCAGTGTGACAGCCATCAGCCTTTCTGCATCGGCCGAGATCCGTCCCACCGGGTAGCTCCAAGCGGAGTCGGCTAACCAGCCGTTGAGATCGACGACGAAATCGATGCAGACGATATCCCCTTCCTGGAGCGGCTCGCGGCGGGGAAAGCCATGGCAAATCTCATCGTTTACAGAAGCGCA
>CAZINL010000084.1:5570-12856 GCA_964540595.1 uncultured Clostridia bacterium
AATTGATAGCCACGGTAGTTGATCTGGGCGGGAATACCGCCATGGTGTCGAATGAAGCGGTCGACGAACTGGTCAATCGCCACCGTGGTGACACCGGGTTTGATCATGGCTGCGATCTCCTGATGGCAGGCAGCAACAATCCTGCCTGCCTCGCGCATGCGGGCAATCTCCGCAGCGGACTTCAAGATCAGCATTGCTCCATCACACCCACCTGAAAAAAGTAGCAGCGGCCTGTCCCTGATGAAGACCGATGATGTTACCTCTTCATGGTAAGCCGCCGCACGTACTAAGTAATATGCTATAATGGCAAAGTTCATCCATCTTCGCCACAACACAAAAGGAAGGTACGACATGCTCAATATAAACAATGTAAGCCTAATCTTCGGCGGGCGCAAGCTCTTCGCCGATGTCGATATCAAACTCTCCCCTGGCAACTGCTATGGGGTTATCGGCGCCAACGGCGCTGGCAAGAGTACCTTCTTGCGCATCCTCTCGGGAGAGCTCGAGCCTACCACTGGCGAGGTCAGCGTCGGTCCTGGGGTGCGCGTGTCCGTACTCAAGCAAGACCATTACCAATATGACGACAAGCAAGTCCTCGAGACGGTGATCATGGGCAACCCGCGCATCTACGAGATCATCACCGCCAAGGACGAGCTATATGCCAAGCCCCAGATGACCGACGAAGAGGGGATGCTGGCTGCGGACCTCGAGGCGGAGTTTGCCGACCTGGGCGGCTGGGAAGCAGAGTCCGATGCCTCATCCATGCTCCAGGGCTTAGGGATCGCGACCGATCTGCATGAAAAGAAGATGGCGGAGCTGCAGGGCTCGGAGAAGGTCAAAGTACTCTTGGCGCAAGCCCTCTTTGGTCACCCCGGCATCCTGCTCCTCGACGAGCCGACCAACAACCTGGACCTGCGCTCGATTCGTTGGCTGGAAGAGTTCTTAGCTGCGTTCGAGGGCACGGTGATCGTCGTCTCCCATGACCGCCACTTCCTGAATAAGGTCTGTACCCACATGCTCGATGTCGATCTTGGCAAGATCAAGCTCTACGTAGGCAACTACGACTTCTGGTATGAGTCCAGCCAGCTGGCCGTGCAGATGCTGAAAGACGACAACCGCAAGAAGGAAGAGAAAGCCAAGCAACTGCAGGAGTTCATAGCTCGTTTCAGCGCCAATGCCTCCAAGTCGAAGCAGGCGACCTCGCGCAAGAAGCTCTTGGAGAAGCTCACCATCGAAGACATCCAGCCATCCAGCCGCCGCTACCCCTACATCGGCTTCAAGCCTGAGCGCGAGGTCGGAAACGATATCCTAATAGTCGAAGGGCTGAGCAAGGCCATCGACGGCGAAAAGGTCCTAGACAACCTCAGCTTCACCGTCGCCAAAGGCGACAAGATCGCGCTGGTGAGCAACAACGAGATCGCCAACACCACCCTACTCAAGATCTTGTCCGGCGAGATGGCTCCCGACAGCGGTAGCTTCAAGTGGGGGATCACCATCACCAAGGCCTACTTCCCCAAGGACAACTCGCACTTCTTCGACAGTCACGGCCTAACGCTGGTCGACTGGCTGCGCCAGTTCTCTGATGACAAATCTGAGAGCTATATCCGCGGCTTCTTGGGCAAGATGCTCTTCTCTGGCGAGGAAGCGCTGAAGGAAGTGCAGGTTCTCTCGGGAGGCGAGCGCGTCCGCTGCATGCTGGCCAAGATGATGCTCGCGAACGCCAACGTGCTGCTCTTCGATCAGCCGACCAACCACCTCGACCTCGAATCGATCACCGCCCTGAACAACGGGCTGCAGGAGTATAAGAGCAACATCCTTTTCACATCCCACGACCATCAGTTCATCCAGACCATCGCCAACCGCATCATCAACATCACACCGACTGGTTTGGTCGATCTACGCATGAGCTACGACGAATATCTGGAGACCATAGCGGGCTAGGTATAGACGAAACAAACAACTGAAGATCGGGGCATACCCCGATCTTCAGTTGTTTGCAGTTTCTATGAACTTGGTCTCGCCTTCTTACGCACGTATGAGGCCATGCTGCGGGTGTAGCCCAGTTGCTCATAGAAGGCCTCTTTACCTGGCTGGGCACCGAAGAAGAGCGAGGTGGGCGATAGCTCCCAAGCCCGTTTCATTAGCTCGCTGCCGATCCCCTGCCCCTGATAATCGGGATCGACCAGGATCTCAGGGATGGTACCAAAGAAGTAGCCATCCGAGGCGGTGACATTGAGTGTGCGCTCGAGGGCCTCCTGGACCATCTTGGGGTGATAGTCGCCTGGCCAGACGCGCTGAACCAGCATCAAGAAGATCTCGGCTGTGAGATGGTTGTCATCGGTCACGTAAGCGATTTCTGACACGTTCATCCTCCTCTATCCCAGCTGACTGGATATTGTTAGGCCGCAGACGTGTCTCCTACTTATCCCCTTATCCATACCTCAATGGTCCACCCGTCACTGTACCAATCACCGAGATGGACCTTAAGCGGCAAGACCTGGCGCGGAGAGAACCAACTCTGCGCATCCTTGTTCAGTACCAGCCCATCTCCCATGTAAAAAGAAGCATGCTGAAGGCGCTGCTCCTGATCGCGAAAAAGGAGCACCGCCCCGGGCGGCATCGCATCGTCTGTGGCTGGCAGCGACGATACTGCGTAGCCCCGTTCAGCCAGACCTCGCAGCAATGGTGCCGGATGGAGCCAGTGACCTGCGATGGAGAGGGCGGGAGGCACAGAGGGTGTTGCCGCAGCTAAGGTCGCCGCGTAGCAATTTGGCCCACTGACAGGCGCAAAGGTTCCCGCCAACGCTCTGATCTGCGGACCATGGAGCCGCTCCATCCGTTCCCACTGATCAGGATGAAGATCCTGTGCTAGGCAAGGATGGCGATCCCGGCTCACGAACAGGGTAAGCCACTGCTCGCGCTGGTCAGAGGTCAGCGCCCACCATTGATCATACCTTAGGGCGATCTTGATCTTGTCCTCTGTCGTGAATTGATCGCGTCCATCTGGACTAAGCCTGATGCCCAGCTTGTCAAACCAACCCCACTCATAGATCTGCCCTCTACCCCTATGGTCCTGGCTAATCATGATCTCCTGCCTAGCCTCGGCCGGAAGCTCAGCCACCTCAGCAGGAGTGAGAAAGGCAACCTCAAGACCTTCACGTGCCATCTGATATAGACTGTAGCTGTCCCACAAGTCCAGGGGTGCTAGGGCATGGTTGGCCCGCAGTTCCTCTCTCGTGAGTAGGACCACCCCTTTGGGCAGAAGCGGCTGTTGCTCGGGCGTGACAAAGATCGGCTCCCGCTCGAAGACGAGCCTCCGTCCCCAAGCCTCGAGTAAGGAGTGGCTCACATTACAGCCAAGGATGTTCATACCTGGAGTCCTCCTGTTGATACTCTGGCAACACTGCCCAGGCAAGATTCTAGTTGCCAGCCATCAGTTCCTTCCCTAGTCCGCCCACGCCACTTCGTGGTAATGCAAGAGGGGTCAGACCCCTGCTCCAAACATTGAAGTTCGGGGTCATGAAGTTCGGGGTCAGACCCCGAACTTCAATGTTTGTAGTGTTTTCGCCGATCTTGCAGGGATAAAGCTCCCGCAAGGGGAAGTAAGCGAGCAGAATTATCAGGCCAAACCATGATGAAAGAAGGCAGAAGTATGGCTAAGCTCGATACCGCTACTCCCCGGGCTGCGTATTATCAGCAGCTGCAAGAGCGCTGCCTAGACTTGATCAACCGCGTTGACGGGGTCGTGGGGCTGGCTTTCCGCGATCTGACCTCGGGGACGGAGTTTTTCCATCTACCGAAGGCCACCTTCACTACTGCCAGCTCGATCAAGATCCCGATCCTGATGGCGTTATTCAAGGCTGAGAGCGAGGGCAAGCTCTTACTCACCGACCGCATCACCTACGATCAGACGAAGCATGTGGCCGGCAGCGGCGTGCTGCAATGTTTGGTCGATCCGGTGAAGATGAGCATCCGTGATCTGGCGCGGTTGATGATCCACCTCAGCGACAATGCGGCAACCAACATGTGCATCGATCTGGTGGGCTTCGACTATGTCAATGCCATGCTGGGCGATCTAGGTCTGCACGGCACGATGCTGCAGCGCAAGATGATCGATAGCCAAGCAGCGCTCGATGGCCGTGAGAATGTCAGCACCCCGCGTGACTTCTTGGAGATGATGACCCTGCTCTATCGTGGCGGCTTCATCAGTGAAGCAGTCTGCCAACAGATCATCGGCATCCTCGCCGAGCATGCCAAAGGACTCTTTGGCGAGTGCTCTTCCGTCCTACCGACCGGCTCCAAGGTGGCCAACAAGCCGGGTGGACTAGATGGTGTAGCCACCGATGTCGGCCTGATCCTGATCCCCAACCGCCCCTTCGTCTTCGTGGTCATGGGCAACTATCTGCACGATGTCAAGGACCCTGCCTTGACCGAGCTGGTCAAGACCGTGTATTGCTACCAGGGGCTGTTGGCCAACTCGACGGAGTTTGGGCGGCAGCTGCCGCTGGAGATGTTTGGACGGTAGCCTGTTGGAGTCCACAAGTCCACGAGAACACAAGTCCACATGTAGCCCGGACCTACGTGACGCAAAGGAGGTAACAAATGAACTACGACCTGATCATCCGCCACGCCCGGATCGTTGATGGCACCGGCATCCCCTGGTTTCGCGGCGACCTAGCGGTACACCAAGGCAAGATTGTGGCCATGGGTCAGCTAGATCAGTTGACCGCTGCTACCGAGGTCGATGCCCAGGGAAAGGTCTTAGCCCCTGGCTTTATCGATATCCACACCCATGCGGACAGCGACGCCTGCGACCTGCCGCTGATGGAGAATTATCTCCGCCAGGGGGTCACCACATTGATGGGTGGCAACTGCGGCGGTTCTGAGTATCCCATCGCCGCACACCTCGCCAAGATGGATGAACTGCCCAAGACGATCAACTATGGTCTCTTCGTTGGCCATGGCACCCTGCGGCAGCAGGCCATGGGCATGGCCATGCGCCCGCCAACCGGCGCCGAACTGGCGGAGATGAAGTTGCTGGCCGCTCGCGCCATGGACGAAGGTGCCTTCGGCATCTCTGTCGGTCTCTACTATGCCCCCGGCAGCTTCGCCCAGCTGGACGAGGTCGTGGAAGTCAGTCGCGAGATCGCCAAACGCGGTGGTCTCCTCACCATCCACTTGCGTGATGAGAGCGACTACAATATCGGCTTGGTTGAGTCGGTGAAAGAAGCCATCGCCATCGCCGAGCAGACCGGCATCTCGGTGCAGATCTCGCATCTGAAGTGTCTAGGCAAGCCGGTCTGGGGCAAGGCGAGCGAGATCCTCGGCCTGATCGAACAGGCCCGCGAGCGCGGCCTCGACGTCCAGTTTGACCAATACCCATACCTCGCCTCTGGGACCGCCATCACCGGGGCGATCATCCCCCGCTGGGCGCAGGAAGGTGGCGTTGACGCGCTGAAGGCCCGCCTAGAAAACCCCGAGACCCGTGCCGCCGTTCGCCCTGAGATGCTTGCCAATATCGAGCGCCGCGGCGGACCGGATACGCTGGTCGTCTCCCGTCACAAGCCCGACCCGTCTGTTGAGGGCAAGAGTCTGCTCCAGATCGGGACCGAACGCGGTATGGAGCCAGTGGACGCCGCCATCGAGCTGCAGATCGCCGGTGGGGCTGGCTTGGTCTCCTTCAATATGCAAGATCAAGACCTAGAAACCATCATGCGTCACCCCTTGGGCATGATCGTCTCCGACGGCAGCCTGGTCGCCTTTGGCCGCGGGGTTCCGCATCCCCGCTGGTATGGCACCTTCCCCCGGACCTTAGCCCGCTACGTCCGCGAGAAGAAGGTAATCACCCTCGAAGAGGCGATCCGCAGGATGACATCGGCTCCCGCACGGCGCGTCGGGCTGTGGGACCGCGGTATCATCGCCCTGGGGATGGTGGCCGACCTGGTACTTTTTGATCCCGATACCATCAGCGACGGCTCCACCTTTGAACAGCCCCACTGCTATAATGAGGGGATTGATCTGGTGGTCGTAGCCGGACAGATAGCGCTACAAGACAGGCAACTGAGCGAGGCGCGGGTCGGAAAAGTGTTGCGGAAAAACGAATAGCTGAAATCGAGTAGGAGGGAGTGATTAACTCCCGTCCTCTCACACCACCGTACGTACCGTTCGGTATGCGGCGGTTCGCCAAGCGTTACGAATTCCAGAGTATTGGTCCGTGAGGCTGATAAGTCCGAGTTCCTTCCAATAGTCCTTGGTTAGGACAGAGTTGAGGAGCGAAGATCCGGCCCACGGGCCTTTTCTTGTGTTTGAGTAGGCCACGGCCATCCATTCTGGGGCGCCATGTGCCCTAAACTCTCGCACCCTAGTCCTCACTCTCTTCCACTGCTTCCATATACAGGCGCGTAAGCGATGCCGAATCCACTTATCGAGTTCCTCCAATACGCGTTTTGCGTCTGCTAAGGCGAAGTATCCTAGCCACCCACGGAGATACAGCGATAGCTTCTTCACTCGCTCCTCAAGCGGCATGGACTGGCTCCGTAGAGTTAACTCCCGAACCTTGTCCTTCAGCCGTTCAACGGTCTTGGGAGCAAGCTTAATGCCAACTTGCTTGTTGATATAGAAACTGAACCCTAGGAACTTCCGCTTCCAAGGCCGATCTACGGCACTCTTCTCGCGATTGACTTTCAGCTTCAGCCTCGCTTCCAGGTATCGTGTGACGCTCAGTTTAACGCGTTCACCAGCGCGGAAGCTCTTCACGTAGATGTTACAGTCGTCCGCATAACGGACGAACCGGTGTCCTCTGCGCTCTAGCTCCTTGTCGAAATCATCCAGCATGATGTTGGCCAACAGTGGGCTGATGGGTCCTCCCTGAGGCGTCCCTTCATCGGTTGCCGCAACCACTCCATTTAGGAGTACTCCTGACTCCAAATAGGCCCGGATTAGCTTTAGGACACGCTTGTCCTTTACTTTCCGCGCCACTCGTGACATCAGTATGTCGTGATTAACCCGATCAAAGAATTTCTCTAGGTCGAGGTCGACTACCACTTTGTAGCCTTGCTGGATATACTCGCGCGCTTGGCGCACTGCGTCATGTCCCCGCTTTCCCGGTCTAAACCCATAACTATTCGGGGAAAAGCCGGGGTCGAAGATAGGCGTCAATACTTGGGTGAGGGCCTGCTGGATTAGACGGTCTAAAACGGTTGGGATACCTAGAAGCCTCTTTCCGCCTCCGGGTTTGGGGATTTCCACCCGCCTGACTGGCTTGGGCTGATAGGTTCCAGTGAGCA
>CAZINL010000085.1:0-679 GCA_964540595.1 uncultured Clostridia bacterium
GCATCGACCATGTCCAGGTGATGCTCTAGCTGGCTTAGCAACTTCTCTAGTTGGGTAACAAGTCCTAGATAACTCTTGTACTGCTCCGCGTCATTACGAGCCTGATGATAGCGTTGCACGTTCTCAGAGGCCTTTAGCATGGTCTCACTGATCATTTCTCAGCCCCTCCTAACGTCTCAACGCGGCTCTCCAAGTTGCTCATTCGCGCACGCAGCGCCTCGATATCAACAGTGCCATCTATGGATGGTGGCTGCATGTCTCTCAGACTCCGTTCCATCTCTGTCGATGTGTTGATCGCCAGCTTGTTGACCCGGCCTAGCAACGCGATGATGTGTGATAGGACCTGCAGTGGATTGGATGAGTAGAACCGCATCAGCTGACCAACGCTTGTTCTATCCCTCATCTCATCGATCCGCCTACAAGCTCCTGCCAGGGTCTTGCTAGCTTCCCGGAACGCTACGGCCTCTTCCCTCGTGACCTCCTGGTAGGCTAGACGGAATTCGCTGAGTGTATCAAGGAAGTCCACTATCGAATGGCCGGCCTCACTAAACTGGGCTGTCGATAGTTCTTCACCAATCATATCCTTCAGGGACGCGATGGTCTGATGAGCCAGTTGCTGTTCTTCAGCCAGGATGACCTCAATCCTTGGCAGCAGGTCTCTCAGTAGATCAAAGGAAAG
>CAZINL010000085.1:705-6097 GCA_964540595.1 uncultured Clostridia bacterium
TGAGAGACGTCCTTTGGCCGGTCCATCTCACTGATCTCATTCGGCTGCCAGTCATCGCTCTTAAGTGCCTCAAGCGTCTCCAGGATCTCGCTGGTGTGGTATATATGGGTAGTGCCGCCGCTGTCCGTTGGTATACCCATGAAGGTGCGCTTTAGTTCTAGGATAAGCCTCTTATTCTCGCCTAGCTCACTGGCTCTGCGCTGCAGCCAGTCAGCCACTGTATTCCAGCGTTCGTTTTTTCGCTCGTGATAGCGGACCCCATTACTGGTGGGGTACATCATGAGTCTTAGCAGCTCTTCATTGCTCTCATTGCCCTTGAGCAGACCCATGGCCCCTAGGCGGTGGTACTCTACCGCCATAGCCCAACGCAGTATCGGCCACTTGTTCTGGTCGGAGACGGTACGTAGGAGACCGGGCTTAACTCGCTCTATCCAGTCCGCCAACACAAGTTGGTAGTATATGGCTCCCTGGAAGTCCCAGCTACGATGATAGTGATACTCTAATAAGGCACGTAGGACATCTAAGTGCTCGGATGCACGCTCGATGGTGATGATAGCTTTCTCTGGGTTTCCTTCCTGAGATTGTCCCTCGATGTACAGGAAGTCGGTACTGTTGAGTCGTTGTCTAGCGATATAGGCCGAAACGCCTTCTGCCTGCCAGTTAATGGCTGAAGATATGAACGAGCGTACTTCTCTCCGTGTATCTGAGGAGTACTCTAGTCCCTTTTTCTGCTGATACCATTCATCTAGGTTTTTCTTCCTGAGTTCATACTGGCGTTGAGCTGGGGTCTGTGGCGGGGGTGTAGGCACAGGTGCTGGTCCTGTCGAGCCTCGATCCCCGATTGGTTTAGGTGGTTTGGGCGGCTGCGGCGACCCTAGGGGAGATATCCCCTCGAAGCCCGCCAACCCCATTTGCTCCAGGAACTTGGCGGACAAGCCGCCTATCTGCATGAGCCCCTTGGTTCCAGCCTGATACGCATCCCCCGTTCCCCAAACACATAGCAGTATCCTCAGCCGATCCCTCTGCCGCTCATCAAGGCCTTGATATCTCTCGACATACGATCCATGGTCTGGCGCTTTCCACACAAGCGCATATTCCCGGATCGCAAGTGGGAATCGGTCCATGGAACCATCGATACAGTCACGGATGTATGCACTCATCTGATCCCGGAGCATACGTAAGAACTCCCGCGGGGTCTTCGGGGACAGACGGCTGTAAAGCGTCTGGAGTGCTCGCTGGTTGAATGGGTATAGGGTGAATTGCTTTTCGCCAACATCGACCGTCTCCCAGGGAACTGGAGCTACAAAGGAACCAACTGGTAGCTGATCTGGATCCGCTCCGCTCTGATACCAGTCGCGCACCCGCTCACGGGTGGCGTAGATGGCGTTCAGATAACGTGCTGCCATCTCCTCGAGAAATCCCTCTTGTCCGTAGGCCTCTTCATCAACCACCACTTGGTGGGTCACACGATCGGTGAAGTTATCTTTGAACTGGTCATAATAGCCGTCTGTAATGCCGACAACTGCAGTTACACGGCACAGGTCGGCGTTGTCGCCACCATGTTCGGTGGCAAGCACGGTGATTAACTCCGAGTCAACGTTCCTAAAGGAGGTGAAGTCCTCAATAAACACGGTGAGGTTCCTTCCCTGACGTCTGAGTTCGCGGCGGAGCTCAGCAAAGACCTCGCGGGTATCGCCCTGCGAGATGTTGGCGCAACGGTTGATCACTGAGGATGTGAACCCATTTAGGTATGACGCCAGTTGTTCTGCCTCTTCATCCTCGCTTGCCAGTTGTTTGGCAAATCGATCGGCCTCACGGGAGCCGTCCTGCTGAATCTCGCGCATGAGAGGGCGACCAATATCAAAGTCGCTGGGAAGAAAGACTGCCTCGCCGCCAAAGACCTTTCCTGATGCATTAGCAATCTGAGCGTAGCATCTCGCCACAGGGCCAAGAGCAGCGGTCAGCCGTTCACGTACCCGGCTGTCACTCAGAAAGGCCACCAGATCTCGCCGCTGGGCGGGTGTATACACCGTGCATCCATGATCGTTTAGCACCTCATCGGTGAAGTTGGAGTATATGGTTGAGATGAACCGTGACTCATCCTGAGAGTCGACCGAGGACACAAATGAGCGTAACCGGTTTTCCAGCTCCGGGCTATGCACGATACCTGCATCAAGGAGTTGACTAACGGCGCCTCGAAAAGTGTTGCCTAACCGGCGAATGAATAGCACTCGATCTCCTTGCCGGGCGGCCGCGTCGTTGCTATCGAAGCGGGCTCTTAGCCAACGAATCATATGCGACTTGCCGGCACCATTGGAGCCGCGCACGATGATCAACCGATGCTGGTTGCCGGGGTTTACGATCAAGTCGCTGAAGATCCGTTCCTCGCTCCAGCGTTCCATGTGACTCACAGTACGGCCACCTTGCTGGACGGTCAGGGTCCGAAATGGCACGTGGGTGGCCAAAAACTCAGCATCATCACTTGCCATTACATCAATCTTGATAACATCGTTCTCAAGACGTGAAAGAGCTTGTTGCCAGTCCAAGTGCCTCACCCCCTATACGTAATGTGGGTAACCTCATTGATCGGATGAGTCTCCACATGGAACAGATTCCAGCGCTCCGTGTCTCTCTGGTTCCTGAACTCTAGAACCCCTCTACCAGCTAAGAGCCTGAGACCATTAGATACCCCCAACCCAAGCGTACGCTCACGCCTACTGGCAGCCGTTTCAAGGCACCAGGACTCGAGATGAGCGACAAAATCCTCCATGGGTACATTCTCCTGATGGGTGAACTGACTGACGGTGAGCATGTCGGCGAGCCTGTGGTTCAGGTTAGGTATGAGTGTTGTTCCTACAAGGTAGCCCAACCCAAGAAAACCCGCCCACCAGCGCCATCCGAGCAGATCCTCCTCTCTAAACTGATAATGCTCAGTGGAGAGGCGTTGGCTCATCTCTTCCCACTTCTGGATTGACAGTACATCTTGGTTCAGGGCTAGAAAGCGCTGTGATATTAGAAAGAACGTGCTGTCTGATTTCCTAAAGATAATGTTCGCGATGGTCCTACGCAACGGGACAGAGCATGCAAAGCTTTCGCCCGGAACAGCTAGCTGGACCTTTCCATCTGTTTCAAGCACCAATCCCAACTGCCGAACGGCGCTGTATAAAGGATTATAAACGCTAGAAGCGTCGCCACGAAACACTGATGCGAGTGTGATGGCCTCATGAAGGGCTTCTTTGGTCATGGGTCCGCGCTCCAGGATGCGAAGCATGGCCATCACTCTCTCCGGGGTAGGCTCGGGCTTGACGCGGTCCGGATAACTATCGAACACGATTTACCCCTCCACAATATCAATGCTATCAAGAATGTAGCCTTCAATGATATTCCTCATGGACTTCCCATGAGTTGATGAAACCATCATGTCATCACCGTAGAAGGCTACCGGTGTTCCGGCATCCCGCAAGCGCCAGAGCTGGCTGAACATGCGCTGGTTAATGGCGTCATCCTGGCCCATGCAGCAGAAGACCCCTGTCCTCAAGAGCGATGGGTGGTTGTCCAGAGTATAGAAGAACTCGTCGGCAGTCAGCACCAGGCCGCGGAAATCTTGTGACAACGTCGCATCGGGCGTCTCAGGAACGATCCATACCGAAAGGCCGTAGTGGTTAACTGCTCTCGCCAGAGCAGAGGCTTCTGCCCATTCCAACCGGAACCCCTTGGATCTTCGTATCCACAGGTCGCAATAGGCCCCCATCAGATGTGATAGGGCAGCTTCCCGAGTCCCTGGTATGGCAGTCCAGGACAGTCTCTTCTGTAGACCGAAGCCCTGGCGGGGTAGGTATGGCTCGTCGTGTGTGGAGCAACCTCCACACACCTCTTCCGCATAGTCGTATATCTCGACAAAGGCCTTGGCCCAGCACTGGCGACTCGACTGATCGACCAATGCCTTCATGGCAGTAAAGCCCGATAACACGTATTCGAGCTCAGTCTCTCGATACCCAGCAACCTCGTCAAACAAGCGCTCTGGATTGACCAAGAGATCTAGCTTCTTGAGCCGCACATCCACATAATAGGAGTTGGTCTTCGACCTGTAATCGATGTTGAGGAGATCGAGTAACCCATATCGGCACAGAAACAGGAGAACGTTTACGTTCCACTGAACGTTTCGCCGACCGGTGACCTCTTTCGCTTCATCTTTGAAATAGGACGGGGGAATAGAGGTATCAAGACTGGCCCTGTCACCTTCCACAAAGGACCCGGCTCCGTGCAACATGCTGGCCCAGCGTTTCACGAGTTTCTCGGTGGTGATGACCCGTTTGTTGGTGAGGGAGAAGGCAGCCTCCCCATCCTCATGCACTTGGACACACATAAGGCTTAGTGAAGGTAGCCCATCCCGCCCGCCACGTCCAACCTCCTGGTAAAAACGGTTGAGGCTCTCGGGGATGCATGCATGAATGACGGTTCGTACATCCGCTTTATCGACACCCATACCAAAAGCCGATGTGGCTATGACCAGGTCAAGCTCGTCTTGATTCCAAGCAGTGATGATGCGATCTCGCTCATCGTCTTCGGTATCGCCCGTAAATACTACATGGTTCGTGAACCCTTCGACGGAGAGCAGTCGCTGCCAATCCTCTGCGTCATCTGGGCTAAGAACATAGAGGATCATGGGACGGGGGAGCAGTTTACATGCCGTGACGATTCGCTCCCGCTTCTCACGTTCGCTCGTGCAGCGGACGAGATGGTACCGTGGCTCCGATCGCAGTGCGTCGCATCGAACTTCGACCCAGCGGTCTACTTCAGAGTACAAATTTCGAAGTGTCTGAACTGCGTAGCGGGTCAGTGTAGCCGAAAGAAGGATCGTTCGTAACCGCCCCTCAGATCTCCTCAAAAGATCCTTTCGGAAGACTGACAGAAACTGAAAGTCCGGCCTAAACAACGCTCCCCAGTCATCAACGATATGTGCCTCGTCAATAACGAGGTTGTTCAGTTGCTGGCGGTCAGCAACTGACTGTAATGCATCCCTCAGGCTGGCATTTCGCAGCACCGCTTCCGGAGAGGTGAAGAGAAGGCGCAGCTTCCCATCGGTTATTTGCCGAAACAGCAGGGTTGCCTCAGCGGGCTTCACCTGCCCATGGTAATAGGCAATCTCGTCCTCATTCAATACCAACTCAAGAGTGGTTCTGGCAGCTCGATATTGATCGAGCGCCAGGGCAACGGTTGGTACGATAACCACAGTGAGACCATTACTCTGAGCCGCTACTATCTGTGTGATAAGACTCTTTCCACCTCCTGTTGGCAGAGCTACCATTAAGGTATAGCCACCGGGAAGCCGGAGTGCTGTATGCACCGCAATCTTCTGCTCATATGATCGATAGGAGTGATAACCGGTAGC
>CAZINL010000085.1:6107-12655 GCA_964540595.1 uncultured Clostridia bacterium
ATCACCTTGGGATGTTGAGCGTGCCTCAGAGGCGAGAGGCATCTTGTATACGGAGTCCAGCATACTGGAATTGGGCCACCACTGAGGGGTTCCCACGTCCGCATTGGCTCTCTGGCTGGCATCCAAATAGAGCGAGAGGCCACGCCCTGCCACCCCCTCGATGAACGACCGTATCCGGTCAGTGACAGATAGTCGTCCAACGAAACAGACGAAATCGCGAAGGGAGACCAGCAAGTCTACCTCGGATGCGTCTCCTCGGAGATACTGCTGAAAGCGGAGGGTGAGGCGCAGTGCGGCACGTGTCTTCAGTGCCTCGGTAGGTTGGAGATCCTGAGTCAACTGCTCGCGAAGCTCCGCAATCGCGAACGCCGGGGTAATCTCCATGGAGAGAGTCTTTTCCATCAGTTCAATTCTGTTAATTCTTCTTCACCAGCTTTACATAGGCCACTGCATCCACTGTAATCAGAGGCCGAATGAGTGCGTCCATCACCGCGCTGAGCGCGTGCCTCATCTGCATCACACTGTCGTCCTGACCGCCAAAGTAATCCTGCGTAGCCTGATACGCATCCACAATCCGCTTGGCTTCAGCTGCCGCGGACTTGAGGTCTGCTAACTCACTGACCACTTGAGCCGCCTGTTTCCGACACTGGCTGTGGGCTCGATTGAGAAGCTGATGCCACTTTTCGACTGGGTAGACATCCATGAAGCGTTCAATGGCCGATCCGTTATTCTTGGTGGGGCGGCGACTGCCCAGGTGTCCAGCTTTCTCTGGATCAGCTGCTAGAAGTGCCGCTTTCACCACACTGGCAGGCACCTCTGCATGTGCAGCTCTCAGTGGAAACACAGTGAAAATTTGGTCCATCGGGAGGTAAGCCCGGAATTGAGAGAGGAGCTGGGTACTGACCCCAGCCTCTAGAAGCGACTGCATATGTGGCTCTACGTTCCAGACAAAAGCCAGACCCTCGTAGTCGATGTCTGAGTATGCTACCAGAGCGCTGGCACGACCGCGGCAGCAATACATGGCATTCTTAATGATGGTATCAAAGATGGTATCCCCGGGGGCGAAAAAAAGCAGATCCTCCCGCTGAATGGCCAGTGATCGGTCAAAAGTCCCCCTGATCTTTCGGCTCCTATAGCTCTGCACAAGCTGTTCATAGTCCTTCCAGTTGGGGGGAAGCAGCAGCGCGTTGATAGCCGACCCGTTGCTGAAGCGACTTTCACTGAACGAGCAAATGCCACTGTTGGTGATCTCGTCCGGCACCAGCCCGGCCTGGCTCGACCAGCTTAACATAGCACGGGCAAAAACCTCGTTCTCTTTGCCTTGATACAGGTCTAGCATCGATTCAATCGTCTTGGTCAACGGCCTATACAGCATAGCAGCTGCATCATACAGCTGTTCTTCCTCAACGGTCCCGCGCATCTCCTGCATTAGGTTGATGATATCGTCCTGTGCATCACGAAGTCCTGTAATCAGACCATCATTCAGAGCTGTTTCGATCCGTCTGTTGACCTCACCGGTGATTATCTCCAATCCGCTGAGAGACTGCGTGAAGATCTCCATGCCTTCACCCCAGAGGCACAGCAGATACTCCTCTACAGTTTCGCGCGTAAATGGCACCACTGAGCAAACGGACATATTGTTTGCGCGCCCGATACGGTCCAAACGGCCAATTCTCTGTTCCAATGCGTTGGCCGTCCATGGAAGATCTAGATGGACAACTGACTCGGCAAACTGGAAGTTGCGCCCCTCGCCACCGGTCTCGTCACAGAGCATGACCCGACAACGGTTGTCGCATTGGAAGAGGTCAGCACTGGTCTGCAGTTCTTCACGCGTCATCCCTTTGTGAAAGGTGGTAACTACTTCCTCCCCAAGGCGAGAGCGAAGCAACAGGGTCATCTTGTTCAATGTATCCCAGTGGCTGCTGAAGATCAGAAACTTGGTGTCCGCATTCGGATTTCCAAGGGTGGTCTCTTGTTCCAGGTAGTCAAGGACATGGACCAGGCGGCCATAAATACGGTCCGGTTCGTCCAGTACCTCAGCAACGCTTTGGATCTCGGCGTCAGCCGCTCCACACCATCGGTCTACAGAATCAAGAAGCCATGACTCCCGAATCTTGAGACTCTTCAACACGCTACGCAGGGCCCACGGAGAACTGAATGCTGCGGAAAGAACCGTCTTGGCGTGGAGCTTGAACCAGTCTAGAGTCTCCGACTGCCTCTCCTGCAGCCATCTCAGCGTATTCTCAACGGCTTCCGCCTCACCGTATAGCTCATCTGCCGTTGCCATTCGGTATGGAATGGTCACCAGGGTACGTTGCGGCAGCTTGTCACGCAGCATCTCACGACGATTGCGTACTACGCGTCGCTCGAGACGGTAGTGTTCACAAATATAGGCAACTGCCTGACCGGCCATCTGGCGGCCTTGGTCCTCAGCTCCAAGGTCGATGGCTTCAATCATAGCCACCAGGGTTTTGTCCGATAAATCGCCAGCAATTGACCTGAGGCGTTTCTTAATGGATGGCGAATAGTCGGGGTAGTCATCCATCTCGCTGAGAATGGTGTAAACGCGCTTCTGGATTTTGCTCTGCTTATCTACCATGTCCGAGAAGAGCTGATAGGACATGTTTGCGTAGACATCAGGGTTCAACAGAGTGAGTAGCTTAAGGAACTCCTGTTTTCTGTCTTGAATAGGAGTAGCGCTCAGCAGCAGCACGTTCTCTACATTCGAACTGAGGCACGCTACCGCCGCATAGTCCTGATCGTTGTCGAGCAGGCGATGTGTCTCGTCCATGATCAACACATCAGCATCCAGCTGCTGGCCCGCCTTCCTCTCATACGTCTGCACCATACTGAGCGGCACAATGAGGTGATAAGAGTTACTCGCTCGACCATCGTACACACTGGTCTGGATCTTGAACTTGAGCTCCAACTCCGATTGCCATTGATCCACCAACGGGTCGGGAATGACATAGACAACCTTTAGTCTGGTGTTCTGCTCCATCAGGATTTTGACTATGGCACTGGCCTCAATGGTCTTGCCCAACCCCACCTCATCTGCAAGCATGTAGCGAACTGGCCGGGTCTCCAAGCAGCGAACGACGGTAACGATCTGGTGAGGCAGAAGATAAGCCCTACACCCCGCCAGTGTCTTGAACCCGTAGACCGCATTGTTTAGCGCGTGCATGCTGCTACTCACGACCAGCCTGCTAAGGAACCAGGATGGATTGTGGAGTTCATAATTGGCCATCTGCTGGAATGGGCTGTAATCCATCAGGCTGAAATCCGCGTAGAAGTCGGCCTCTGAAGCTTCGATGGTCGTCCCCGTGTTACCACCTAGGTAATAAACGTGGTGGGTCTCCTTGCTAATGGGACGTTTGACGCCCAGAACTTCCGCCCATTGCTTGTTCCATACAACACGGCTGTTTTTCGGTACCATGCATCGCGCTACTTCGTTGATATCGAACACGTTCCTCTTGAACGCGAACTCATAGAACATCCTAGCCTTATGGATATCGTGAAACTGCACCTTCACGGTCTGAGCGAACTCATCAACAGACACAACTTGTCCAAGAACAAAGTACCGCGGGTAACTCTTATCCTCTTCATCGTGGATCACTGGGCAGCGGACATACATTCCCGTTTTCATGCTAGACAAGCTCAACACCTCACGAGATCTCGTCGCCCTGCCGGGCATAAGGCCTGAGGCAGGTCGCTGTATGGGGGCAATAGGCACACCAATCCGCAGGAAGCCGGATATCTTCTCTACCAGTCTGAAGATAGTCCTGAATTGACTCGACAATGGGGCGATGGACGGGATTCCTGATGCTGTGGAGCGAGAGCCTTAACTGACCGTCTACCACCTTGGCAAGTCCGGAACAAGAGATATACGGGTGCTGCCAGAGGGTTTCATTGGGATCTAGCATGAACAGCGCTTTGGTAAAGAAGGAGCGAATCTCCATATGATTGGAGTCATATGCTTTCACCCAATATTCTGTTGTCCCCCTCTTCTCGAGGCAGTGGTAGGTGATATAGTTCTGTGCCTGTGAAACAAGGTCTGTCAGGTCGTTTACTCCGCGCAAATAGGGAAAGAAGGATGTCAACTGTTTACCCGTATCGTCTAAATGCCGCCTGATTACCCCCAGCGCTGTCTCGGTCATCCTCTTGTTGCCATTGAGCCGCCACCATCGGTCGACCAGGATATGGACAAAGACGAATTGGTATAAAAACCTGCTGTTAGGTGATGGTTTGTCGCTCAACACAAATCCAGATAGATACCGATAGGGACAGAGGGCAAAGGCCATGGCCTCAATCTGCCGAACCCCAGGCAAGGTCCACCCACTGCTGGCCCCCCCGATACTAGGCACGACGCTCACTGCGGCAGAACCGTCAATGGAGCTCGGTTCAGCCTTCAGCCCAACGGTCGATAGCAGGAAATAGGGTTGATGAGTCTCCCCATTCATGTTCTTCACGTAGCTCAAACGAACATCACACTGATTAAAACACAGGCCATAGAAGAGGGCATAACGCAAGAAATTCTTGTACTCCCCCAATGATGTGTAGTAAACCTGAAACACAAGGTCAATGGGAAAATAGGATTCTTGAACGAAGCGATCAGTTAGTGGCCACGGAAGAAGGTCGTCGGTGGCTTTGTTCATGACGCCGTCTGCAAGGCCGGCGAAATGGTATACAGGGATTTGGGAATCGGGAGTGTCTGATTCAACAGCCTGCCGATACTGGCTCTTGCTTCGCAGAACATCTCCATCGATCTGTTCAAAGTTACGCACAATCCAGTCTTCTCGTTCGCGGTCCTTCTGCCGGAGATAATAATAGATACCCTCCCGGAGATCATCGATCGTGCTCTTGTGAGTCTCATCGTAGCTGAGGTACTCCAAGCGTCCCAAGAGCTCCTCAATCAGCTGGGTCTCTTCTTCGGTTGCCAAAGCGGGCAGCTCCTGAAGTAGGAAGTCCTCGAGCCGCTGGAAGTGTCCCTTCAGTGCTACGTAATCATCGCCTTGGCCATCTTCACAGAAGATTGTACGAGCCACGTCGTTTAGCCTAACGACCGCCTGTCTCAAGGTACGCAGATCATCTAGGCTGACGATCTCCGGTGAGTAGACTGACAGTTGTCTGAGTTCCGTGGCATTCCTAATGGTACTGGGCCCTGCTGCCCATAGCTCCCCATACCGAGCGATGTAGTCATCTATCCTACTAATAAATGACTCATAGGCTCTTGCTTCATCAAAGTAGAGTCTGGTGTTGTTCCAGATTGCGATCAGCCTATCGGCAGGGATGGGCGAAACCAACCCCGACGCCAGACAATCGGCAATGCCGGCCCCATCAAGCAGCAGCTGTCTCTGGGTCGGATCCCACATTCTGTAGATCGCCACGAAGAACTGGCCAACTGGGTAGGCAAGGAAGTGCCTGTCACCGGCGTAATCTGGATAGTAGATCTTCAGAAGTTCGTGGACCTCACGGCTGGCCGAATAAACCTGTTCACCCATGGCCATCAGCGGATTGAGCCGATTTCTGTCAAGTGCTCGGTCAAATCTATCCGCTACATAGTTGGCATACTCCGTAACGTTGCTAAACTCGATAAACAACGGCGAGGCCTGGTCTTGTTCATGATTGCCAAAGAGTGCCGACCAGTCAAAGTAGTTCCTTAGGCGGTTTCGCAGCTTCGAGTCAAACAGGCTGGCCATTGCGGCTGCCAAGGCGTGGCTCTTGGAGTCCCTGTTCATCCGATACGCTTTCACGTTGTGATCTGGTTCGGGGGTCACGCCAAACTGACGATAGACCCGTTTCCAGGTGGAGTAAACATCCTCAAAGTGATCCTGATAGTTGTAGAGGAAGATGATCTGTATCCCCATCTCATCTAACCGCTTGATTAGCCGCAGCTGGAGTGGCGAAAACTGGTGGATTCCATGTATAACCACTGCTTTGATGCGCTGCGTTCTAAAGGAATCAGCTATGTGGTTGTAGCGCTCTGTTTCCTCGGCTGTCCTCTTTACAACCCAATCGCTCGTCTCGGTGGTTTCCTCACCACGTGGTCCTCCATTGGCTAGACGCTCCATCGCGCGGTCTTGCTCGTATTGGGTAGTCGCACACATGGCCTTAGCCAGGTCGTCATATCCCTGCAAGTCAGTAAAGGTGAAGGCCCCACCCAAACCCCCGTGCTCCGTGAGGCGCAGGAGCTCGATAAAGAGAAGTTGCTCCCTGTTGGCCGCTCCGGCATGAAGCTTGTCGGCTGAGATTCCTAGCTCGATGAACAGACGAAGGGCCTGCATGATCTGCTTCTTGTTGTGGCGCAGTGTCCGAAAGAGATTGTCATCGTCCTTCTGCGCTGCCTGCCAATGATGAAAGACACTGGTAAGCGCGCTATATTGCTTAAGCTGGAGTGCGACGTTGCCCTTCCATTCGTTGTAAACATAGTCCAAGACGTTATCGACAGGGCAGATCAGCGATGTTAGCTTCTGGCCATACAGATCCCGCATAGCATTGGCGAGGGTCTGGGCGACACATAGATGGGGCAACGATCGAATCTCTTCCCA
>CAZINL010000086.1:0-6143 GCA_964540595.1 uncultured Clostridia bacterium
GCTGATCCTAGCTCGGGTATCGCGCGGAATCGAGAGTAAGAAGGGTTTGCCCTTGCTGTCGATAGAGGCCAAGACCATGGCATCAGAACGACCGACATCACCCTCACGTGGGTCGACGCCCATCACTAAGACATTAGTGCGTCCAGGAATCGTCTCCATCACTGGAGAGTCTTTGCCAGGCTGAGTCTTGGCTGAAGCGGGCTTCACCGCCCAGAATACGATCGCACCGGTGCCGAGGGCAAGGATGAGGGTCAGCGCCACAGCGAGTGCGATGGATTTGAACTTGGACTGTCGCATAATCGCCCTCCTTTGCCAAAGTCAAATGATAAAGTCCGAAGTCAGCAGGTAGCCGCTTGCGTTTACGTTCTACCTTACCACCTGGGAGCGATGGCTGTCAATTTGTCTAGGGGACAGATAATCAACATTATGGTAACATTTCTATGAACAATCCATGAAAGAAACTGGTCCATCATCTTTCAAGTCGAAAAGAACCCGAGTTCACGTACTAGCCCTGTCATAAGCTCGCAGATCGGTTCTCTTATCTGACGGCACGACAGGAGCAAAAGTTGCGCCTGAAGCTTCTATTTCTGCCCATTTCGCCAATCTCCTCTGATGTTCACAATTTTTTGACATATGCTTGTCGGAAAGGAGTACTTGCTGATGCCGCTGCCCCGCAGTTTCTACACTAGCGGCCCGACACCCGAGGTCGCACGAGCCCTGCTTGGCAAGGTCCTGGTGCACCGTACAGCCGCTGGGGCGGCGGGGGGGATGATCGTCGAGGTCGAGGCCTACCTGGGCGAGCAGGACCCTGCCGCCCACTCCTATCGCGGCATGACCGCGCGCACCCGCACCATGTTTGGTCCTTCTGGACATGCTTATGTTTACTTCACTTATGGTATGCATCATTGCGTCAATGTGGTTACCAGCAATCCAGGGATGGGGCAAGCGGTACTGCTGCGGGCGCTGGAGCCGACCATCGGCTTCGAGCTGATGCAGGCGCGTCGCGGCACCGCTGAGCTCCGCCTGCTGACATCGGGACCGGCACGACTCTGTCAGGCTCTAGCCATCGACCGCAAGCTCGATGGTGCCGACCTCACCGAGGGCGAGCTGACCATCGAAGATCATGACCCTGGACCGATCACCGTGGTCACCACCACGCGCATCGGGATCAGCCAAGCCAAAGAGCTGCCGCTTAGGTTCTATATCGAGGGTAGCCGCTTCGTCTCCAAACGCTAAAGCAAACAACTGAACAAACGGGGTCAGACCCCGTTTGTTCAGTTGTTTACATTTGGGCCACGATCTAGCGAACGGGCAGCGGTTCGTCGATCTTGACATGACCGGACAGGGTCGGCAGGTGTTCGTCATTCACCAGGATCTGTACGTCCTTGATCTGTTCAAACTGGGCGAGGGTCTTGATAATCGCCTCGATCGCCATGGTCTCCTGCAGCGTGCTGGCCAGGTCCTGGGCATGGTGACTGAGGCTGACGGTGAGCGTCCCTTGGACCAGCCTCACCTTTACCTGGGTCCTCGGCGGGATAGGGGTGTCCGCCGGGGGCTTGCTGGGTCCAGCGATCAGGGCCTCGAGGGCCTTCTGCGCCATCTGCTCCACCGCCGCTGCACTATCGGCGGCCACTGCTGGGCTCAGAACCGGCTTAGTGATCTTCTCCACCTGCCAGGTCATCCCGCTGGCGCCCGGGGCCGGGAAGTAGACCAGCATCTCGTTCGTCTTCAGCGCTGGCGGGGCAGGCTGGCGAATACGCTCGATGGGGATCGGCTGCGGCGCTCCTTCGATGAACAGTTCCAGGGCACCGACCAGCGTCTCAGCGATCTTCTGTCGGTATTCCTCGGTCTTGAGCTTGGCGCGTTCGGCTGGGTTGGTCATGAACCCGACCTCGATGATGCAGCCGGGCCGCGTCGCCTGTTTGAGCAGATAGTACATGTTGGCTTGAACGGGCTTACCTCCCGTGAGCTTGTTCAGCCCTTCACTAGGAGCCGTTAGCTGGTTCATGGCGTTTTGTAAGATCCCTGCCAGCCGTGCGTTTTCGGCGTCTTTTGGTGAGTAGTAAGCGATGGCACCAGCAGGATCAGGACTGCGTGAGGAATTCACGTGGATACTGATGAAAAAGTCCGGCTGCAGCTGGTCGATCATCGTCACCCGCGCTTTGAGATCACGGGCATGGCGACCCCTGGTGGAGGGTGATACGCCACTAAGGTCATAGTCCCCCTCACGGGTGGCGGTGGCGTTGGCGCCCAGCTCGCGTAAGCGTTCCCTGAGCCTGAGAGCGATGTCCAGTGTGACATCCTTTTCCATAAATCCTTGACCGTCGTGAGTCCCACCATCGATTCCGCCATGGCCAGCGTCGATGACGATCACCTTGTGCCTCAGCGGGGACGAGGGTTCCTCAGGAACGGGAATAGTTGCGCGGCGTTGGGTAAGCGGCCATATGATGGCTGCCGCGAGGCCGATGATGGCGATGACCGCTATGATGCGCACGAGCCCCTTCATCAGGACTTCTCCATGGCCTGACGCCGCCGACGGCGGGGGGCAAAGATCTCTTGGCTAGTGATCTTGCGACCACACTGACAGCAGACAACGTAGAAGTCGACGGTGCGTTCAAGCTCACCGTCACCCTCTGCAGGCGCTTTGATGGGGAAAAGCTCAAACTTCACCCCGCCACACTCGGGACAGATCATACGATTCCCCCTCGTCTACATGAATCTCGATCATGTATATGAAGAGGGGGGGCCGCTTATGAGTCTCGTAGCAGTTCGGGGGAGCCTGATACCCAAACACTGACATCTTAAATAAACTAGCCTGTCACGTCGCGGTCGCACGCCTCTGGCGGCGATCCGCTTCATCTGTTTTCGCGGCTCTGCCGCATCGTTAAATGTTGGGCAGTTATGGGTAACTAGTTCGGGGTCTTGCTCTGGCCAAGGACGGCCTGGATGCGTTCAGCCAGGGCCTGGCTCTCGGCGATAACGGCTTTGAGCTGCTTGAGGTTCTCGGCGAGCTCTGTGGAGAGCTCCATCTGGACCTGTGTCAGCAGCTCGATATCGTGGCGGATGACGGGGTCACGCGAGGTGCTCGCGCCCCTGCCCTGACCCGACCTCGCACCGACCTTGGTCGGCTTTCTGATCTGGAAGCGTTGATGGTCGCGGTCTCGTGGGGCGCGCTGGCCCCTATCGTCGCTCCCCATGATCTGCTGCAGTTCGTCGCGGATGATCTGTTGGATCTCGGTCGTCAGCTGCTGACCCGGTCTCTCCTCACTACCTTGATTACCAGCGTCCCCGCCATCCTGGCGGCGTTTGCCCTTTTGCTCCTGGTCCTGCGTGCCTCGTCCACCTAAGCGCAACACTATCCCCTCCTGATGATGGTTTTCGCATCATACATAACTCATTCTTGTGGAACTTGCATGCCATGGAATCAGAGCATTGACGACTGCACGGGCTTGCCATAATGAAGTCATGCAAGTTCCTGGGTTCTCGATCTAGTTTGCCTCATAGCGAGGAAAGATAAGGGGAAACTAGCAAAAAGGTATCCGCAGGATGCCAGGACAAAGGAGGGCGGACCATGGACTGGAAAGAGATCGCGGTGACTATCTATGACCGCCTATTCGGCATCCACGAGCCGAAGAACGCGCTGAGCTTCTCCCTAGGTGATCGTCCGCCCTATGAGTCTGGAGGTGAGCGTGCGGATCTACCTGAAGAACAGCCCGAACTCGCGGGGGACCAGGGCCGCGCCCAGCGGCTCAATCGCGGTCTGCAAGCTGGTCAAGAGGTGCTCACGGATGCCACCAGGGCAACTGAGGATCAGTTGGACAAGATCATCGTTACCAGCGAGGGTCTCACTCACCGCATTGACGCCATACTGGAGAAGCAGGCCGACTCTCAGATCCCGGTTACTGATCTCAGCTCGACCCTGGACAAGAACCTGACCCGGATCAGGCGGGTCTTCCGCACCGACAGCAACGCCGACCTGATCATCCGCGAGTTCGTGATCCCGCTGGACCCGGCCGTCCGGGCGGCGGTGGTCTACATGGAAGGTCTGACCGACAAGACGGTGATCAATGACAACATCCTGGCGCCGCTGATGCTGCTGACCGAGCTCAAAGACAGACCGGCCCATAAAAAGCCTTTGATCACTACCATGTGCGAACTGCTCCCATCCCATCAGGTGAAGGAGATCAAGGAATTTGACCTGCTGGTGACGGAGATCCTGGCCGGCAATACTGTCGTCTTGATCGATGGCGAGCATATCGCCCTCACCACCGAGACCAAAGGCTTTGAGCACCGTGGCGTGGAGCGCACGCAGAACGAGGCGGCAGTCCTAGGACCTCAACAGGCCTTCAACGAGAGTCTGCGTGCCAACACCGCCCTGGTCCGCCGTATTCTCAGGACCCCTGATCTGACCACTGAGATGGTGGAGGTCGGGCATCTGACGCGGACCAATATTGGGGTGATGTATGTGCATGGAGTTGCCAACCCCAAACTGGTGGCCGAGGTCAAAAGGCGTCTTCAGGCGATCAAGGTCGACTATGTCATCGGTGGTCCCACCATCGAGCACTATATCCAGGATAATTTCCTCACGCCTGTCCCCCAGGTGCTCCATACCGAGCGACCGGACCGGACAGCGGCTTTCTTAGCCGAGGGGCATGTAGCGATCATGGTTGACGGCTCTCCCTACGGGATGATCGTCCCGATCACCTTCTGGACGCTCCTACATACCGCCGAAGACTACTACACGCGCTGGCAGTTCGCCACCTTCACCCGCATACTGCGGGTCACCGCCATCGTCACCTCGTTACTCATCCCGGCGCTCTATGTCGCCATTGTGAACTATCATCAGGAGATGATCCCCACCGAGCTACTGCTCTCCATCGCCGGCAGTCGCGAGAAGGTCCCTTTCCCAGCCTTCATCGAGGTGATCCTGATGGTCTTCTCCTTTGAACTTATTCGTGAGGCCAGTGTCCGCGTTCCCAGTATCATCGGCCCCACCATCGGCATCGTCGGCGCGATCGTCATTGGCCAAGCCGCGGTGGCGGCCACCGTGGTCAGCCCGATCCTGGTGGTGGTCATCGCCATCACCGCTCTGGGGAACTTCTCCATCCCCAACTACCAACTCTCCTTTGGGGTCCGCCTCTTTCAGTTCATCTATCTTCTGGCTGGGGCTGCACTTGGTTTCTACGGTATTGCGGCTGTCCTTGTCGCCATGATCCTGCACTTCACCGGGCTGCAGAATTTCGGTGTCCCCTTTACCTCACCGGTCTCACCGTATCTGGGTCCGCTTCACGATATCGTCATCCGCGCGCCGACGTTTGATATCACCAACCGGGCGAGGTTCCTGCGTCCAGGACGTTCACAGCGTGAGCGGATCGTGACCCGCACCTGGGACCCCAAGGCACCGCCGCCACCAGAACAAGGGGATGGGAAGGGGGATCGCCAATGATCCGTCAGGGACACCTGGGGGTCTATGAGCTGACCGCGCTCTTGGCGCTGGCCACTGGCAGCCGCATCTTCCTTAGCATCACCCAGGTGATGGCCAAGCTCGGTCGGGCGGCAGGGTGGATGATCCCCCTCATCTCCATGGTCGTCTTTCTGCCCGCCTACTATATCTACTACCGTCTGCTCAAGCTTTACCCCGCTGAGAGTATCACGGTGATCATCGAGCGTGTCTGGGGTCGCTGGCTGGCCGCCCCGATCTTGCTGGTCCTCTGGCTAAACATCATGATGCTCGGCGCCCTGACCATGCGTCAGTTTACTGAGACCTTTATCACCATCACCCTCCCTCAGACACCGATCAGTGTGCTGCTGGCCATTGAGCTCGCGCTGGCGGTCTATGCCAGCTACATGGGGCTGGAGGTGATCGGACGGACGGCCTTTCTCATGGCCCCCTGGATCACGGTCGCCATCCTGGTCATCCTGGCCGGGCTGATCCCCTACCAGAATCCACGCTATCTGCTGCCACTTTGGGGCAGCGGGCTACCGAAGCTGCTGGCCAATGGGGCACTGCGCAGCTCGCTTTTTCTGGAGATCTTGGCCATCGGTGTCTTTGCCCCAGCACTCCGCCGTCAGCGGGACCTGCTCACTGTCGGCAGTATTGCCACTGTCATCACCGGACTGGTCTATGCCCTGGTCACCGCCTC
>CAZINL010000086.1:6153-12422 GCA_964540595.1 uncultured Clostridia bacterium
GATGTCGGTCTCGATCCCGGGGACGGAGCGCGTCCCCTACCCGCTCTATTTCATGGCGCGGCAGATCTACTTCGGCCGCTTCTTCCAACGTCTGGAGGCGGTCTTTATCATCATCTGGTTCATCGTCTCCGCCAGCGCGCTCTTTCTTACCTTCCATGCGGCGGTCACAATGGTGGCGCAGGGGCTCAGGCTCCCCTTTTATCAACCGCTCTGCATCCCCACAGCGATCGTCATGTTTGCCCTTGCCCTGATGCCGCGCAGCTTTGTCGAGGCGCGCAACTGGGATGCGGGCTACCAGCGCCAATATGGGGGAGTGATCATCATCGGCATGTTGATCACCTATCTAGTGGCATTATTACGCAAGCGATGGGGGGAGCGCCGTGCATCAGAGGCGAAATAGACCCCTGCTCAGCCTGTTGCTGGTGGTAGTGCTGTCGCTGCCTCTCGGCGGCTGCTGGGATCGGCGTGAACTAGAGGACATGGGCTTCGTACTAACCATGGGCCTAGATAAGGGGCCAGAGGGCGCTGTCATGGTCACCTTTGTCGTGGCCAAACCGGGACTACTAGGCGGGGCAGGCGAGAAAGGCGGAGGAGAGGGGCAGGGCAAGCCCTATCTTGTCCTGCCAGTGATCGCCCCCTCGATCACCACCGCCATGAACGTAGCCAATAGTTTTGCCTCCCGCCGCCTGACCCTGATCCACTGCAACGCCATTGTTATTGGCCACGAGCTCGCTGAATCAGGCCTCGATCCCTATATGACCGAGATGATGCGCTTCCGTGAGCTGCGCGGGACCGCCAGCATCTTCACGGCGCAGGGTAGCGCCCGCCAACTGCTGGAAGGGCTGCAGCTCACCCTGGAGACCGACCCGGGCAAGCTGTTCCTCAATGCCATGGCGACCTTCGAATACACCGGTTTTCTCCCTCGGGCTACTCTCTTTGGCAGCGGTATCCTTTTTGTCTCGACCGCCGAGGACATGGTCACCGGGCTGGTGGCGCTCAGAGAGCCGGGCGACGGCGCAAAGGAGACAAACCCGCCGGAAGGTAGCTATCGGGAGGGCACCTATACCGCTGGCTCGATCCCCCGCCCTGTAACTACCAATACCCTAGAGTATCACGGCTTGGCCATGTACAAACGGGGGAGGTTGGTTGGGACGCTGACCGGTGCTGAGACGACCATCTACAATATGATCAAGGGGACGTTTGGCACCGCCTTTTGCTCGATCCCGGACCCACAAGCCCCAGACAAGTGGATCACCGTGGAGCTGCGCCAGGGACGCCCGCCCGAGGTTAGTGTCCAATGGCCCCGCCCGGACAGCCCGCTGATCCATATTCAGCTGGAGGTGGAGGGTGATATCGCTGGCATCCAGTCGCTCATCGACTACATCGATCCGCGCAAGATTCCCGAACTGGAGCAGGCGATCAGCCGGCTGCTGGAGAGCGACGCACGGCAGACCATCGCCACGTCGCAGGCCGCCGAAGCTGACATCTTCGGCCTGGGGCTACACGTTCGGTCACGCTTTGCCACTTACAGCGAGTGGGAACAGTTCGCCTGGGGCAGCCGCTATGGCGAGGTCGAGATCAAGGCCAATGTCAAGGCCCATATCCGCCGGATCGGCCTACAGGATGAACCGATCCGTCCGATGTGAATAGGATGACGCTTGGGATAAGGGGGCAACTGGATGTTAGTGATCATCGCGGCACTGCTCTTCTGTGCCGGGGCGGCGCTCAAGCTGATCAATTTCGGCCGCTACTGCTGGGGCAAGGGCAACAAGCGCGGCGCCATCGGACTGTGGCTGTATGCGCTCGTCACCGTGGCACTACCGGCCGCGCTCTTCATGCGCGGTTGACCTGCATGAAAGTCAAGCGACCCTCACTAACTAGGTGGGGGTCGCTTAGTGTACCATAGCATTATTTGCTGGCGACCGCCAATCGGGGCAGGATAATGCCATTTTTTGCCGAACTAAACGCGGGATGACAAGCCGAGGGGAGGCAACCTGCGATGTTCTTGCGCTCTGTGCGCTGCAAGTTGACCATGGTGCTGGTGCTCCTGACCTGCCTTCCCCTGGTGATCATGGGTGCTGCGCTGCTGTATCAGGCGCAAAGGCATGTGCAGGACCTGACTCAAGTCACTGGAGCGCCGCAGCCCACGCTGATCATGATGCCCAACACCTTCTGGCGGATGGGCCCAACGATCCTGATCAGCATCCTTATTACGATCCCCTGCGCTTGGTGGGTAGCTAGCCGCCTATCGGGCTATCTCCTGTCGCATCTCGTCAGCGCTGCCCAGCAGGTCGCTGCCGGTGTCGAGACCCCGCCGGCGGAACTTGCCGAGCTCGCGCCGATCGTGGGCTTCCTACGCTCGCTCATGGACGAACACTCTTCGCTAGCCATCGAGCTGCTCAATGCTATCCCAGTGGGGGTCATTCTTTACGGTAGCGATCTGAAGTGCGCCTATGTCAACCAATTCTACGCAGGTCTACTGGGCATTCCTAGCAGCGAGGTAATCGGTGCGCACTATGAAGATGTCACTCATAGGATCTTCCCACCGGAGGAACTGGGCACGCGTGTCCTGCCCGCCGTTCACATGGGTCAGTCGGACCAAGTCCGCCAGCGTCAGACCCTCGTCGGCTCTGCGGGTGAACGAATACCGGTGGAGACAGTCGCCTACCACTACCAAGCCGGCGATGGGCGGCAAGGAGTGTTGTGCTTGGTGCACGACCTACGCCAGGATGAGGACTTGGCGCGGATGCGCAAGATCCTCGCTCTGGTCAATGAGGCTGGCCCGATCGGAACGGTGAGCGTGAACACGGCCGGGACCATCACCGACCTCAACCCTGCCATGACCAGGATCTGCGCTCTTTCGCGCGAGAAGGCACTAGGGCAGAACATCGGTCACTTCTTCCCCTCGCTGGCCGTAGAGGCCGATCGGGCGATGGATTTCCGCAACCAAACCGTTAGCTGCCCTTGCCCTAGCTGGCAACAGGATCCAATCTGCCCCTGCAGCCACCAAGGCCACCACCTGGTCGTCGATGGAACCGTTACCCGCGATGGACGGGGGACCGTGACCGGGATGATCTTGATCTTCCGCGACATCACCCAACTCAAGGAGATGGAGAGTCAGCTGCACGATGCCCTGCAGCAGGCGCAGTTCCTGCTCGACGCGCTCGATGTGGGAGTGATCGCCGTTGATCAGCACGGCCGTATCTCGGTCTGCAATCATACGGCGGAGATGGCTACCGGTCTGGTCAGCGCCGAGATCGCCCACCGGGATATTACCGGTCTGGCCCTGACGCCAGAACTGACCGCCCCGCTGTTGGACTCGCTCGGCCAGGGTCAGACCCACCGCAACCATACAGCCAGCTGGACCATCGATGGCGACAAACATGAGTTTATCCTCGACTGTTCACCGTTGCGTGATTCTCTCGGGAAGGTCGCGGGTGCCATGACCCTCTTCCGCGATATCACCGTTCTGAGGAAGATGGAACACGAGATCCAGCGCTCCGAGAAGTTGGCCGTGGTCGGACAACTGGCGGCTGGCACCGCCCATGAGATCCGCAACCCCCTCACCACCGTCCGTGGCTTCCTACAGCTGCTGAAGGAGAAATGCCGTCAGAACCAATGGTTGCATGAGGTCTCCTATATCGAGCTAATGCTGAGCGAGATCGATCGCATCAACCATGTCATCTCCGAGTTTCTAGTCCTGGCCAAGGACCGGCCGGCGGTGCTGCAGTGGCTGCAACTGGATGGCTTGCTGCGTGATATCAGTGCCATCCTTGAGAGCGAGGCGCTCCTGCGTGGGATCGCCCTCAAGACGGAGCTCCCGGAGCAACCTGTCTCGGTGCTCGGCGACCGCGAACAGCTGAAGCAGGTCCTGCTCAATCTCGCCACCAACGCCTTCCAAGCCATGGACGCCGGTGGCAGCCTGACCATTGCCATGCGTTGCGCGGACGGTCGGGTCGCGGTGGAGACGAGCGATACCGGTAGGGGCATCCAGCCAGAACTGCTAAGCAAGATCTTTGACCCCTTCTTTACCACTAAGGACGAAGGAACCGGCCTCGGTCTCGCCATCTGCAACCGGATCATCGCCGATCACCATGGCGAGATCCGCGTGCGTAGCACCGTGGGCGAGGGAACAACGGTAACGGTGGAGATGCCGATGCGGGGACAGGATAGCCCCTCACCCCTCGCCCCTCGTGAGGAGCGACGACATTAAAAGGTGCACCCGGCATTCGGGTGCACCTTTTGGTATCCATTTCACTCCACCTATCCTTGACCCAAAGCGATCTTGTAGGGGCCGGTCTGAGGCCGGCCCGTGTAGGGGCGTGAAACGCCCCGGCTCTCATCAACCGAGGCTGTGGAACGATTATGGTCGCCTAGGGCGACCGGCGGGCCGGCCTCAGACCGGCCCCTACACAGCAAGGCGTTCGTACGATCGTCATAGTGGTATTGCCTCGCGGGCTACCTGGCGAGGGGCCAGGGGCCAGGGGCGGGGGGCTAATTGCTCTTCCACACTTCCCCGTTTTGCGCGTCCACGTAGATGAACACCCCGGGTTCGCTGACGGTGAAGCCCCAGACCAACCTTTCCACACGCGAGGGGTGCAGAGCGACCCCGAGGGATCCCTCATCGGCCGGGACGCTCGCCTTCTGTCCGGCCGCCCAAGTTTCGGCTTGCTCTCTGGCCTGCTCGGCGGTCAACTGATAGACCGGCAGCTTTGCCCAAGCTGCGGTGGGCTGCAGGCGCTGATAAGAAGTGATGCTGCCGCCGTAGCGGGCGACCGCAACGTTGAGAGGATCGGAGAAGTAACGCAGCCCCGCGATCACACGGTGGACGGCGAAGAACACCTGCCCATCCCTCTCCTGGCGATCGAAGAGCACGAACCGATCGGCCTCGGTCCGTTCGGTTAGGTACGCCCTGGCCGTCTGCTCGGCTTGTTCGACGCTGACTTGGTCGCCTTTGGTCGGCACAGGTAGGGTCATCCCCAGCACCTGGCCACTGACGGCGCTGACCTGGATCTGCCACTTCTGCAGATTGTGGGTAAAGCTGACGTCCCACAGGTCAGTTCCCTGGCGGCGTTGATAGCGCCGGACCGCCGCCGGCTTGACGGGCGCTGCTCCTTCAGGCAGGAGCACTGCCGCCGCAGCGATGGCCGCCTGTTCGCTGATTTGGGCGTCAGGAAGTTGACCAGGCACGTTGCCCTCATCGACATAGCTGACCGCCAGGCCTTGTAGACGAATCGCTCGCTGCTTAATCGCTGCTCGCTGGTCGGCTGTGGGAGGAGAGCTCTGCTTGAGTGGTTCCAGCGCTTGGATCAGCTCATCGACTGCTTTGTTGGCCTCAGTGGCGAAGCCGGTGACGATCACAGCGGGAGCGCTGTTCTGCTCAGCCCGCCAGAGCGTAAGCGCCGTCTGCACCTGAGTGTAGGCCTCAACCAACGGCAGATAGCTCTCCTGCTGGAGTGGATCGGCCTGCAGTAGCAGGCCCATGGCCAGCGTCTCTTTGCTCAAAGGTGGCAGAGCCACTGGGGCCTGAGGAGACTGCAGCTGCTCTTTGATCCGTCGCAGATCAGCCTGCAGCTCGGCGATGGCACCCGCAGTGGTCTCACGCTGGTAAGCCTCTAGGCGCAGGCTGGATCCCCGCCAGGCCATCCCCATCACCAAAGCCAAGATGACCATCAGGATGGTAAAGAGGATCTGGGCCATGGCCTTGGGGGAGCGCGATGAGGCTGCACCCCTACGCGCATCGCGGTAGGCGCGCCAGCCAGGATGTTCAGCCTTGTCCTGGTCTGCCACCTGCCGGGGTGCCTTGGGGTTAACGTGGCGCTGCTTCGGTGGTGTCATGGGCCGCGGGCTGGGCTCTTGCTCGACCCGGGGCTGTGCCTGAATGTCTGCCTCCCTGACAGGTGTCGCGGTCGCCTCATCCCTGACCTTGGCCAAGGATGCGTGGCGGCGATAAGTATCTAGAGGACGCTGGGGTTGCAGAAGCTGGGGAGCTGGAGTCGGAGACGGAGGCGGGGTAGACTCGGGCTGGATATCGGTCTGATTGGCCTTTAGCTCAGCGGCCACCATGCGGCAGGCAGCACAGACAGCCAGATGCTCGTCCACCTGCTGGGCCACCTCAGGACGCAGCGCGCCTGTCATATGCAGAGGCAGAAGGGTCTTGACCATACGGCAACGCAAAAAATCACCCCCGGGTTATGGTAGAGGTCAGAATTCAGAAACCGGAGCCGTTAGGTGGCTCCAGCGCAACTAACTAAGGTGGCCTTCGTCTT
>CAZINL010000087.1:0-4435 GCA_964540595.1 uncultured Clostridia bacterium
CAATGCCAAGGATCGGATCAGGTCCATTGCTGGCATCATAGGTCAAGCATACACAGCTATGGAAAAAGGATAAGCTTTGGTTTGGGGCGAATATATGTGTGATTTCGCCGAGGGGGGTTGGACGTATGGGTTTACTGGACAAGCTTAATGATCAACAACGAGCTGCTGTGCTCCACCATGAAGGGCCTCTCTTGATCCTGGCCGGAGCTGGAAGCGGCAAGACACGCGTGCTGACCCATCGTATTGCCCATCTGCTCGAAAACGGTGTAGGGCCGGACGAGGTCTTGGCCATCACCTTCACCAATAAAGCGGCCGCCGAGATGAAAGAGCGCGTTGAGCAGCTGGTCGGGGGGCGCAGCCGCGCCATGTGGGTGAGTACTTTCCACTCTGCCTGCGTGCGCATCTTGAGGCGGGATATTGAGCGACTGGGGTACACGAAGAGTTTTACCATACTCGACGACAGCGACTGCCAGTCTGTGGTCAAGGCGTGTCTGCGTGAGCTGAATATCGACAATAAGCAGTATACGCCCGGAGCGGTCTTGGGCTGCATCAGCAAGGCTAAGAACCTGCTCCAAAAACCGGACGAGTTCGAACGCAAGGCACGGGACCGTTTTGAAGAACGGGTGGCGGGGATCTATCGGCTCTATCAACGCAAGCTAAAACTGAGCAACAGTGTTGACTTTGATGATCTGATCATGCTAACGGTTCGCCTCCTGAGCGATCATGACGATCTTCTGGATGCGTATCAGGAGCGCTTCCGCTATATCATGGTCGATGAGTATCAGGACACCAACTATGCCCAGTATATGCTGATCAAGCTTCTGGCCGCACGCTACCGCAACCTGTGTGTGGTTGGCGACGAAGACCAAGGGATCTACTCATGGCGTGGGGCCGATATCAGCAATATCCTCAACTTTGAACGAGACTACCCGGAGGCCCGGACCATCAAGCTGGAGCAGAATTACCGCTCCACCCAGGCCATCTTGGACGCTGCCTATCATGTGATCAAGAACAATACCCAACGCAAGAAGAAGAAGCTGTGGACCGCCAATGAAGGCGGTGACCTTGTCACAGTCTACCAGGCCGACAATGAGCACGACGAGGCGGCCTTCATCGCTAGCGAAGTCGAACGGTTGCTGGTTCGTGAACAGCGCTCCTATCGTGATTTCGCTGTGCTGTACCGTACCCACGCCCAATCGCGTGTGGTCGAAGAGCTGTTGATGCAGCGGCGCATCCCCTACGCTCTAGTGGCTGGGACGAAGTTCTATGACCGCAAGGAGATCAAAGATATTCTGGCCTATCTGCGCGTGCTGGCCAATCCGTACGATGATGTGAGCCTGCGACGGATCATCAATGTCCCCAAGCGTGGTATTGGGGAGACTACCATGGATAGGTTGGAGAGCTTCGCTCAGGAGATGGGGGTTCAGCTGTTCGGTATCTTGGCCGAAGCGGAATCTGTCCCCGGGATCACAGGGCGGACGGCCAACAAGATCGCCGAGTTCGTCCAAACGATTGAGAACTTGCGTCGACAGGTGGAGTTCCTACCCATCACGGATCTCGTTGGGGAGATCCTGGAGAAGACCGGCTATCGCGCGGAGATGGAGAAGAGCAAGGAGCTGGAGGCAGAGGCTCGTCTAGAGAACATCAATGAGTTTCTTTCGGTGACGCAGGAGTTTGATCGCAACGGCGAAGAGAAGAGCCTGGACGCCTTCTTGGCCGGTGTGGCCCTAGTCTCCGATACCGATACGGGAGAGAGTGATGAGGATAAGGTGCTGCTGATGTCCCTGCACAGCGCCAAGGGTCTCGAGTTCCCGGTGGTTTTTTTGGTCGGACTTGAAGATGGCATCTTCCCACACCTGCGTGCCCTGGATGATGAGAACCAGATGGAAGAAGAACGCCGACTCTGTTATGTGGGGATGACGCGGGCACGCGAGCATCTCTATCTTACCTATGCCTGGGAACGGACGCTCTACGGACGGACGATGGCTAACTCCGTCTCTCGTTTTCTCGAGGAGATCCCGCAGGAGCTGACGGGTACACCCGGCAAGGCGAAACCGGCGCTTAGGCAACGGGTGTCGAACCCCACTGCATGGGGGCAACAGAAGAGCTTCATCGCCGATATGGCCAAGACAGCTCAGGCGACGGCCGGGTCCGGCCCTAAGGCGACCAACTTCTCGCCAGGCGAGCAGGTGAAGCATAAACATTGGGGAACCGGCACGGTACTAAAGGCCGATGGACAAGGGGAAAATCAGGAGGTCGTGATCAAGTTTCCAGGCGTGGGCGACAAGCGGTTGGTGGTTAAGTACGCCGGCCTGGAACGAGTAGGAGGCTAGGCGATGGAGAGAGAAGCGGCGATCGCCAGGGCGGCTGAACTGCGCCAGAGCATCGCGATGCACAACGAGAGCTACTATTTACTGGACAAGCCGACCATCAGTGATGCGGACTATGATGCCCTAGTGCGCGAACTATTGGCTATAGAAGGGCAATACCCTGATCTCGTGACACCGGACTCGCCTACCCAGCGGGTAGGCGGTGAGGTGGCATCGACCTTTGCCCCGGTCACTCATGCGACGACCAAGCTGAGCCTCGACAATGTCTTCAGCCTCGGGGACTTGATTGAGTGGGAACGCCGGGCGAAAGGCTACTATCAAGGCGACCTGGAGTACGTGGTCGAACTGAAAATTGATGGTCTGACGGTGGTACTGACCTACGAGGATGGGCTGCTGACACAAGCCGCGACCCGCGGTGATGGCGTGACCGGCGAAGAGATCACAGCCAATGTCCGTACTATTAGTTCGGTCCCGTTGCGCCTTCCGGAATCCGTCAGTATGGAGATACGCGGTGAGGCATTCATGCCGAAGGAAGCGTTTGTCCGTCTTAACGAAGAACGCGACCACTTGGGGGAAGCCCCTTTCGCCAATCCCCGTAACGCTGCTGCGGGGTCTCTGCGTCAGATGGACCCCAAGGTCACTGCCAGCAGACGATTGGACTCGTTTTTCTACAACATTGATCTGATCCACGATCGCGAATTCGACACCCATGAGGAAACTCTGCAGTATCTGGGTCGTATGGGGTTCAAGGTCAACCCAGAGCGGCGCATCTTTAGCAGCATGCAAGCGGTAGCGGACTATTGTGCTCAATGGTCTGAGCGACGCGAGCAACTGCCCTATGAGATCGACGGCATGGTGATCAAGGTGAACTCTTTAGCGGCGCGGCTCGCTATGGGTAACACCGCCAAGAGCCCCCGCTGGGCTGTGGCGTACAAGTTCCCTGCCCAACAGGTGGTGACGCGACTCAAGGGGATCGAGATCACCGTGGGACGGACCGGAGCTCTGACACCCACAGCGCTGCTTGAGCCCGTGCTCATCGCTGGTAGCACGGTCAGTCGCGCCAGCCTGCACAACGAAGATATCATTCGCGCCAAAGGGCTCAAGATCGGCGATATGGTGGTGGTGCAGAAGGCTGGCGAGGTCATTCCTGAAGTAGTTCGCGTGTTGACCGAGCGGCGTACGGGCGAGGAGACTGATTTTGTCATGCCCTCGACCTGCCCGTCTTGCGGCCAGCCAGCGGTGCGTGAGGAAGGGGAGGCGGCGATACGCTGCATCAACCCCACCTGTACTGCCTTGGTCAAAGAAGGGATCATCCACTTTGCATCACGCCATGCCATGGATGTTGAGGGGCTGGGCCCCCAGTTGGTCAGTCAGCTCTTTGCCAATCATCTGGTCGCAGATGTCGGTGATCTCTATTTCCTGACCATGGAGCAACTGCTGCAGCTAGAACGGATGGGGCAGAAGTCGGCTCAAAATCTGTTAGCAGCCATCGACAAGAGCCGAAGCAATCCTCTGGACAGGCTGCTGTTCGGGCTTGGGATTCGTTTTGTTGGCGCCAGAGCCAGTAGCACCCTCGCCGAACACTTCCGCTCCATGGAGGCGCTCATGGGTGCGAGTTATGAGCAACTCATCCAGTTACCTGAGATCGGGGACAAGATCGCCGCCAGTGTCGTACGATACTTCGCCCAGCCTACCGCCCGTGAGCTGATCGCCAAGCTTGCCCGCGGAGGAGTTCAGATGACGGCGAAGAGCTCTACACCGACGGGTGAACAGGCCCTTGCTGGGCTGACCTTTGTTCTGACAGGAACGCTCACCATGCCACGCAGTGAGGCTCAGCGCATGATTGAAGAGTTGGGAGGCAAAGTGAGCGGCAGTGTCAGCAAAAAGATTACCTATGTGGTCGCCGGCGAAGACGCGGGCTCCAAGTATGACAAGGCCAAGGAACTAGGAGTCCCCATCTTAGATGAGGGGCAGTTTCTCGCACTGGTCCGAAGTGAAGTGAGATGATCAGTCGCGAGCAGGTGAGAATGCTGGCGCGATCGGTGCGTCTATCTTTTGCTGACGCCGAGCTTGACCTCATGCATATCGACTTAGCACGTATGCTG
>CAZINL010000087.1:4445-7250 GCA_964540595.1 uncultured Clostridia bacterium
TGGAGCTCTTGACCATCGGTGTCGAGGCGTTCCGTGCCGATCAGGATGCCCCGGGCCTAGACCGCGAGCCAGTGCTTGCGAACGCTGCGAGGCATCACGATGGTTACTTTGTGGTGCCCAGGATGGTTGGGGAGAGGTAGGCTGTCATGGAACTCTGGCAACAGACTGCTTGTCAAATGCGTGACTTGGTGATCAAACGGCAGGTCAGCCCCGTGGAACTGGTACAGGCGCATCTACAACGTATTGGCGATGCTGACCCTAGGCTGCATGCCTTCCTGACGATCAGGGAAGAGGCGCTTCAAGAGGCGGAGCAGGTCGAGGTGCGTCTACGCAGCGGTGAGGACCTAGCCTTGGCAGGTCTGCCTATCGCCATCAAAGATAATATCAACCTAGCAGGAGCCCGAACGAGTTGTGGTTCGCGGCTCCTGTCCGAGTACCGATCACCCTATACCGCTACGGTGGTGGAGCGACTGCGAGCTGCCGGTGCTGTGATCATAGGAAAGACCAACATGGACGAATTTGCCATGGGGTCATCGACAGAGTTCTCGGCCTATGGACCGTCCCGCAACCCCTGGGATACCGACAGGGTCCCAGGCGGTTCATCAGGTGGGTCATCTGCCGCTGTGGCAGGGGCGCTGGTCCCGTTGGCACTGGGGTCTGATACGGGCGGTTCTGTACGACAGCCCGCCTCTTTCTGCGGGGTGGTGGGGCTAAAGCCCACTTACGGCCGGGTCTCTCGCTATGGTCTGGTCGCCTTTGCCTCATCACTGGATCAGATCGGGCCGATGGCGCGCAACGTTGCGGATGTCGCCCTGATCATGGGTGTCTTGGCGGGGGCCGATCCGCTCGATGCGACCTCAGCGACAGTAGCCGTCCCCGACTACAGCGCCTCACTGTCAGCCGATCTTTCAGGTCTGCGCCTCGGACTACCGTCTGAGGCCCTCTCAGGTGCCACAGATCCATCGGTTGCGGCGATCGTCCGCCGAGCGATCGGGCGACTGAGCGCGCTGGGGGCGATCGTGGAGGAATGCTCCATGCCAGCCTTGCCAGAAGCATTAGCTGCCTATCAGGTGATCGCGGCTGCGGAAGCAGCTACCAACCTGGCCCGCTACGATGGTATCCGCTATGGTCGCCAGGCAGACGACGGCCCTTGGGACGATGGGTACGATGATCTGATTGCGAGTTCTCGTTCGCGCGGCTTTGGGCAGGAGGTCAAGCGGCGGATTTTATTGGGGACTCACGTCCTTGGTCCAGACGCCATTGATCTGTTCCGCAGGGCGGAACAGATGCGAGTCCAGATCAGACGGGAGCTAACGGCGCTATTCGAGCGGTATGATGCTCTGGTTACTCCCACCTCGCCCACTGTCGCGTTTCGCCTTGGCTCGCGTCTCCAGGATCAGCTACGCATGCAGAGCTGCGACCTGTTTACCGTTCCTGCGAACTTGGCCGGCATCCCTGCCATCTCCATCCCCTGTGGGTTAACGGACGAGTTGCCGATCGGATTGCATATCATGGGCAGGCATTTCGCCGAGCCACTCTTGCTGCAGATTGCCTATGCCTATGAGCAGGATGCCGGATTACCCCAGCTGCCTTTGTTCTGTCAGACTGTCGCGCGTACTGAGGTGTGAGGTTGTGGTGAACTACGAAAGTGTCATCGGTCTAGAGGTGCATGTCGAGCTTAGGACGCGCTCGAAGCTCTTCTGTTCCTGCCCTAATCGATTTGGGGCAGAGCCAAATACGCTATGTTGCCCCACGTGCCTGGGGCTGCCGGGGGCCCTTCCTGTTCTCAACCGGGGAGCGGTGGATCTGGCGCTGCGCGCAGCCATAGCGCTCAACTGTAAGATTAGTCCTGTGATCCGTTTTGACCGGAAACACTATTTCTATCCAGATCTCCCCAGAGGGTATCAGATAACACAGCATGCGGAGCCGATCGGCAGCGATGGCTGGATCGAGCTTGAGAGCGATGAAGGGGTAAGGCGGGTAGGTATCGCCCGGGTACATCTCGAGGATGATGCGGGAAAGCTGGTGCACACCAGCATCGGAGACCGAGAAGTCTCCCTAGTCGACCTGAACCGCAGTGGTGTGCCGCTGATCGAGATCGTGACCGAACCGGATCTCCGCTCTCCCAGCGAGGCGCGCCTCTTGCTTGAGTCCCTGAAGAGTCTACTACACTACCTCGAGATCTCCGACTGCAAGATGCAGGAAGGGTCGTTGCGCTGTGATGCGAATATCTCCCTGCGCGGCATCGGCGAGATGAAGCTGGGGACGAAGACTGAACTCAAGAATGTCAACTCCTTCCGCAATATCGAGCGCGGCCTGGAGTACGAGTACCAGCGGCAGGCTGCTATCCTCGCGCTGGGGCAGACGGTCATGGCCGAAACCCGTCGCTGGGATGATGACCGGGGGGCAACCGGCTCCATGCGTAGCAAGGAAACCACCTCAGACTACCGTTACTTTCCTGAACCCGATCTACCGCCGGTGCTGATCGGGGCAGAGTGGTTGGAGCAGATGCGCCTGGCTCTCCCTGAGTTGCCGCGAGCACGCCGGCAGCGTCTCCTGCGTGACCATGGCCTAAGCGACCATGAAGCGCTGATGATGACCCGTTCGCGGGTCCTGGCGGATCTCTACGAAGCCATGGTTGCCGAGGGGGTTAGGCCGAAGCTGGCGGCGAGTTGGCTGTTAGGCGAGGTCTCCCGGCTGCTCAACGCCAAGCAGTTGGAGTGGGAGAGTCTTCCCGTCAATGCGCATGATCTGGTACTTCTGCTGGACCACGTTGCCCAAGAGAAGATCACAGCGACCACCGCC
>CAZINL010000087.1:7260-8442 GCA_964540595.1 uncultured Clostridia bacterium
ACCGCCAAGAGTATGCTTACCGAGAGCTTTACCTCGGGGAGGTCGATCAGGGAGATGGTCGACGATGGAGCAGCGCAGATCTCGGAAGAAGAACAGATCCGCCGTGTGGTGGAGCAGGTCATAGCTGCCAATCCGCAGACGGTGGCGGACTATCATCGTGGCAAGGAGCGTGCGATCGCCTACCTCATCGGCCAGGTCATGAAGGCGACTCAGGGACGGGCCAATCCGGGGATAGTCAACAAGCTGCTCAGGGAAGAGCTTGTCGTGCCATCATAGCGGGCCTGCTCATGTTTCACGGCGGCACGGCAGAGCCGACTATGGACTGCGGGTACCTTATGCGCATTATTTGGTACGCGAATAGCAGGACAGAAGCAAATCGGCACGAATTCTAAGGGAAAAGCCCAACCTCGGTCATCATCCACATCGGCTTACCACGGTGGACGAGGCTACGGGTTGGGGCATTAGGAGGTATTTATATGCAGATCCGCGAACTGGGCAAGACCGGGATCAAGGTAACTGAGCTGTGCTTCGGGGTGCTGCCCATGGGACCCATTCAGAAGAACATCCCCCTGGAGCAGGGGGCTCGCCTGATTCGTATGGGCGTCGAAGCGGGAATCAACTTCCTCGACACTGCTGAGATGTACCGGACCCATGACTATATCCGGCACGCGCTGCTCGGTTGGGACAAACCGGTGGTCATTGCCACCAAGTCTGCAGCCACGACCTATGACGCCATGAAAGCTAGTGTGGAGAAGGCACGGCAGGAGCTCGACCGCGATGTGATTGACATTTTTGACATCCATGCCGCCCGTGCTGACAAGTCAGTGTTCGCCGAACGAGCGGGGGCGATTGAGTGTTTGGTTGATTACAAGGCCAAAGGGATTATTAAGGCGGTTGGTATCTCCACGCATGCCGTGGACGTTGTTGACGCTGCACCAGACCACCCGGAGTTTGATGTCGTGTTCCCCATCATCAACAAACGTGGTATGGGCATACTAAACGGCAGTGTTGCTGAAATGCTAAACGCCATCGAGAAGGTTCATCAAGCTGGTCAAGGTCTCTATGCGATGAAGGCCTTGGCAGGAGGCCATTTGATCGGCGAGATCACCGAAGCCATCAAGTTTGTCCGTGAGATTCCCGGGATGAGCAGTACTGCCATCGGTATGGTTGAGCCAAAGGAGC